>JAJDZM010000065.1 GCA_022824615.1 Candidatus Binatia bacterium | reverse complement strand
GGTAACATTCGCCACGGTGCCCCCGCCCGTACCAGCCACCGCAGCCCATTAAAGACTGCGCGTAACGCATGCCGCCGCTGAGGGGCCGCTTCGGTCATCAACCTCACATAGGGCGCGACTAACGCCCACTCCTCATCACTCGGTAGTGTCTCACTTTGAAATTTCTTCTTCTCGCTGCTGATTGACGACCCCTTTTGTCGGCGCGCGTGGCATTTTTATGATTCTGCCTCCCAATTTAGGAGGAAAAGAGGTGACAGCCTGTAAAATTACAGGTATAAAGTGCCCCTTATGAGCGCGGTCAAGGCCCTGCGGGCGGCGGCGTCAAGGTTCCCCGTACGAACGCGCAATCCAGAAGATGCAAACTGAGGCGCTACCCATCACTCACGTCGCTCGGATACGCCCTCCGCTCCATCCGCCTAGCATAGCTCGCCGCCCCAAAAGTGCATAACACCCTCTAAGGACATGGCTAACATTCCCACCCGTGAGGAAGGAAGGATACGTAAGAGAACAAGCTCTATGGACAAGACAGAGAAGGCAGAACTGCAATCGATGGACGTGGCCGCTGACAAGCGCCGACAACTGGCTCAGCTCTTCCCGGAGGTCGTGACCGAGACCCAAACCGAGGACGGTCAACTCGTGCACGCTGTGGACTTCGAGAAGCTCAAAGGAATATTGGGCAAGTTTTCCGAAGTGCTGGAAAACCAGCGCGAACGCTACGGCATGACTTGGCCCGGCAAAAATGAATGCCTGAAGATCATCCAACAGCCCAGCGTCGCCACACTCAAGCCTTGTCGGGAGGAGTCTGTTAGCTTCGATGAGACTGAGAACGTCTTTATCGAGGGCGACAATCTGGAAGTGCTCAAACTCCTTCAGAAGGCGTACTACGGCAAGGTCAAGATGATTTACATCGACCCGCCATATAACGGTGGAGGAGACCTTATCTATCCAGACGACTATTCCGAAACCCTCGAAACCTACCTCTCATTCGCTGGTCTTCTGGGTGACGAAGGCCGTCGCTTACACTCCAACACGAAGGATAGCGGTCGATACCATACAAAGTGGCTTCGCATGATGTATCCACGCCTCTATTTGGCTCGCAACCTTCTCCGGGAGGACGGCGTTGCCTTCATCAGCATCGACGACAACGAAGCGGCTCATTTGAAGCTTCTGTGTGATTATATCTTCGGTGAAGAGAGCTACTGCGTTACTCTGTACTTGCAAGTTCGCTATTCCGGCAAAACGCTGACCGAGAAGAATGACTACCAGAAACTCATTGAAAAAGTACTTGTATATAGCAGACCGGACTTCCAGCCGATTAAACACTCGGTTGACTACAACCTCAACAAGTTCGAGTGGAAGATCACCGAAAAGGCACCAGGAGAGGTTGTTGAGCTTGGCGGTAGAGCCGTCACTATCTTTAAGGAAGGCGAGTATGAAATTGAACGTGTCCCTGCTTCTATCGACGCCCTCAAGGAGACATGGGCTACAGGAACAGTGCTGAAAGCCAACGCTTCAGGTAAGTTTTTTCACGCTCATCTTGCTCCACGAAAGACCATAGATGGCCTCAAGTGCCTCTATAAAGTCGATGGTATTGGAGAAGATGTTCTTGGCTTCCGCTACTTCACAGGCCCCAGAAAGACGACAGCAACAAAAGGGAAGTTCTATTCCGGCGTTCCCTTGACACGGAGAGAAGAACTCAGTCAGGGAACCTCCAAAAAGGAATTGCCAATACAGAGAGAATCTTTCCTCAGAAGCTCTGTTTGACACTGACTCAAACGGAGCACCTGACTTTGGAATGCGCGCTTTTTCGCTCGACCGCTCCAACTTCCGCCTTTGGGATGGCTCCCAGCCCGACGACCCCGAGAAAATCGCTGAGCAGCTCGAACTCCACGAACAGCACATTGACCCCAACGCCACGCCGGAAGACATCCTCTACGAGCTGCTGCTCAAGGCCGGTTTCCCGCTGACTACGAAGGTCGAGAAGGTAGAGATGGCGGGGAAAGAGGTCTTTTCCATCTCAGATGGCGCGCTTCTGATCTGCCTGCAAGACGAAATAACGACGGAACTCATCAAGGCGATGGCAGACGCAGACCCGCTACAGGTCATCTGCCTAGACTCGGGCTTCAAGAACAACGACCAGCTCAAGGCCAACGCCGTACAGACATTCAAGGTGCGTAACCGGGGTAAGGACAAGGAATCCTCAATCGTGTTCCGCACGGTCTGAAGAAGAGGGTGACGCCGTGAAACTGAAATTTGACGCCAACCTCCCTTATCAGCAGGAAGCCATTCAGGCCGCTGTAGGCGTGTTTGAAGGCCAACCGTCGAACCAGAGTCAATTCGAGGTCAGTTTCACGACACAGATGGACATGCTGGAACAGACCGAGCTTGGCATCGGCAATCGCGTTGCCATCGAGTCGGGCCGTATTCTGAAGAATACGCGTGCCGTTCAGGAGGCGAACGATATTCCCAAGTCCACCGTGCTCTTGGAGTCGTATCAAGCCAAGAAGGACGCGGAAAAGGGCACGCCACGCAACTACGACTTCCCGAACTTCTCCATTGAGATGGAAACCGGAACCGGCAAGACCTACGTTTATCTCCGCACCATCTTTGAGTTGCACCAGAAGTACGGCTTCAAGAAGTTCATCATCGTGGTGCCGAGCGTGGCGATCCGCGAGGGCGTGCTGAAGAGCATCGATATGACGAAGGCGCATTTCGCGTCCCTGTACGACAACGTGCCCTTTGACCACTTCGTGTACGACTCCAAGAAGCTGGGCAAGGTGCGCCAGTTCGCCACCAGCAATCAGATTCAGATCATGGTCATCAACATCCAGGCGTTTCAGAAAGATGCCGGAGATGATGTGGACTACTCGAAGCTCGATGACGAACAGCGAAAGAAACTCAACATCATTCACCAGGAGCGGGACGCCATGTCTGGCCACCGGCCCATTGAGTTTATCCAGGCCGCCCGGCCCATTGTGATCATCGACGAGCCGCAGAGCGTGGACAACACGCCAAAGTCCCAGCGGGCCATCCAACAGTTGAAGCCGGTTGCCTGTTTCCGGTATTCGGCCACGCACCTCAACCCCTACAATCTGCTCTACAAACTCGATCCGATCAAAGCCTACGACCTGCGCCTTGTGAAACGGATTGAAGCCTCCTCCGTGAAGGCCGATGACAGCTTCAACGACGTGTTTGTCCGGCTCGACAAGGTTGAGTACGCCAAGAGGGCAAAGACGCCCCATGCCAAAGTGACCATCAACGTCAATGCGCCGAATGGTCCGAAGACGAAGACTGTGAAGGTCAAGCAGGGCGACGACCTGTACAGGAAGTCGAATGAACGCCCGGAATACCAGCACGGCTTCATCGTATCGAACATCAGCGCAGAGCCGGGATTGGAACATATCGAATTCAACAACGGTCGGATGACCCGTCAGGGTGAGGAAGAAGGAGGCATGGCCGAGGAAGTCATGAAAGCCCAGATTCGGGAGACCATCGAGCGCCATCTTCAGAAGGAACTCAGGATGAAGGACAAGGGCGTCAAAGTCTTATCCCTGTTTTTCATTGACCGCGTGGCGAGCTACCGGCTGTATGGCGACGGCACTCCGCAGAAAGGCAAGATTGCCGAGTGGTTTGAAGAAGCCTTCACCGAACTCAGCACCAAGCCCCTCTACAAGGGGCTACTCACCCACCCCGTCGAGACGCTTCACAACGGCTATTTCTCATCCGACAAGAAGGGCATCCTGAAGGACACCAGAGGAAACACCCAAGCTGACGAGGATACCTATAGCCTCATCATGCGGGACAAGGAACGCCTGCTTTCCCCGGAAGAACCGCTCCGCTTCATATTCAGCCATTCAGCACTGAAGGAAGGCTGGGATAATCCAAATGTCTTTCAGCTTTGCAGTCTGCGAGAGATGGGAACTGAGCGCGAACGCCGCCAGACCATCGGGCGTGGCTTACGCCTCCCGGTGAACCAGGATGGCGAACGTGTCTACGACGATACGATCAACCGGCTGACGGTAATTGCCGGCGAGACATTCGAGGAGTACGCCCGTGGCCTTCAGGACGACATTGAGCGCGACTGCCAGATTAAGTTCGGTCGCATCGAGCAGGCCGCCTTTTCCAAGCTGGTGCGTCCGGTCTTGGAGGGAGAAGAAGAGAAGGCTATCGGCCAGGATGCCTCCGTCAGGATATGGGAAGACCTGAAGGAGAAAGGATATATTGACGCCCAGGGAGACATTCAAGCCAAGTTCAATCCGAACCGTGAAGGCTTCGTCCTGGAACTGGCCCCGGAGCATGAACCGATACGAGCATCGATCCTCGATGAAATGCGGAAGTACATCTTTCGGGACCGTATCGTGGACGCCCGGCAGAAGCGGTTACTCCATTTCAAGAAAGCGGTCGCGCTTACGCCGGAATTTGAAGAGCTGTGGAAGCGAATTAGCAGGAAGACTGCCTACGCCGTGGAGTTCAAGACGGAGGAACTCGTCAAACAGGCTTCCTCACGTCTCAAGGACATGGAGAAAATCAGCCCCGTCGCAATCTTAACCACGCGCGAGGAACTGGAGGTCACCAAGGCCGGTATTCAGGCCAGTCGTGTCCTGGAGGCCCGAACGACCGACGCCCCCAAACCGAAGGCCCTCCCGGACATCCTGGCCTTCTTGCAACGGGAAACGGAACTGACCCGTCATACGCTCGTGCGTATTCTCAAGGAATCAGGCCGGCTGGGGGACTTCCCGGTCAACCCGCAGGCGTTCATGACGGAGGTGGGGAAGCAGATCAACCGGACGCTGCGCGGCATGATTGTGGACGGCATCAAGTACGAACGGATTGCCGGGCAGGAGTACGAAATGCGTCTCTTTGAAGAGGACGAAATCGAGTCTTATCTTTCCAACCTGTATGAGGTACAGAGCAAGAACAAGACGCTATATGACTATATTCCCTACGACTCGGAAGTCGAACGCGATTTCGCCCGTCAACTCGACGGCATGGAGAACGTCCGTCTCTTCGTCAAGCTGCCGCGCTGGTTCGTAGCGGACACGCCCATAGGAGACTACAACCCGGATTGGGCCATTGTGGCCGAGCAGGACAGCAAGGTCTATCTCGTGCGCGAGACGAAGAGTGCGCTCGACGACGAGAAGCGGAGGATATCAGAGAACCAGAAGATCAAGTGTGGTAAACGCCACTTTGAAGCCATTGGCGTTGATTTCAAGACCGTAACCACAGCGGCCGAGGCATTACAACCGGGACGGTAAACGCTGGCGCGCTCAGAGTCACCAGCGACGGATCGACCATTCAAACCTGGCCATGCAGTTATTCGAGGATTCTTGACACGATTTTCGTGTTTCACTATTCTTGCGCCATGAAAAACATCACCATCACCCTGCCTGAGGAGACCGCTCGGTGGTTGCGGGTCAAGGCTGCGGAGAACGAGCGGAGCGTGTCCAAATGGCTGGCCGGGTTGCTGGCAGGGATGCAACGCCGGGAGGACGAGTACGAGGTCGCCATGAAGCGCGCCTTGGCGATTAAGCCCCGTAAGATGGAGTGGGTTGACGGGCGCAAGCCAACGCGGGAAGAGCTGCATGACCGGGCCGCTTTTCGTTGATACCAACGTCCTCGTCTACCGCTACGACACCGGGGAGCCGGCAAAGCAATCACGCGCAGACGACTGGTTCAGATTCGTTTGGCGCTCACGCTCGGGACGGCTGAGCTTCCAGGTTCTACAAGAACTCTACTCGACGCTTACACGCAAGCTGAAGCCGGCCATGCCTGTCCCGGACGCACAACAGGTCGTCCGCAGTCTC
This sequence comes from Candidatus Binatia bacterium, assembly GCA_022824615.1. Classification (GTDB taxonomy): domain Bacteria; phylum Desulfobacterota; class Binatia; order Bin18; family Bin18; genus Bin18. The sequence goes on along the minus strand of JAJDZM010000065.1, from coordinate 24,319 downwards.
GCCTCCTGGCAGCCGGTAGCCATTGACCTCGCTATCCTGGAACGAGCCTGGCTCTTGCAGGAGTACCATTTCGTGTCCTGGTGGGACGCGCTCATCGTCGCTGCTGCGCAGACCTGTGAGTGCAGGGTGCTGCTGACCGAAGACCTGCAACACGGCCACGAGTTCGGTACGGTTCGGGTGCTTAATCCGTTTGCGTCGCCAGAGCGGACGCCGGAAGAGATATTGGAAGCCCTGGCGTTGTGAACAATGTTCCCTACGCGCTACGGGAATGAAATCCGTGATAAGCCGTGCCCGCTCCGTTCCGCCCGGAGACTATTCCGCCCTTCATCCAGACTCACCCAAACAGCCGCTTCACCGCATACCGAAAGCCCGGCAGCACGTCTTCTCCACTCAACTCATCATCTTTCCCCAGCACCTGAACGTCACGCGAAGCGCGATAGACGTAGACGGTTCGGGTAGCGGGTTCTATGACCCATGCCAGACGAGTCCCGGCGGAGAAATACTCGGCAATTTTGGTTTGTACAGCGCTGAAACGATCTGAAGGAGAGAGGACCTCAACCGCCAGGTCCGGGGCAAACGGCCAGTATGTTTTGGGAATACCAGCCTCGGGAATACGTGCCTTAGTAATAAAGGCGGCGTCCGGAGCGCGGACAATATCGGGGCTGCGCTGTAAGATAAAACCGGTTTCCGCACCGCTGCAAATGCCAAGATCATTATCTTGTACGTATGTGTGGAGTACAGCGGCCACGCGAGCTGTTAAAACTCCATGTTCTCCGCCAGTCGGGGCCATACGAATCAGCTCTCCTTCGACGAGTTCGTATTTGTAGTCGTCATCGGGCAGGTCAAACAGTTCTTCGGCGGTCATGAGTGCGTGCTGGGCTGGAACGGCCATCGATATCTCCTTATTGCGACGAGCGAGAAAGATCAGGCTTCCTCGGTGCGGTTGACGCTGACCCGGACCGCACAATACTTGAACTCGGGAATTTTCCCGTAGGGGTCCAGGGCCTCATTCGTCAGCAGGTTTGCGGCGGCCTCCTGATAGCAGAAGGGGATGAAAATCTCGCGACGTTGCAGGCCGGCATCCACCCGCGCGTAGGCGGTGATCTCACCCCGGCGGGAGGCAATGGTCAGGAGGTCTCCTTCCGCGCCGTCCAGCGCGGCCAGGTCCTCAGGATGGACGTTGATCACGGGCTGCGGTTCGATGGCGTCCAGGACGCTGGCCCGGCGGGTCATTGCGCCGGTATGCCAGTGTTCAAGCTGGCGGCCGGTGATCAGCACGAACGGAAACTCGGCATCGGGTAGTTCGTCAGCGCGAATCAAACGCGCGGGGACGAACTGGGCTATGCCGTTCAAGGTCGGGAAATTCTTTTGAAACACTACCGGTCGGCCCGGGTCGTCTTCGGTCCAACAGGGATAGGTCACGGAGTCCTGGCGTTCGAGCCGTGACCAACTGATACCCCCGAGGGCGGATATGGCCTGGCGCATCTCTTCGTAGACCGCCGCGGTGTCGCGATATCGCCAGTCCAGTCCCAGGCGGCGAGCCATCTCTTGGATGATGTCCAGGTCCTGACGGGCCTGGCCCGGCGGGTTGAGCGCTTTGCGGGCGAGTTGTACGCGCCGGTCGGTGTTGGTGAACGTGCCGGTCTTCTCCGGCAGCGCGGACGCCGGCAGGATCACATCGGCAAACGCCGCGGTTTCGGTCAGGAACAGGTCCTGCACAACCAGGTGGTCGAGCTTGGCCAAAGCCTGCCGCGCGTGATGCAGGTTGGGGTCGGACATGGCCGGGTTCTCGCCCATGATGTACATACCGTGCAGCCGGTCGTCGAGAATGGCGTTCATGATCTCGACCACGGTCAGACCGGCTTGCGGGTCCAGGGAGACACCCCAGAGGGCCTCGAAGCGCTGCCGTATCTCCTCGTTGTCGACCCGTTGGTAGTCGGGGAACATCATGGGAATCAGGCCGGCGTCAGAGGCTCCTTGAACATTGTTCTGGCCGCGCAACGGATGGAGTCCGGTCCCAGGGCGACCGATCTGTCCGGTCATCAAAGCAAGCGCAATGAGACAGCGCGCATTGTCGGTGCCGTGGATATGCTGTGAGATACCCATCCCCCAGAAAATCATCGAACCGGATGCGGTTGCATAGCGACGGGCAACCTCCCGAATGGTCTCGGCGGCAATCCCGCACACGGGTTCCATCTCTTCGGGGCTGAAGCCGGCTACGTTTTGTTTGATGAGCTCAAACCCAGCGGTACGCTGCTCGATAAATTCCCGCTGCACCAAGCCCTCCTCGATGATGGTGTGCATCATGGCATTGAGCAGGGCCACATCGGTGTCTGGCTTGAATTGGAGATAATACGACGCATGGCGGGCGAGCTCCGTCCGACGGGGGTCCATGACCACCAGCGTCTTGCCCGCCTTGGCCGCGTTCTTCATAAAGGTCGCCGCAACCGGATGGTTCTCCGAGGCGTTGGAGCCGATGATGATAATGCACTCCGCCTCCGCCACGTCTGCCACCTGGTTGGAAACCGCGCCCGATCCAATGCCCTCTAAGAGGGCGGCGACCGACGAGGCGTGACACAGCCGGGTACAGTGATCGACGTTATTTGTCCCAAATCCGGTCCGAACCAGCTTTTGAAAGAGATAAGCTTCTTCGTTACTGCCTTTTGCCGAGCCAAATCCGGCCAGCGCCTGGCCGCCTTTTTCGTTGCGTATTTTTTTGAGGCCGTTCGCCGCAAAATCGAGCGCTTCTTCCCAGGAGGCTTCACGAAATACGTCCGAGGGATCAGCCGGATCAATGGTGATCTCGGTGGACTTAGGGACCCCAGCTTTTCGGATTAAGGGGCGGGTGAGCCGCTGCGGATGGGTGACATAGTCAAAGCCGTAGCGGCCTTTCACACACAGCCGGCCGTGGTTGGACGGACCGTCACGCCCGGTGACGTACAGAATCGTATTGTCTTTGACGTGATAGGTGAGCAGACAGCCCACTCCGCAATAGGGACAGACGGAATCCACCGTTTTGTCCGGCTCAATCAGTCCTACCTCTTTGGCTGGCATGAGCGCCCCGGTGGGACAGGCCTGGACACATTCACCGCAGCCGACGCAGGAGCTACTGCCCATGGGGTCGTCCACATCAAAGACGATCTTGGCTTGGCCGCCGCGCAGGGCGTAGCCGATGACATCGTTCACCTGCTCTTCACGACAGGCACGCTGACAGCGAGTGCACTGAATACAGGCGTCGAGATTCACGGCGATGGCCGGGTGAGACCCATCCGATTCCGGCTGCTGGCGCGGTGCGAAGCGCGGTGTGCCGACTTCCAACGCACGCGCCCAGGTCGCCAGTTCCGAGTCGTTTGTATAGGGGGTCTCAACAACGTCTGAAAGCAACAATTCGAGAACCAGCTTTTGGGAGTGACGGGCGCGCTCACTTGTGGTTGCCACCTCCATGCCCTCCTGCGGTGGCCGGCAGCAGGAAGGCGCAAGGGTACGCTCCCCCTTCACTTCCACCACACAGGCACGACAATTTCCGTCTGGCCGGAGCCCGTCCTTGTAGCACAGGTGAGGAATATCAACCCCGTGACGACGGGCCGCCTGTAAAATGGTTTCGTCGGGCAGGGCGTCGACCGCCCGTCCGTCCAGGAGAAAGGATGTCGTTTGTGCGATTTCAGGAACGGCAGCCATTAGGCAAGCTCCTCTGGGAAGTATTTGATGATACTGCGCAGCGGGTTGGGAGCGGCTTGGCCTAAGCCACAAATCGAGGCGTCACCTATGACTTGGGCCAGTTCCTCAAGCAAGGGCACATCCCAGTGGTTTTGCGCCATCAGCCCGGCAGCTTTCTGTGTCCCCACGCGACACGGCGTACATTTTCCGCAGGACTCGTGCGCAAAAAAGCGCATCGCATTGAGCGCGGCGACCTTGGCGCTGTCTTTATCGGACAGAACGATGATTGCCGCGGAACCGATGAAACAGCCGTGGGGTTGCAGGGTGTCGAAATCGAGCGGCAGGTCGGCCAGCACGGCGGGCAAAATACCGCCGGACGCTCCACCGGGAAAGTAGGCGTACAGCTCATGTCCGGGGAGCATACCTCCGCAATGTTCATCGATCAGCTCGCGCAGACTGATGCCGGCCGGGGCCAGATGCACGCCTGGATTCTGGACGCGACCGCTGACGGAAAACGAGCGGAGCCCCTTGCGCCCCCTCCGGCCGTGGCTCGCAAACCACTCCGCCCCGTGCTCCAGAATATCGCGCACCCAATACAGCGTCTCAAAATTATGCTCCAGGGTCGGGCGTCCGAACAAGCCGACTTCAGCCACATACGGTGGACGTAGCCGCGGCATGCCGCGTTTACCCTCGATGGACTCGATCATGCCCGACTCTTCGCCACAGATATACGCACCCGCCCCACGCCGGAGGTAGATAGCGGGGAGCGCCATCGGCGGGTCGGCCTCCAGGGCCGCAAGCGCGTTCTTGAGAAGCTGGAGACAGGCCGGGTATTCGTCTCGGATATAGATATAGACGGTGTTGATTTCAGCCGCCCAGGCAGCAATCAACATCCCTTCCAGAAAACGATGCGGGTCGCGTTCCAAATAATAGCGGTCCTTAAAGGTGCCCGGCTCGCCCTCGTCAATATTGACCGCCAAGAGGCGCGGGCCCGCATAGCCACGTACGATGCGCCACTTGCGTCCGGCAGGAAAGCCGGCGCCGCCAAGACCGCGCAGGCCGGAATCTTCCAGCGCGCCCAGCACTGAATCGAGGTCGCGGCTGCCGTTGAGACACTCCCGCAGAACCTGATATCCACCGCCCGTCCGATAGGCTTGATAGTCAACCGTGCCCGCCGGCAGGCTGGCTTGAGTCGCCTGGTGTTCGACCGCGTGTCTCACCTGCTCCAGGCTTGCCGTACCGATCGGGTTCTGGCCAACCACCGCAACCGGTGCGGTTTCACACCGGCCCACGCACGGAACACGCTGGACCCGCACAGTTTTGCCCATCTCTTGCTCTAAAGCGGGAATCAATTGTTCCGCTCCGGCCAACTCACAACTGACCGAGTCACACACCCGAACGGTGATTGTCGGCGGAGGGGTTTCGCCTTCTTTGACCACATCGAAATGATGGTAAAAGCTGGCAACCTCGTACACTTCTACCGGAGCGAGCTGCATTTCGTGGGCAAGGGCAACCAGGTGGGCCGCGGACAGATGGCCATAGTGATCCTGGATGAGATGCAGATGTTCGATCAGGAGGTCCCGCCGACGCGGGGCATCGGCCAGCAACGTTTGGACTTCTCGGAGAGCCTGAGGGTCAACACTGCGCCCTTTTGGCCGAGTCCGAAGGCCCCGTGGCCGTTTTCTGCCGCGCTTCCCGTTGTGTTTCATGCTCCCCCTGCCGGACCAGAGCCCTCGTTAAAAAGGCTTGAGGTAAAGAACCATAGCCTATTTACTGGCCGTGGCTCAAGAGTCCTGCTCTTCTTGAGCGCCCTTGACACCCGTGGTTCCGGTTCTTACTTTTCCGCATCAGAGACGTTCAGTCTCAGGCAAACAAACAGCTCAAAATCAATGAAGAAATACAGGCTTGTCAACGTCTATTACCGTCTACAGCTTGCCTACAACAGCCACGACTGAGGAGAATATCCAGACCCATGGACGGCGATATCACGGCTCTGAACGAACGAGTGAGAGAAGAAGCTGCGTCACTGGCGCGCTTACGGGATGCTATCGGCCAGGTCATTATCGGCCAGCAGTATCTCGTTGACCGCCTGATTGTTGGTCTGTTAGCAAACGGTCACGTCTTGTTGGAGGGCGTTCCCGGTCTGGCCAAGACACTGTCGGTGAAGACCCTGGCCCAAGCAATCAATGCCCGCTTTCAGCGGCTTCAGTTTACTCCGGACCTTCTGCCCGCAGATCTCATCGGGACGCTGATTTATAATCCTCGCGAGGGCACGTTTACCACCAAGAAGGGGCCGGTTTTTGCCAATATCGTTCTGGCGGATGAGATCAACCGGGCGCCGGCCAAGGTCCAAAGCGCCCTGCTCGAAGCCATGCAGGAACGTCAGGTGACGATAGGTGAGGAGACCCACCTCCTGCCGGAACCCTTTCTCGTTCTGGCCACCCAGAATCCTATTGAGCAGGAAGGCACCTATCCCCTGCCAGAGGCCCAGGTTGATCGTTTTATGCTCAAGCTGTGGGTCACCTATCCTTCGAAGGCAGAAGAGCGGCAGATCCTGGATCGTATGGCATCCACCACCCAGCCCGCCGCGGTCAGTCCGGTGCTGGGCACAGAGGATATCGTGCGGTTGCGCGGTCTGACCGACCAGCTCTATCTGGACGATAAGATTAAGGATTATATTATCGATCTGGTCTTTGCCACGCGCGACCCCGCGGCTTACGACATTGATGTCCAGCACTTTATTCAGTACGGCGCTTCCCCGCGGGCCACTCTGTCATTGACCGTTGCAGCCAAAGCCCATGCACTGCTCCAGGGACGCGGCTACGTCACGCCTCAAGATGTGAAATCCATCGGCCCGGATATTCTGCGCCACCGGGTCATTATTACGTATGAGGCCGAGGCTGAAGAACTGACCGCGGACAGCGTCCTGCAACACATCTTTGACGGTGTGCCCGTACCCTAGCTTATGCTGACTTCGGAACAACTCAAAGCGGTCCGTAAGATTCATATTCGGACCAGCCATTTGGTCAATGATGTCTTTGCCGGCCAATACCAGAGCGCGTTCAAAGGCCACGGCATGGAGTTTGCCGAGGTCCGGCAATACTTCCCCGGTGATGACGTCCGGACCATAGACTGGAACGTCACCGCCCGGACGGGTATCCCGCACGTCAAACGCTTTAGTGAAGAGCGGGAACTCACCGTGATGCTTCTGGTGGACACCAGCGCCTCGACTCAGTTTGGCAGCGTGTCTCAGTTGAAGAGTACTATGGCGGCCGAGATGGCGGCCCTGTTTGCCTTCTCGGCCATCACCAATAATGACAAAGTCGGGCTGGTGATGTTCAGTAACGAGGTCGAGCTGTCGCTCCCGCCCAAAAAGGGCCTCCGCCACGTCCTGCGGGTGATTCGTGAGGTCCTCTCCTTCCGGAGCCGGCAGCGCGGCACAAATATTACGGCCGCCCTGGAACATCTGAGTCATGTCAGTAAGCGCCGGGCGGTGGTCTTTCTCATTTCCGACTGGCTCGATCCGCAGGCCGCCTTTGCGCTCACTATTGCCAATCGTCGCCATGACGTGATTGCTATTGTATTAGACGACCCCCGCGAGCTGAGCCTGCCGAACATCGGCCTGATTGAGCTCCAGGATGCCGAAACCGGAGAGCGAGAGCTGGTGGATACCGGTGACCGGCGGGTCCGGGAAGAGTTCGCCCGACGGGCGGCAGCGGCCCGGGATGACAGAGCGCGTATGTTGCGACGCGCTCATACGGACACCATTACGGTGCGCACTGACCAGCCGTATGTAGACGCTTTGCTGCGTTTTTTTCGCATGCGCGAGCAGCGGCATTAGAAGTTTCTCATGAGACGCTTCCCCTGTGTTGCCCGCAAAGCGCCGCTGGCTCTGCTGCTCGCCGTGTGGTCCTCCCTCAGCCTGCCGTCCATGACTTGGGCCGCTGCGGACGGAGAGAAACCGACCGGCCCGGTTCACCTCCAGACCAGTGTCGATCGGGACGAAATCACCATCGGGGATCACCTCCGCTACACCATTACAATCAGCGCGGAGACGGGCGTGGACGTCTCTGTCCCACTGTTCCACGAGCGTATCGGCGAGTTTGACATTATCGATTTTGGCCGGCAGCCGGACCAGCCACAGGCTGAACGGACCATCATCACCCAGTGGTATACGCTCACCATTTTCACCACGGGCTATCATATGCTCCCGGCTCCACGCATATCCTATACAACGCCTGACGGCAGCCGGCACGAGGCCACCGGCGAGGCGCTCCGGGTTCATGTAGCGAGCTTGCTCACGCAGGAGGGGCAGCCGACCGACATTCGCGACATCAAACCACCGGAAGACGTCCCCTTTAACTGGTTGCCTACCCTCGTGGGCGGAGCCGTCCTCGTCGCGCTGATCGGCATTGGTCTTGCCCTCCACTATTTTCTGAACCGATTCCGTCAGGCAGCAGTTCTCTCACCTCGGCCGGCCCACGAGGTCGCTCTTGAGGCCCTATCGCATTTGCGGGCCAGGCACCTGCCTCAAGCCGGTCAGTTCGAGGCGTATTATGTTGCCCTGTCGGCTATTGTCCGAACCTATCTGGAAGATGGACTCCGGGTGCGCGCCCCGGAAATGACGACGGAAGAATTCCTTGTGGCAGTCACACACGGTTCTTCTGCCCCTCGCTCTCGCTCCGCTCGGCGGTCCCCCAAGGGAGGGGGGGGCGACCGCCCCAGCCGTCTTCCGCCGACCCAGCAGCGCCTGCTCGGCGCGTTCCTGGCCCAGGCGGATTTGGTCAAATTCGCCCGGCATCAACCCAGCCTGGATGAGAGCGAGGCGGCCTATGAAGCGGCCAAACGGTTTGTGGACGAAACCCGGCCCCGGCACGCCCAGACGATCTCTGACGTGCACGATCGTCCACAGGAGGATCGGCATGCGGCTGCATGACCCCTGGATGCTGCTGGTCTGGCTGCTCATCCCGCTGGTCTTCTGGCTCCAACGGTGGGGTAGCCCTGAGGCGGCGGTTCGTTATCCCAGCTTGGATATACTGCGTTCCCTGACGCATACGGGGAAACGGCACTGGCGTTGGATTTTGCCGGTGTTCCGGGGGGCGGCTCTCTTCCTCCTGGTCCTCGCGCTTGCCCGCCCCCAACTCGGCAAAGCCGAGAGCCAGTATTCCGGTGAAGGTATCGATATTGTACTGGCCGTTGATATTTCGAGCAGCATGCTGTCCGAAGACTTCCATCTGGATACCGGGCGGGCCAACCGGCTGGAGGTGGTGAAGTCTGTTGTCGGCGATTTTGTGACCGCCCGCAGCGGAGATCGAATAGGCCTGGTCCTGTTCAGCGCCCGTCCCTATACCCAGTGTCCGCTCACTCTCGATCACGGCTGGCTGTTGCAGAACCTGGAGCGGGCCGAGATTGGGATGATCGAGGACGGTACGGCTCTTGGCTCTGCCCTGGCAACCGCGGCGGGTCGCCTGGAGCACTCGGAGGCGAAGAGTAAGATCGTGATTCTGCTCACCGATGGTCAAAACAATGCGGGCAAGGTCTCGCCACTGACCGCGGCGGATGCGGCCAACACCCTGGGCATCAAGGTGTATACCATTGGGGCAGGGACCCGCGGCCTGGCGCCCTATCCGACCCGGGATCTGTTTGGCAACACGGTCTACCGTCCCATACAGGTGGATATTGACGAGGAGGCGCTGTCGAATATCGCTCAGACTACGGGAGGGCGCTATTTCCGCGCAACGGACACCGCCAGCCTCCAGTCCATTTACGAGACGATTAACCAGTTGGAGCGCACCCCTTTTCGCGCGCCTCTATACCTCGATTATTATGAGCTCTATCCGTGGTGTATCGTGTGGGCGCTAACCCTGGTCGGCCTGGAAACGGGCCTGAATCACACTCTCCTCAGAAAGCTGCCCTAATGGTTTGGCGTACCCCTCAGTTGCTGTGGCTGTTGTGCTGCGTTCCGCTTGTTGCCGGTCTCCTGGTGTGGGCCCTGCGGCGGCGGCGGCGCGCCTTGGAGCAGTTCGCCCAAGCCAGCCTCTTACCCGTTCTGACGGCCGCTACGGCTCAGCATGGTCACTACTGGCGGGGCGGCCTGTTGGTCGTCGCGCTCACTCTTCTGATCGTTGCCCTGGCAGGCCCCCGCTGGGGATTTCAGTGGGAAGAGGTGCGCCGTGAGGGGGCGGATATCGTGGTCGCGCTTGACACCTCGCGCAGCATGCTCGCAACGGACGTCACCCCGACGCGATTAGATCGCGCCAAACTGGCCCTTCAGGATCTCGTCCAGCACCTTCAAGGAGACCGGATTGGGCTGGTCGCTTTTGCGGGCTCGGCTTTTATCCAATGTCCCTTGACGCTGGATTACGGGGCGTTTTTAGAGAGCCTCCGTTCCGTCACGGTCGGTATTATCCCCAAGGGTGGGACCGCTCTGGGCGAGGCCATCCAGACCGGGCTGGCGGCCTTTGAGAACCAGCCCGGTCAGCATCATGCGCTGCTGATTATCACCGACGGTGAGGACCATGACGGACAGATTCAGGCGGCCAGTCAGCAGGCTGCGGCAAAAGGCATCAAAATCTATACCGTCGGGGTCGGCAGCTCGGAGGGCGAGCTGATCCCGCTCAGCAGGGATGGCAGACGCAGTTTTCTGAAAGACCGCCAGGGGCAGGTCGTCAAGTCGCGTCTGGATACGGAGACCTTGCAGCAGATTGCGCTGACAACCGGCGGCGCCTATGTCTACGACGCCGGCCCGAGTCTGGGTCTGGGGGAGGTCTATACGCGCTATCTGAGCCGGCTTGAGAAGCGAGCACTCACCTCAACCCTGGAGCGTCGCTACGCCGAGCGCTTTCAACTCCCGCTCGCACTGGGTCTCATCCTGCTCGCCCTGGAAGGCTGTATTCGAGACTGGCGTTCTCAAGCGGCCGACAAAGAGGCCCCCGAGCGGGTAAGTCGTTCCTCACTCCCCGGAGAGGAGGAGAACAAGGCATGAATATCTTACAGCGACTGCTGCTGAGCTGTGCCCTCCTGTGTGTCGCCTGGACCGATAGTCTGCGCAGCCAGGTGGTTGAAGGGAACCGATTATTCTCCGAGGGCAAATTTGGCGATGCAGTCGAATCCTACGGCCAGGCATTAATCGACCATCCCGATTCTCCGCTGCTCAATTTCAATATGGGAACGGCGCATTATAAGGCGGGCCAGTACACCCAAGCGCTCACCTCTTTCTCGCGCGTACAAGCCAGCCCCAAGGACTCCGAGGTAGATGCCGGACGGCCCGGACGGACCGCCTACAACATGGGGAATACCCAGTATCAAATGGGCGTGCAGGCAGAGGAGCAGAATCCGCAGGCGGCCCTTGCCGCCTATACCAATGCCTTGGCCTCGTATCGGCGCGCACTTGGTGCTGACCCAACAGACCGGGATACGAAGTTCAACTACGAGTTTGTGGCTAAAAGGATCGAGGAGTTGCAAGACAAACTTGAGAATCAACCGCAGCCAAACCAACCCAGCCAGCCAAATCAACCCAAGCGAGAAGAGCAACCGCAAGCCGAACAAGACGCCGGGCAACAACAGCAGGATACGCAGCAGGACCGGCAAGACCGGCAACACGCCGGAGAACAGCCGGAGGCTCCCGCTCAGGCGGAGCATGGCCAAGACCAGCCCAACGAGATGTCCGAAGACGAAGCACAGTCTGTGATCGATATGGCCCGCGACGGAGAACTCAGCTCGGAGGAGTTTACCCGGCGGGCTCAGCGCGGCAACATAGCTGAACCGTTACGAGACTGGTAGGCCAGAAGAATGAAAAGACATGCGTTTCTTCTTCCCCTGTGCTTGCTGTTCGGGCTTGTCTGTCCGGCGTTGTCCGGGGCCTCGGAGGTGAGTGTCCACGCCGCTGTCTACCCGCAGCGGGCAACGCTTGGTGAGGCGTTGACGCTATCCATTGAGGTCAGAGGGGCTCAGGACACGCCGGCCCCAACTCTCAATATTGACGACTTCGAGAGCCGCTATCTCGGTCCCTCGACTCAGGTGTCTATTAGGAATGGGCAAGTCGCGGCGTCCGTGCAGCATCGTTACTCTCTCCTGCCGCTCAAGCCAGGGCAGTTCACCCTGGGTCCATTTCCCGTGGAACATCAAGGGCGGCAGTATCACACCGACCCGCTTAACGTCACGATTGCGGCCGCCCAGCCATCACCTTCCCCGTCTGGCAGACCGTCATCTCCGGCTCAACAACCTCCTCAAGCCACGGGCGGCCAAAACGAGTTGAGTCTTCAGCTTTCCGTTCCGCGCCACGAAGTCTATCTACACGAACGTGTTCCGGTTGCGGTCAAGCTCCATATTGGAGCGGCCCGAGTCTCTGACGTCCAGTATCCGCAATTCAGCAAAGAGGGCTTCTCTGTCGAGCCCTTCTCCGAACCCACACAACAGCGACAGACGCTGGGCGGCCAGACATTCACCGTTCTGCATTTTGACACGGAGGTGATTCCCCTCCGTTCCGGGAGCTTGGCGCTCGGCCCGGCGAGTCTCCGGCTCAACGTCCTCACCCGTCGCCGGGGCGGCTCGTCCTTCGGCGACCCGTTCTTTGATCGTTTCTTCCAGAACGACTTCTTTTCGACGTTTTCTTCCGAGCGGCTACAGCTCACCCTGCGTTCCGACCCTCTGACCCTCAGCGTGCAACCGCTGCCGGCAGTCGGCAGACCGGACAATTTCTCAGGCGCGGTCGGCTCGTTTGACCTGGACGTGACCGCGGTACCGCAGGAGCTGTCTGTCGGAGACCCGATTACCGTCCATATGCGCCTCAACGGCAGCGGCTATCTTGCCGATGCTGCCGCGCCCACGTTTGTGCAGACTGACGGTTTCCGCACCTATGAGCCGCTAGCCGGGAAAACGCAGGAGTCAACGAAATCCTTTGAGCAGGTGCTCATTCCGCAGAACCACACCCTGGCCGCCATTCCCGCGGTGCAGTTCAGTTATTTCGACCCTCAGGCCGGGCGCTACCGGACACTCGAAAGTCAGCCGATTGCCCTGGTCGTTCGTCCACCGAAAACCACACCGCGAAAAACAGTCGTAACCGGCCACCCGGCTGCACCGCCGACCCGCGGCCAGGACGGGCCGGAAGCGCTTGGTCAGGACATTGTCTATATCAAAGACGCGCCCGGCTCTCTGGTTCCGCGCGCCAGACCGTGGTATTGCAGCCCTGGTTTTCTCCTGTGGCAACCCCTGCCGGTGCTGCTCTTCCTCGGCGCCTGGTGGTACGACCAGCGCCGCCGCCGACTGCACAGCGATAGTCGCTACGCCCGCTTTACAACTGCGGGGAAACAGGCGCGGCAGAGTCTGGCCCAGGCGGAGCACCTCCTGACACAGGCGGAGTATCCCGCCTTGTACACCACGCTGGCTCATACGCTCCAAGACTATGTCTCCGCCAAGTTCTATCTGCCACCTAGTGGCATTGACACCCAGGCGCTCTGCGAGCGGGGCGTCTCTCAGGCGTGTCTGGAGCAGATTGAGATGGTGTGGGAGACCTGTGAACAGGTGCGTTTCGCCCAAGGCACGACCGCATCCATGCGGGACAAGAGTCACGAGACCCTCTCCCTCGTCCGTCAGATTATTGACCAGCTTGAACGCGCTCACCGCCAATTTGTTGTTTTGCCCCCTCGCCTTCGGCGGCCTCCCAAAAAAGGAGGGGCGACGCAAGCCGCTTAGCATTACGGGACCATGAGGCTGCCGCAATTTCTCCGACTTCGGCCATTGCAAGGCTTACGATTTTCTCTGCTCAAAAGAGTAAACGTGTCCTCCAATAGATATCAGATGCTGGACACGTTTACTCTTTGCGGTGTCTGTCTCTGCTGGGCGACCTCCTTGGCCGCCGCGGCCCCAGCCACCCCTCAGACTGCTTTTTTTCGTGCGAATACGCTCTACACGCAAGGGCAGTACGCCGAGGCGGTAGAGGCATACGAAGCCGTGCTTCAGTCCGGCCTCGTCAGCGGTAATCTCTATTTCAACCTCGGCAACGCGTATTTCAAGGCCGGACAAGTAGGGAGAGCCATTCTGAATTACGAGCGGGCACGTCGCCTCCTCCCCAGCGACCCGGACCTGGAAGCCAACCTGCGCTTTGCCCACTCACTCACGGGTACCGAAGTCTGCCAGCCCCCCCTCTGGCAACGCCTCGTCTTTCCGCTTGCCCAGAGAGTCACGACAGACCAATTGGTATGGCTCACCAGTGCGGCCTATACCCTGCTCTTCGTGGTCTTTGCCGCGTACCGTCTGTGGCCGCGTCGGCCCCGGTGGCTCCTCTTCGTGGGCTGGGGAGTCACCGCCGGCCTGGTGGTGATCACGCTCTCACTGGTGCAGCAGCTACGGACGAGCGATTGGCAAAGACACGCTGTGGTGCTCAAACAAGAAGATACCCCAGTACGTTTTGAGCCGGCTGCGAGCGGTACGGTCCATTTCTCCGTCACCCAGGGCACGCGGGTTCAGGTGCTCGATGTTCGAAAAGACTGGAAGCAGGTCTCCCGCTGCGATGGGCGGCGCGGGTGGATCGAAAAAGACGTCCTCGAAGAGCTATAGAAGAATCTAATGCTGACCTTCGATGGAAAACAAAAAGAAAACCTCCTCAAGATTCTTATTAATCTTGGCACCGCAAGTTTTGTCGGTCTTGTCGTGGGACGATTCATTTCTCCAGAAAAGGTCTCCCCTCTTGATCTGGTCTGGGGTATACTCTTCTCCACCGTGTGTTTTGTTGTAGTCCTGCTTATTGAAAGGGAGAAACCATGACCGCTCTCGGCTGGATATTCTTCACCGGCACTATCGTTGTCCTTGCCCTCGGCCTGTACATTTATATGCAGGATAGAATGGCCGACAAGCAGCACAAGCATTAATCCGCCGGCATTACCGCTTGTCACGACTATTTGCTCACCACCTTCGGCCGTCTTCTTCCCGTCCTGCCCCTGCCTATTCGGGCCGGAACTTGACCAGGGTCATTTCCGCACTCACATCCTCAAAGGAGGCCACAACCGGCATGCCGATCGTCACTTGGTCGGGCTGACAGCCAACCAGATTGGTGGTGATATGTGGACCTTCTTCGAGTTCAACGATGGCGATGACATAGGGCACATCATCGGCAAAGGCCGGGTGCGTCGGAGCCTGGGCAATGGTGTAGGAATACAACTTGCCCTTGCCGGATACGGGAATCCAGATGAGGTCGGCGGCCAGGCATTCCGAGCAGGCTTCGCGCGGGTAAAAGATATGGGTCCCACATGTATGGCAGCGTTGGATCTGGAGTTCGTGCCGTTTGGCCGCATCCCAAAAGGGCTGAGAGATTTCATTCGGATGCGGGAGGGGTTTGTTATAATCGCCCATGGTTTTCCTTTCCGTCCGCTACACACCCAAGACGAGGCTGCACTGCTCGGCCATGATCCCGCCGTTGCCGTTCACATAGCCGATGGAGGCATCCTTGACCTGCCGCCCTTCCCCGCGGCCCATGAGCTGCCGCGCACCCTCGATGACATGACTCATGCCACCCGCAAGTCCCGGCTGTCCAAAAGAGAGTTGGCCACCGTGGGTATTACACGGAAAGTCGCCGGCGTAGGACAGGTCGTGGTCTTCAACAAACCGACCCCCCTCGCCTTTTTCACAAAAGCCGGCGTCTTCGAGGGTCACGATCACGGTGATGGTGTAGCAGTCGTAGGGTTGCACAAAGTCCATATCCTGCGGTGAGACTCCGGCCATGTCAAAGGCGGCTTCCGCAGCCGGTTTGACTAACGACGTCGTCAGACTGCGTGCATGGGTAATGCTCGAATGGCCGCCGGCCTCACCGGCTCCGAGCAAGACCACAGGCCTGTGTGGCCCGTCTTTGGCGCGTTCGGTGCTGGTGACAATAAACGCCCCGCCCCCGGTACAGGGACTGACGATTTCAAGCAGGTGTAAGGGGTCGACAATCATGCGGGAGTTCAGCACATCATCAATGTCGATTTCCTTGTTTCCGAACAGAGCGCTCGGGTTTTGACAGGCGCTCTTGCGTTGGTCTACCGCAACCTTGGCCATTTGTTCCGCGGTCGTACCGTATTCATATTTATGGCGTTGGGCGATGAGCGCATAGCCGGGGTTGGCGGCGATCAGACCGTAGGGCGCATCGAATTCCGCCTCAATGCTCGGGAAGGGCGGCATTTGCCGCGCCCGGGCCCGCCGGTCACCCACGACGCACAGCACGGTGTTGCACATCCCGGCTTCAATGGCGGCGGCTGCCCGCCAGACCATGCCGGCGGCAGAGGCGCCGCCCAGTTCGACCTGATTAAAATAGCTGGGACGGATTTGCAGGTAATCGGCCACCACCGAGGGCCACAGCACACTATAGTCGCTCAGCGCCCAACCGGTCAGCAGCCCGTCGATATCGCTCTTTTCCAGACCGGCATCGGCAATGGCCTCACGCGCCACATTGGCAATAATCCCCAGCGGCGTAATATTCCCGGCGCCTTTTTGGGGCGGCATTTCGGCAAACCCGGAGATGGCCGCTTTTCCTTTTATGCTCATACGTCTCCTCCCGTGCTTCGCACACATCCATCCGTATCACGTAGCGGATGGCAGGCCCTAGCTAAGCACGAAAACGCTCAGTGCGGAACCAGGCAGTGAGAGGATATGAGTATGGACGCCGCACCGAAAGAGGCGGCTGAGGCGCTCTTGAACCGGTCACGGTGGACGCTGCCTACCTGAAGAGTTGCTTCGACTTCAAAAGCGTTCGCAGAATCCTGGGTGTAAAGACCTCGTGATCGGTATGGGACCGGTACCGGCCGCAACCAGTTCCGTCTGCGCGAACGGGAGTTGGGGCGGGAGTTCAGTGCGACTCGGTTCGGGTGCCAGCGAAATGAGAAAAGCCGCCAATGCCACTGAAACACCGAGGATGGTGGCGGCAATGACAAAGCTGAAAATGCGGGACATGGTCATTCTGTTGGATGGCTTCCCCTTCGTTGAAAGAGTAAACGTGTCCAGCTTTTTTGTGTGATTGGAGGACACGTTTACTCTTTGCGGTCCATGCGCCTCCCAGCGCGCGGTGCAGTACCAGACGCGCCTGCCCCAGGTCACGCTGCGCTGCTGCCAGCGCGGATTGCGCGCCCAGGAGGGTGTGCGTTGCCGTCAGGAAATCCTCATAGTCACTCACGCCGGAGACATAACGCCGTTCCTGCAACGCCGTTTCGGCCTGCGCCTCTTGCGCCCGGGAAGCCAGCAGGGAATACCGGCGGCGGTTGGCCTCCAGCCCCGCAAGGGCGGCCTCGACCTCGTTGACCGCGCTGACCACGGAACGCCCGTAGGCAGCGGCAGCTTCATTCCACCGGGCCTCGGCCAGATCAACGTTGCTGCGCAGCCGCGAACCCTGAAATGCGGGGCCAAGCAAGTTGAAGCTCAGGTTGCGGAACCATTGATCCGGGTCGAACCACTCGCCTGCCTCGGCACTTTGCAACCCGATGGAACCGTACAGGGATAAGCTTGGCAGCAAATCCGCGCGGCGTGCGCCAACGGTGTAGCGGGCCGCTTCCATCCGCTGCCTTGCCGCGCTGATGTCAGGCCGCTGTACCAGGAGGTCGGCCGGAATGCCTGCCGGAACCGGGTCGAGCACGGTGGAAGGCGTCAGGGAATCGGGCAGCATGCCTGCGAGATCCGCATGGTACCCCCCCAGGAGCACCCAGAGTCGACCTTTCGCGTCCGCCAGCAGCGCTTCGATTTGCGGCAACCTGGTTTGCGCGGTGCTCAGGTTCTGCCGCGCCGTATAGAGGGCGCGAGCATCGGTCAGCCCGCGGTCATAGCGGGACTCGGCCAGGGACTCCCGCTGCTGAAAGATTTCCACGACTTCGCCGGCCAGCCGCCGTTGGTGGCGCAGGTCGACGATCTCCAGATAGGTGCGCACGGTTTCGGCCAGCACCCCCATGCGGGCCGTCAGGTAGTCCGACTCCGAAGCCTGCCGCTCGGCACCGGCGGCGCGCGTCGTTGCGATTGCGGCCCCAGAAGTCAAGTTCGTAGGAGATGTCGAGACCCAGGTCGTAGGTCGTCAGGCCGATCCGGTCGGGAATCTCGAAGCCAAAATCGCGGTATACGTCGGAACCCACTCCCAATTCGTCTATGTACGCGGCAATACCCGCATTGGTAGATGTCTCCATGTCGGCGATCTCCACCGAAGGCTGAAGCAGCGGAAACGCCGGGGCTTTGATGATACGCTCCCGCGCCCTGGTCTGGTCGACCCGGGCGACCGCCTCGGCCAGGTCGAAATTCGAGGCCAGCACCGCTTCGATTATCTGGTCGAGAACCGGGTCGGCGAACGCCTTCCACCACTCCAGCGGCTCGTATGAGCCGGCAACTTTACTTTCGGCAAACTCGTCAGGTAACTCCGTCACTGCTTCGAGGATCGGGGGCATGTGATTTGGGGTAAGGGAGCAAGAGGAGATGAGACAGCCGACGATTGCCAGAAACAACAGAGGGATTGATCTGAATTGGGAAAGCATCATCGCGAATACGACCACATCGGCTTGAGTCTTATCGGCAAGAGCCTTCGGGCTGATCGCATCACAAGCGCGTGGCCCAATGGGAGTTCGATTTCACTCCAAAATAGTCAGCCCGTCAACCCGTAAGCCGTCCTGGTACTCAACGGGATCCATCGACACGAGAAGAAGAAACGGCTTGCCATTACGCTTCGGGCTTGCGGTAGAATTCAACGTAAAATTGAACTGTCCCCTCGGGTTGGACAGAATGAACAACTTCAGGAGCAATAATTCCGACATGCTCAGAATCCAAGAGAAACGCCTGGTTGATGGGCTCTGTCACAACGTACCTGAGTTGTCCGGCCAAGACCCGAATCTTTGCCCACACACCCGACTTCGTCGCGTGGGATGAGGTCAGTCCAACCGGAACGGACTCAGCCTGAAAAACCGCCGTTCGCTTGTACGGCCTGAAGTCATCGGGCAGTTCGAGCGCGTCACACCGGACACAGTTGAGGGCCACACCAAGTTTGGCCGCTCGGCCGTCTTCGGTGACGACCCAGGGCCGGTTTTCGAACGGCGGGTTGTGGCGCACATGCTGCCCATGACCACAGGCGAGGTCGGCGACCCAATCGCTTTTTTGATCACGATGAAAGCCTACGATTTTTCTCTGCATAGATAATGCACGCTCTAATTGTGAAGAATCTCCCGTTGCGCGCGACAAAAAAACCGGAGCCGCATGCCCATTGCCAGCAACAGATAGCCGAGCCACAAGAAGAGCAGAGCCTGAGCAAGAGGAGCGGGGAGAAGCTGTTGTTGGAGCGCGGCGTGACATGCCATCAGCCCGGTGCCGATGTAATTCAGCACGCCGGCCCAGTGCCCGATGGGGTTGGACACGAGCGCAATAGCCGTGCCTCGCCTGGAGAGCCACCACGAGTCAAGCGTATACTGGCCAAAGGCGCAGCCAACCGCACACGGAATCCACCACGGCACGATACCGCCATACGCCAAATAGGTCAGGGTCACGAGCAGGAAGGTAATATCCGCCAGATTATCGAAAATCTTGCCCCGGTCAGAACTCAGACCCAGCACCCGGGCAACCGGACCGTCGTAGTAATCGCTGGCGCAGATCGCTACAAAGAGCCCGCCCACACAGCCCGCGCGGAACAGACTTGGGTGCTGCATGCTGTATTCGATGGCGAAGAGAAACACCGGGGTCAGGACGAGCCGCACACTGGTAAGGAGGTGGGCGAAATTAAACGGCCGGTGGTTTTCAATAAACAGCGTGGCCATGTGCGCGCTTCCTCTTCCCGCAAGATGGGTTAGGCCGTATGACAGAGCGGTCTGGCTGGTGGGCGCTCTGACGCTGAGTATGAACGCTGGAGGGTCAGATGCAAGAGGCTCGTATCACCCCGAGGTAGCGCGGCAAAGGACACTGCCTATTGCTTTGTTGCCGGCGCTGTCTCCGGCATTTCCACCTTTTGCGCCTCACCCGATTCAATATTGAGGACTTTGACCGCAAAGAACAGCGTCTTTCCGGCCAGCGGATGGTTCAGATCAACAATAACTGTGTTCTCCTTCACCTCTGTGACTTCGGCAAACATCATCCCGCCGTCCGGGCCTTGTCCTTGGAGTTTTTTGCCGACGCTCCGCGCCTCTTCGGGGACATTCTCCTTGGGCACTTCTTGGACCCGATTCGGGTCAACCTCGCCATAGCCTTCCGCCGGCGCGACTTCGACGTTTTTGGTATCCCCGACCTTGAGCCCTATCAACTGTTTCTCCAGGCCCGGAATGATCTCCCGGGAGCCATGCGTATAGACTAATGGGTCTTTCCCCACATTCGTGTCAATAACCGTCTGGTCTTCGAGGGTAAGCGTATATTCGAGCGACACGCGCGCGCCCTCGCTGATCGTGTCTTGGGCGTAGCCTGAGGTTGCCAACAGGAACCCAAGACCGAGCGTGATGATAAAAATTCTCCGTTTTTCCTGCCCACAGCGTGTCATTCCCATCGAGAGTATCCTTCCTTCTATCGTCCGTATTGCGTTCGCTATTGGATTTATCGCCATGGAACAGAGACCTCACGGTTGCTCAGTCACGGTCTCAACCTTCAGTATTTTCACATCGAAGAATAATTTTTCTCCGGCCAGCGGATGGTTGGTATCGATGATTATCGTCTCCGCCTTGACCTCGAGAACCTCCGCATAGAGTGGCCGGCCCTCCGGGCTTCTGCCCTCAAGTTTCTCACCGACTTTCCGCCGGTCTTCAGGAATGCTGTCTTTCGGCACTTCGATAATCCGTTCAGGATCGTCCGGGCCGTAGACGTCCTCGGGCGGCATGACGAACTGTTTCGTCTCTTCCACTTTGAGTCCGGTCAGGTGCTTGGAGAAGAACGGGACCCGTTTCTCCGAGCCATGGATATACACCAACGGCTCCTTGCCGACGTTCGAGTCAAAAACCGTCTTATCTTCAAATGTCACGGTGTATTCGAGCGACACGCGCTGGCCGTCGGCAACCGTCTCTTGGGCGTCTCCAGGGATGGGTCCGAGGACGGTCAGCAGAAACGTCAGACTCATTGCCGTGCAGAGAATTCTCCTCTTCCCGTCCCCGTACTGTCTGGTCTGCATGTCCTTTTCTCCTCAAAAAAAGAAGGGCACGAGGATATCTCCGTTTGACCCTCGTGCCCTGAGTGCCGTTCCACAAACGTCGCTGGAGACCCGCCCGGAAGTGCGTCGTGCTGACCGCCAGCATAGCACACTGCGAGCGTCACTCCATACGCGGGGGTTTCAGACTGGAACCCAGCGTTCCCTTGAAGACTTTGAAGAGATGATCGAGGTCCCACGGTCCCTGACTGTAAATCGTCCTTTCGGGCTTGAGATGGGAATACAGGGAGATTTTATAGCCACTCGCTCCAAAGGCCTGTCCGTTGACATACTGCGCTTCATCACTGGCCAGAAAAATAACGATCGGGGCTACATTGGAGGGATCAAGCGGACTCCCCTGGGCGGAACCGCTGCTCTCCGACAAGCCCATTTCCTGTGCAAAGTTGGCCGGAATCGTATCGGTCATGCGGGTGGCTGCGCCGGGCAGTATGGCGTTGCAGGTAATATTATACTTTGCCAGGGCGTTAGCGCTGCTATACGTCAGTCCGAGGATACCCGCCTTTGCTGCGGCGTAGTTCGGCTGCCCCGGAGCACCCAGCGCGGAACCGGAAGAGAAGTTGATAATCCGCCCGCTCTTCTGGCGACGCATCAGAGCCGAGGCCGGACGAATTGTGCAGTAGTGGCCTTTGAGATGGACCGCCACTACCGAGTCCCACTCTTCTTCGGTCATATTGAAGATCATCCGGTCGCGCAGAATACCGGCACAGTTGACCAGGATGTCGAGCTGACCGAACGCATCGACCGCGGTCTGAATCAGGTTTTCGCCACCCTGCACGGTGGCGATATTGTCCGTATTGGCAACGGCCTCTCCGCCCGCCGCCTGGATTTCTTCAACCACCTGCTGCGCCGGAGCTTTGTCTTCCCCCTCGCCGTCGACACTACCGCCCAAGTCGTTCACCACGACCTTCGCCCCTTCTTTGGCCATGAGCTGGACAATGCCCCGCCCAATACCCCGGCCCGAGCCGGTGACGACTGCAACTTTTCCGTCAAGCTTTCCCATGCTGATGCCTCCTTTGTGTCTGGGTTCACGGTGCGGCCTGGCAGCCTCAGCCCTTTGGCAGCCCGAGCACCCGGTCGCCCAAGATATTCTTTTGTATTTCCGAGGTTCCGCCCCCAATCGTCAGCAGGCGATACCATAACGCGGCGCGCGGCCAGCGGCCGTTATCAATCGTGTAGCGAGAGCCTTGCGTGAGTTGGGCGTAGGGTCCGAGCAGCTCGGTGGCAAACCGGGCGAGCCGCATATTGAGTTCCGAGCCGGCGAGCTTATTGACCGAGCCCTCCGGTCCGGGCGGATTGCCTTTGAGACGTTTGCTGAAACTGCGGAACATATTGTAGGTGATGGCTTTGCACTCAATGGCAAACTGCGCCAACTGCTGACGCACGGCAGGGTCCTCACAAGCGGGCCGACCGTTGATTTCCACTTCCTTGCTCACCTTGAGCAACTCGGAGAACTGACGGTGGACGGGCAAGCCTGACCCAATCCCGGCGCGTTCGTGCATCAGGGTGGTGACCAGGACTTTCCAGCCCTCATTTTTGGGTCCGATCAGATTGGTCTTGGGCACCCGGACTTCCTCAAAAAAGACTTCGTTGAACTCGGAATCGCCCGTCATCTGGACCAGCGGTCGAACCGTCACTCCCGGTGTTTTCATATCCACGGCCAGACAGCTTATTCCCCGGTGTTTGGGCGCGTCGGGGTCGGTGCGGACAAAGAGCTGGATGAAATCCGCCCGATGGGCAAAGCTGGTCCAGACTTTCTGGCCGTTCACCACAAAATAGTCACCGTCTTCTACGGCTCGCGTCTGCATTGACGCCAGGTCAGACCCCGCTCCCGGCTCGGACAGTCCCTCGCACCAAATTTCGTCGCCTGACAGAATCCGGGGCAGATAGCGCTTCTTCTGCTCCTCAGTCCCCCAATGAATCAGGGTCGGACCCGACATCATCAGCCCGAGTGTATTGGCAAACCGTGGGGCGTGGACTCGATGCAGCTCCTGATTGAAGATGAACATCTCCATGAGGCTGGCGCTGCGCCCCCCATATTCCTCTGGCCAGTGGATGCCCACCCAACGGTCTTGGTGAGCGGTCTTTTGCCACGCCCGCTGATACTCAAAGCGCGCGTCCGCGTCGATATCGTCAAAATGTTCGGGGTCGTAGCCCGCAGGCAGATGGCGGTGGAGCCACGCTCGCAACTCCTGCCGGAAAGCCTCCTCTTCCGGGGTAAAGTTGAAATCCATTCCCGTCTCCTTCCGCGGCCCTACCTTAACCGCTTCATATCCGGGGGTAAAGAGAAGAGGGACGCGGGCGTGTTGTGAGTGAAGGCAGACCTAGCCCTCGGGGTAGATATGCTCAAGCTGAGCCATGAGGGCCGCCTGCGTGCCGGGCGGCGGCTCTGCTTCCGCAGTGTTTTCTTCGGCCTTCGGTGCGGGTTTTACAGTGCCGGGCTGTTGTAGCCGGGCGATCTCCCGCTCTTTGTCGGCCAGTTGCCGGCGCAAGTCATAGACCAGAGCGACTAGCTGACTGTGTGATAATGCGGTGACATCCAGGTCAGATTCCACTACTTTTTTCCATCACAGGCGTGGCTGATTTGCAACGCAGACCTGTCGTTGGACGCTCATTTTTGACAAGTCCCCACCCGCTTGTTACAAAGAATGAACGTGTCCTTTCCACCACGGTCAAAGCGGGACACGTTCATTCTTTCTCGTCAGCTATGGATGCGACACTGCGTCAGGCGCTTGACACTGCCGTTGCTGAAAAATGGGGGCGAGAAACTCAGATTACGCGGATTGATCCCTTAGCCGGAGACGCCTCAAGCCGGCGTTATGTGCGGCTGTCTCTGAGCGGTGACGGCCCGGCCTCGGCGGTCGTCATGATTCTGGCCGGCAG
The DNA here is from genome assembly GCA_022824615.1 of Candidatus Binatia bacterium. Classification (GTDB taxonomy): domain Bacteria; phylum Desulfobacterota; class Binatia; order Bin18; family Bin18; genus Bin18. Next base: position 669 of record JAJDZM010000065.1, on the reverse strand, counting down.
CGGTCTCGCGCTTTCCTCAGACGAGCTCGCCGTATTCGACGAACCCCTCAAGGAGCTGCCCTATCTCAACGTCCATGCCTTTCTTGAGCCTCTAGGAGTGAGTATCCCAGAGCTCTACGTGGACGGCTATCAGGACGGTTTTCTCCTCCTGGAAGACATTGGCGACTTACCCTTACGCGATGCCGTCCAGGACGTGTCTCAAGTCGAGGTGGAACAGTGGTATCGGCGTGCCATCGATCAGTTATTGCTTATCCAAATCGAGGGTACCCGTCAGAAAAACGAGCGGTGTATTGCCTTTCAGCAGCGCTTTGATAAGCGTCTCTTTTTATGGGAATTTGAGCATTTTGTTGAATGGGGCCTGGACAAGCGCGGCAAGCAGTCCCTCTCGCCAACAGAGACTCAGACCCTGAGTGGTATCTTTGAGGATATTGCCACCCGTCTCGACCGGGCCACCTTTTTTCTCAATCACCGCGATTACCACAGTTGGAATTTATTCGTGCAGCAGGAGCGCATTCGGGTGATCGATTTTCAGGATGCCCTGCTCGCCCCGGCCACCTACGATCTCGCCACGCTGCTCAATGACCGGGATACGCCGGAAGTCGTCTCCCCGGAGTTGGAAGAGGCACTGGTCAGTTACTACCACGAGGCGTGGCACCATACCGGTGGTGA
>JAJDZM010000051.1 GCA_022824615.1 Candidatus Binatia bacterium | reverse complement strand
GAACCTTGGACCATCAAAAAACAAATCGTACCGCTACTATGAATCCTGCCTTTGTTCCCCGCCTGGTAAATGGGCCGTTTGGCGACCCCGGGCTGTATATCCAACTGCGCTGGGAAGGCCGGGCCGTCTTGTTCGACCTCGGGCAGAATGACGGCTTTCCTGCCGGAGACCTGGGCCGGGTCAGCCACGTCTGTGTCTCGCACTGTCATATGGATCACTTCATTGGGTTCGACCGACTGCTGCGGGTGTTTCTGGGTCGGGATCAGACCCTGTGGCTGTGTGGGCCGCCCGGTATCCTGGACTGCGTTGAGGGCAAACTGCGTGGCTATACCTGGAATCTGGTGGACGGTTATGGGTTCTCGCTTGAGGTGGCAGAGGTCTGGCCGGATTCGATCCGGCGCGCCGTCTTTCAGGCGGCGAGCGGTTTTCGGCGGGAGGCGCTCCCTGAGCGGCCCTTTCACGGCGTGGTCGTGGATGAGCCGGCATTCTGTATTCGCACGACCCATCTGGACCACCGCATCTACTCCCTGGCGTTTGCCTTTGAAGAGAAGAGCCATCTGAATGTGGACACCGCCTGTCTGGCAAGGCTGGGCGTTCCGCCCGGGCCGTGGCTGTCTGCGCTCAAGAGCGCCCTGCGCCGGGGAAAGCCGGATGTGATCACGGCCAGGTGGCAGGAAAACGGACAGGACCGTTCCCGGGATTTCAGCCTGAGCGAGGTGCGGGGCTCGCTGGTCAAGGAAACGCAGGGACAGAAATTTGCCTATGTGGTGGACACGCTCTTCAGCCCGGAAAACGCGGAACGCATCGCGGCCCTGGCCCAGGACGCGGATGTCTTTTTCTGCGAATCCCCGTTTCTGGATGCCGACGAAGACCAGGCCACTCGGCGCTATCATCTCACCGCCAAACAGGCCGGCCTCCTGGGCCGTTCCGCTCACGCCCGGGAGCTGCGGGTTTTCCATTTTTCTCCGCGCTACGCCGGCCGGGCCGAGGAATTATACCGCGAGGCCCAGGCGTCCTTTTGTGGTGAGTCGGCTCAGACGGCTCCGCAAGCCGAGCCGAACGCGGCCGATGCGCCGATACTGGCAGGAAAGTGATCCCGCTGTATGCCCGTCGTGATTCCGCAGCCCGTCCAGCGCTTCATCAATGACCATGTGGTTGCCCGCCTGGCGACCGCCGATGCCGCGGGCCAGCCGCACGTGATTCCGTTCTGTTATGCCTTTGATGGCCAGCACGTCTATTTTGTGGTGGACCACAAACCCAAGCGCCAAACCGGCAAACCCCTCAAGCGTATCCGCAATATGCTGGAAAACCCGCAGGCGGCCATCGTGATTGACGACTATGACGACGACTGGACCCAGCTCGCCTATGTCCTCATAACCGGCACGACCGCGCTGGTGGAGGATGAAGCCGAATACGCTCGCATGCTGGCCCGGCTGCGCGAACGCTATCCCCAGTATCGCGCCATGGACCTGACCTTCGCCGATAATGCCATGGTTCGCATCTCGCCCACCAAGGTACACGCCTGGGGGAAAATCGAGCAGGACTGAGAGATTGGGGGTTGGGGATTGGGGGCCAGGGGTTGGCTCGTGGTCACGCTTAGAGACGCTCCAGCACCTGCTGCATGACCGCCACGGCGCGCTCAATCTGTTCCAAAGAAATCACCAGCGGTGGGGCCAGGCGGACAACCGTGTCTTCGTGCAGGGTCCAGCCCAGGACGAGACCCTGGGCAAAGCAATCCTGCACAAACTGCTGGGTCAGTTGCGGGGCAGGGAAGTCCAGGCCGATCAGCAAGCCGCGTCCCCGCACGGCAGTACACCGGCCGGTCTCGGCCAGGGTTTTCAGCTTGCGACAGAACTCCGCTCCTTTTTCTTGGGCTCGCTGGACGAGGCCGTCCTGAAGCAGCACGTCGAGGGCGGCCAGGCCCGCGGCACAGCACACCGGATGCCCGCCAAACGTCGTGACATGGGCGAGGGCGGGATCGTGCGATAAGGTCTCCATAATCTGCGGGATACTGATAAACGCCCCGAGGGGCATCCCGCCGCCCAGGGCCTTGGCCACCACCAGGATGTCGGGTGTCACCTGCCAGTGCTCGCTGGCGAACAGCCGGCCGGTCCGCCCGAAGCCGGTAATCACCTCATCAAAAATAAGCAGCGCCCCGACCTCGGAGCAGCGCTGACGGAGTGCCGGCAGATAGTCGTCGTCCGGGATACGGACGCCGCCCTCGCCCTGGATGGGTTCGATAATGACCGCGGCAACGGTCTCGTCGATGGTGTGCAAGGCCGAGCGATCATTAAAGGGCAGAAAGGTCGTGTGCGGTAGCAGGGGCTCAAACGGATCGCGATAGACCGGATTGCCCCCGACCGACACGGAGCCGAACGTGTCGCCGTGAAAGCTGCCGGCAAAACTGACAAAACCGGAGCGGCCGGTATACTTCCGGGCGGTCTTGAGCGCGCCTTCGACTGCCTCCGTGCCACTATTGGTGAAATAGGTCACCGACAACTCGCCGGGGGTCAGTTCGGCCAGCCGCCGCGCCAGATCGACCTGGGGCCGTTGGATGTACTCACCGTAGACCATGGCGTGCAGATATTGCTCGGCCTGGGTCTGCACGGCCCGGACCACCGCCGGGTGGGTATGGCCGATGGCGGTTACGCCAATGCCGGACAGCAGGTCGAGATATTCCCTGCCGCTGGTGTCCGTCACAACGCAGCCACGTGACCGCGCGACTTCCACGCCCATGGGCGCGGGCGAGGTCTGACTCACATAGCGCAGAAAATCGTCGCGAAGAGAAGCCATAACCGGCAGCATACGTGAGGCAGGTTCGCTCAGCAAGAAATGGCCCCTTGACCCTGACCGATAAATTGGTAGCGTGCGCCGTGGACATACAAGGAGGAACGGATGGCCAGGAAAAAAGTCTTAGTTGCGGGCGCCTCCGGTCTGGTCGGATTTGCGGCGGTACGCCATTTCGCCGGTCTGGACGATTGGGATGTTGTGGGCGTGTCACGCCGGATTCCTGACGGCCTTGAGGGGGCTACGCTCATATCCGTTGACCTGCAAGACCAGGCCCGTTGCACCGCAGTCTTCAGCCAGATGCACGATGTGACCCACGTGGTCTATACTGCGCTGTATGAAAAGCCCGGCGTGGTCCAGGGCTGGCGCGAGCGGGACCAGATGGAAACGAATCTGAGGATGCTGGAGAACCTGTTTGAGCCGCTCAAGGCTGCGGCGACCCGGCTCCAACAGGTGTCGCTATTGCAGGGCACCAAAGCCTACGGCGCGCATATCGAACCGTTTCCCGCACCGGCGCGCGAACGCTGGCCGCGTCATCAGCACGAGAATTTTTATTTTCTGCAAGAAGACTATCTGCGCGCGCAACAGCGGGGAAAAGACTGGCACTGGTCAATCTTCCGGCCGCAGCTCATTTTTGGTGAAGCGCTCAAGGGCAACCTCAACGTGCTGCCCGCCATTTGCGTCTACGCCGCACTTCGCAAAGAAGCCGGTCTGCCGCTCTCATTCCCCGGCGGCCCACCCTACGTCTTTGAAGCGGTGGACGCCGACCTGCTGGCGCGCTCCTTGGCCTGGGCCGCCACCAGCCCGAACGCGCGCAACGAGACGTTTAACAGTACCAATGGCGATGTGTTTGTGTGGCAAAACGTCTGGCCGACGATTGCCGACGCGCTGGACATGGAAGTCGGTCCGCCCGAGCCGCTATGTCTCACGCAAGAGATGCCCAAGCACGATGCCGAATGGGCCGCGATCGTTGACAAGTATCAGCTCAAGGCGCCACGAAAAATGCTGGACTTCGTGGGCGGCTCGTTCGAGCTGACCGACCTGTCCTTTGCCTACGGCGCCTCAGAACCGCCACCGCCCATCGTCGTCAGTACGATCAAGATTCGGCAGGCCGGTTCTCACGAATGCATGGATACGGAGGATATGTTCCGCAACCTGATTAAGCGCTACCAGGATTTGGGCTGGATACCGCCGGTGTAGGTGGGTCCTGTAGCGCTAAGTGTTTTGTCTCTGATCCCCTCTCGGGAGGGGTGGCCGAAGGCCGGGGTGGGTTTCTCCATGTACGGTCCATCTACGGAACCCACCCCGCCGCTCCGCGGCACCCCTCCAAGGAGGGGATTTTCTGCTCTTTCCCTGTTGTCTGAGCTTCCAATTCACCCCGTCACGACTATTTCCGCCGGGTGCAAGGATAAATATTATTGCACTTCTAACTGTATGCGGTCGATTTCAGCTAAAAAGCCGGACGCTGAGGAAGGGTCATTTGCCGGATTCGTTTCGACTTGACGTAAACGGGCGGCGGTCAGGTATGATGACTCAATTCGGCGTCCCTATGCTGTGCAGCTTCTCCAGCACCCACTCCCGCAGCAATGTTGCCTCTTCCATGCCTCTCTCCTGTGCAGCTTGTTTCACTGCCGCGATCTCTTGGGGTTGCAAGTGCAGCGTAACGACTGACTCTGGGGAGCGTTCAAAGACAGGTTCCGAGACTTCTTCTAGTTGGTCTTCAAACTCAGTGAGGTCGTGAGTATCCCAAAAGTGCGCGAGTTCTTCTATTGAATCAGTCTGGGGCATATTTACTCTTCTCATCGTCGTCTCCAATGGTTAAAGCGCCGCTTCTCTTTGGGTGTCATGGGACGAGCCGTCACTGGGAACCCCCTACCGTCAGGGAATTGTATCACGACACAGAATAGATACCGACCCGCCGCAGTTTGTCCCAAGACATAATAGACAGGATTCTTCCCCAGAGCTTTAGCCCGCTGCACGAAAGGCCGTCCGAAACACACCTCTTCCACCTCATCAGGCTGGATGTTGTGCACTGCAATGTGAGCGACTCGGTCGTCCGGCCAAACCAACTCGTAGATTCTCACACCCCAAAGTGTACCGGAGCGGATGTTCCTCAACAACGTTTCCTTGTTCCATACACAATGTTCTCTTGTTATTGGCGAAGGAGGCTCATAACTTCAATCCTACTGCCCGCACCTGCATCTTCCTGCTTTTCTCCGTCCTACTTTCTCTATAGAGACGTAAGAAGACTCTCCATTTCTATACTTCCCACTCAACCCCAACCCACCGCACCAAATCACCAACCCTCGGTCTTCCGCCGTGACGCCAACTCAACGGCGGACGCTGCATGGTCCCGATTGGGCACACACGGCTGACACCCAACGCCACTAATGTATCGGCAAGAGTTGCCGTCCGTTCTGGACCTGCCGCCACCCCCACGGCTTCGAGATAGGGCCGCCACGCCTCAAGAATCCCGCCAAGCTGTGCAATGTCCCGTAACGGCTTCACCCGAATCGTCCGATATAAAGGCGATTGGACGAAGGTCGGGTCGGCATCGTACACAACGGTCCAGTCCGTTCCGTTCGGGCTCGCGTGCAGGACAACGTCTTTACCGGCCAACGCCTGCCATTCGGCTTCGTCTCTCGCTCTTCGGATGGCGGTGCTGACTTCCGGTGAGACCGGACCGCGCGGCAGCTCGGTTTGCCAGTGGGCCAGGCCCGTGGCAAGCAGAGCTGCAAACTCTTTTGGGGTAACGTCCCCGCCTTCCTTGACATAGATAAGCTGGGGGGACAGACAGCCCTGCTGGTCGTATAACGCCACGTCATAGGCCACCTTGTGAGCGGTCTCTTCTGCCTCGGTCAGGCTCTCCTTGGTCACCAGACCGAAACTCACCTTGTGCCCGTAGCCGATAAACTGCCCGCGCGTTCGTTTCCGGATTGCCGCAAGACTCGCATCCGAGCCGGACGCAACAACCATGTCCGCTCGTCCATACGCCAGGTCTTCAAGCTCGGCGTTTCCCCCAGGCCAGGAAACGACGCTGAGACAGGCGCCCAGGTTTGGGTCGATGTCCCGAATCGAACGGGCGAACAGGGCGGGCAGGACGGGCTCTGCGGATGAGGTTTTGACCAGGGTGGCGGATTTCACCAGCAGAGAGAAGATGACGCTGTCGAGCCCTGCTCCGGGCACGTTACCGGCCAGGACGTGCGTCATCAGCGGTGGACCAGAGGCGCGCTTTTGTCCTGAGACGGACGGGACAAAGCGGTCGAGGACTTCAAGACAGCCCAGCTCATCAACGCAGAGTGTTTCTATCCTGTCCGCTCGATATTCCCGAAAAATAAGGGGCAACACATGCCGGATCATGGCAACAGAGAGGCCGGTCGTTTCCGGGAGACGGGTCTCGGCTTCCTGGCGTTCTTGTGAGTCGGGATCGAGCCAGCGTTGAACGGCTTGGTCTATACAGATCAGGATGTCCCGGGCCGTTCCGGGGACGAGGTGTTGGATACGGTTGGCGACCAGGGCATCAAGCCGTGCGCTCAGGTCGGTCGGGGAGGGTGACGGCATGCCTCTACCCGTCACTGGGCGGATAAAAACTCGTCCAGGACCAGCGCGCAGCCGCGTGCTTCCGAGCCTGGGGTCCGGCCGATAATCTCAAACCCGTCGCCCGTCAGATAGCCTACATCATCGGTCTGAATCGCCATGACCGAGCCGCAGTTGGCCAGATCAAAGTGCCGCAGGATGCCGTGCTCGCCCGGCGGCACTTCTTCCAGGGTTTCGGGATGGACGACCAGTGTGCGTGTCCAGGCCGGGCCGATTTTATACCGCGGCTCGTTGCTCTTCCGAAAACGGTTGTACAGAACGTGGTCGTAAAACTGCGAGGCCATCTCGGTCATGCCGTATTCGTTCACACAGTAATAGCCGGCGACCTTGAGATATTTCCAGCACGACTGCAAATAGCCGTTGCGCGAGAGCGGACGGCCTTTGCCCTTATTGCCGCCGGTATCCATAATGCGGCTGCTGGAGGGGAGCGCAAAGGTTTTCCGATTGGCGGCGCACCAGTCGAAAAAGGCGACCAGGGCCGAGGTAATCGCCAGGACGCAGACCGGCTCGCTCGTCTCCTGGGCGTGGGTGACGGCCGTGGCAAAGGCTTCCAGGTGAATGCCGTCCGCATCAATAAAATACCGGCTGTCAGGGCTTCCTAGCTCACGCATCACCCATTCGGCCATCTGAGTTAGCGACGAGTGCGGCTGGGTCTCGGGATCGGGAACCAGACTCAAGACCCGTAGCGGACGCTTTTCGGGCAGCACGCACTGCGAGAAATGGGCCAGCGCCGAGGCGTAGTATAACTGCAAGTCGGGGACCAGGTGGCGGCCACGCTTTTCCTGGCCTTGTGTAGTGCCGCTGGTCAAAAAGACTTTTTCCGGCGGACCGCAGGCCAACTCAAGCTCTTTGAAGGCAACGGTAGGAACGGCTGGAACAGCCTGCCAGGTTTGGACGGTCCCCGGGGTCTTGTCTCTGGCCAGGCAGAAGCGCTGATACGGAAGGTTCTGCTCGAATTGATGGGCGAAGACATCCAGGGCCAGGCTCCCAAAGTCCTTCCCCTCAGGCGCGGCGATGAAATCCAGGACGCGAGTGTCTATGTGGTTTCGTGGTGCATTCACGGAAAAAAGAGCATAGGAAGCCGCAAAACCCCTGTCAACGAGAGGCTGATACGGGGTTGGAGCTGTTTCTGAAATCCGCTAGGCTGTCCATACCAAGGAGAACGGCCATGCCATCCATCGAAGCACTATACGATGAAGCCTACGATTCCCTGTGTGACGGTGAGACCGATCAAGCCATTGCCGCCTATAAGGCGATTCTGGAGATCGACCCGAACCATGTCGAAGCCGTACACGACCTGGCCCACGCCTATGCGGATAACGAGCAACTCGATGAAGCCATTGAAATGGCAAAAAAGTTGACTGAGTTGAGTCCCGACGACGAGATGAGCTACACGGTCCTCTCCCGCCTGTACCAGCAGAAAGGCATGGTCCCGGAGGCTGAAGCCGTAGCGGCCAAGGCGCGCATGCTCGACTGGAAACGCCAGTTGCAGGAGCAGAAAGAGGACAACTAGACCGGTTGGGGACCAGGCGCTGCCATGCCAGAACGAACCGATGAAGAAATGGTCTTGCGGCTGATTCATCGAATCAAGCTGCTGATCGCCACCAACGATGAAATCCCGATTGAGACCAAGCTGCAATCGCAAGGCATGCTCAAAGAGTTTGAGAAGCTTTTCACTGTCCCTCAAGATGAGCAGGACCCGGATGAAGTCCACGGCCAGTATAATGACCTGTACATCGAACTGAGCGAATATGCCGACCTTGAGGCCCTCCTGCTTGCCATGCGGAACTTCAGTCCGTATATCGATTAGCCTCAACTGCGGACAGTAGGGGCAACCCCCTGTGGTTGCCCTTTTGTATGCCGCACAACCAACACGAAAGACAAGGAGCAATCATTTATGCCGCATATCAAATCCAATGGTATTGAGTTGTACTACGAAGAACAGGGCCAGGGTGAACCGCTCCTCCTTATTATGGGCTTCACCGTCAGCTCGATCGGCTGGCACTGGAATGTGGACGGCTTTGCCCGGACCTTCAGAACGATTGCCTTTGACAACCGTGGGGTGGGACAAAGTGAGAAACCGGACTCCCCGTACTCCATGACGATGTTTGCCGATGATACGGCCGGCCTGCTGGACCACCTGGGGATCGAGCAGGCCAACGTCTTCGGTATCTCAATGGGCGGCATGATCGCCCAGGAGTTCGCCCTGCGTCATCCGCAGCGGGTCAAAAGCCTGATCCTGGGCTGTACCAACTGTGGGGGAGAAAAGACGCTGTTGTCACAAGACCCTGAAGTGCTGGACATGCTGAACAATATTGCCGACTTCGACGTGGAACAGGCAGCCCTGGCCATGACCAAGGTCGCCGTCACCCCGTGGTTTATGCAGAAGCATATGAACACTCTGCTCGAACTCAACCAGCTTTCCAGCCAGTATCCAACCCCCAAGCACGGCATGATCAGCCAGATGGCCGCAATTCAGGGGCATGATACATATGAACGGCTGCCGGATATCAGTGTGCCAACGCTGGTGGTGACCGGCAAAGAGGACGGTCTGGTTCCGCCGGAGAACTCCGTCACCTTGGCTCAGCGGATTCCCAACGCCGACCTGACCATTCTGTCCAACGCCAGCCATTTGTTTAACATCGAGTTGGCCCAGACCACAGTTGATGTGGTGACGGAATTTATCCAGCGTCAGCACGCCTGGCAGTAGCCGGTCCTGCCCAAAGCTGCTGCCTGACAAAGAAGAGGGGCGTCCGACCGGACGCCCCTCTTATGACGGCAAGGTATAAATGGCTTAAAAAACGCCCGGTCAGCGTATCAGTTCGCCGCCGCCGGCGCACTCGCCCTGAGCGTTTTCAACTCGGCGTTAATCTCTCTGTTCTCGGCCTGGCAATAATCAAGCGCCTCGGCCGTGGCCCGCTCGCGGCCAATCAGGCCGTCCAGGCGTTGTTTGGCGTCTTTCAACTCGCGGACCTGTTCGTTGAGCGCGGCGTTGTCGGCCCGCAGGGTGTTGACGGCACCCGGCAAGAGACTGGTGAGAAACCCGCTGGTCAGATCCAGGCGCTCAAGCGCCATGCCCGATATGATCAGTGAGAGCCATAACACGCCCACGGCGATATAACTCCAGGTCGCTTTTTTTAATTCCTCTTCGGCGGATAGTTGTTCCTCTGCCATTCACGTCCTCCTGAAAAATTTGCGACACCCTAACAGAAAAGCCCCGGTAAAAAAAGTTGGGCTGGCGTTAGGCTGGGGGCGGCTTCTCGACACATGCGAGATACTCGGTCAGCGCGTCCGCCGTGCTGGGAAACGCCAGCTCCGACCAGGGGATATCGGCCGGGGCAAAGAGCTTGACGGCCAGCGTTTCGTCCAGGGCCTGGGGTTCGCCGGCGAGCACGGTCGCCGGATACACCAGCACCACGACCGGATAGCCGGGGTAGGAGTAGGCATTGAGCAGATGCCCCACCTCCACGGTGAGGCCGGTCTCTTCCAAGGTCTCGCGAATGGCCGCGTCTTCGACGCGCTCGCCTCGATCCAGGAAGCCGCCGGGAAAGACCCATTTGCCATAGCCGGGCTCAATCCCGCGCTGTAACAGGAGAATTTTGCCCTGTATGACCGGAATGGTACAGGCCGCGACTTTGGGGTCGTCATAGAAAATAAACGAGCAGCTCCCGCAGACCCGCCGTTTGGGTTCGTTGGGTTTGAGCACCTGGCGGCTTAACGTCCCGCCACACTTCGGGCAGAATCGAAAATGCGGACCGTGGTGATCGTGATGATGCTGGTGCTGAGTGTGACCCTCGGCCATACAGCGACCTCCTCTTGGGGCGCAAAAGAGTAAACGCCTCCTCCATCAATCAGACAGAGCTGGGGACGGTTATTCTTTTCTATCACGCGGACTTGGGTGAAAAAACAGCGCGAGAGAAGAGCGGTATAGGCGAATGACGATCTGGCAAACCTTTCTCTTTGCTATCAGCCTCGGACTCGGGGCCGGCATCACACCCGGCCCGCTGTCCAGTCTGGTGATTCATGAGAGCTTACGCAACGGCTGGAAGAGCGGGGCGTGTGTGGCCCTGGCTCCGCCGGTTGCGGACGTACTGGTCGTCGGTCTCGTGCTTGCCGTGCTGCATCAACTCCCGCCCGCGAGCTTTTCGGTCCTCAGCCTCATCGGTGGGTGCTATGTGTGCTTCCTCGGGGGAGAGACCCTGCGGACGCCGGCACCCATGAGGATGGCGGAGGAAGGAGCGGGGAGCGTGTGGCTGAGTTTCCGTAAAGGTCTGCTGGTCAACCTGCTGAATCCCCATCCGTATATCTTTTGGCTGACGGTTGGGGGACCGCTCGTCACGGACAATGCTCGCCATGATACCTGGCTCCCGATTGTTGCCTTCCTGTTCGGCTTCTACGGCTGTCTGGTCGGGTCAAAGGTCCTGATTGCCGTTCTTGTTCATGGCGGACGGGCGCGTCTGCAAGGGACTGGCTATCGGATAGCCCTGCGATTGAGCGGAATCGCTCTCCTCCTGTTCGGTCTGTTGCTGATATGGGACGGTGCGTCCACGCTAATCGGCTGAGCGCGCCGCGGTCGGACCTATTTCTTCGTTTCTCCAATCTGCTGCGCCAATTGCACAATAGACAGCGGCGCGCAGCCCTCGGCTTTATTGTTCACAATCACATAGCTGGGCTGCTGTCGGACACTACTGGCGAGACACAGTTCGGCAATGGCCGCGCGCGATGTGGGGTCTGCGTCGACAATCCGGTTAAACGGTGCGTATTTTTGTTTTGCGGCCTGGTAGCTCAGATGGCGCGCCTGCATCCAGCGGACGACAACCGCCCGGCCCCGTTCCGGTTGAACCAGTGCGGCCTGCTCGCGAACCGACGGCATACTGGGATGACCATTCAGGCAATGACACGCACCGATCGCAGATAAGGCATCGATATACTCCGGGGTAAAGAGTGTAGAGTTCCGAAGCTCGACCGCGTAGAGCGGGCCGCGTGGCAGTCGATCCAGAAACTGATACAGTCGCTCGACAAAAGAGCCGGAACCCGCCAGGCGAGCATCGTCTTGGGGAGAGAACTGGAAGAGCAGGGGGCCGGCTTTGTCTTTGAGCCCGTCCGTGAACGGACCAACCACTTCCTGGGTCGCGTAGTGCGGGTCGAGAAACAGGCGGTTGGGCTGCCCGCGCCGCGTGCCGTACCGGGGATGATCGCCAAAGCCGGCTAGCGTGCAGTATTCATGCGCCTTGACCAGAAAGCGGAAGGTCTCCGGCACCTGCGCAGCGTAGTCGGCGAATTGGGCCGTGGTCATGGGGCGATAATACGTCCGGTCAACCCCGACGGTCCGCAAGAGCGGATGTTGGGAATACAGCGGCAACCCTTCGCGCGACAGTGTTGCCTGTGGGGCAGGGCGGTCATAAATCAAACCCTCCCACCCAGGGAAAGACCAGGAAGAGGTCCCGAGCCGAATCGTTTCAGGCAGGGAGGTGGCCAGCGCCTCCACGTCCGGCAGGAGGGGGGCGGGATTGACCTGCTGTGTGCGCTTGTCTGGGACCTCGGAAGAAGAGGGCGGGGCGAATAGATACAGTTGCTCATCTTCTGCCGGTCGTTTTCCCGCTCTGGCCATGAGGACTTATGATAGCAGGTGATGCGTGGGAGGTAACGAACGGCTCCTTTTTCCTCCCGCCTTTGTGATGTCCATTCAAAGCCTTTTGTTATGTGTGGCTGATATTGTCATTTCTTAGAAATCCGGATGTATTACCGGATATATGTCAAGCCAAACGACACGTAAAAAGGCGGTGCAAGCCTATCGTCAACGCCTGAAAGAACGAGGCTGGGTGCGCCTTGAAGTGCAGACGTCAAAAGAGGATGCGCCCTTGATTCGCCACATCACCCAGGCCCTACGGAGCGACCCCGTTCGCGCAGCCCAGCTTCGCCGGCATCTGCACCGCCTTATCGACCCTGCACCACACGCTGACTTGAAGGCCCTCCTCGCTTCCGCCCCACTCGACGGCATTGACCTGTCCCGCCGACAAGATAGGGGCCGTGAGGTAGACCTCTGAACTACCTGATCGACACCAACATTATCTCTGACAACGCAGGCCTTACGTCCGGGCCGTCATGCCGCCATCAACCATATACACGCCACCGCTACAGTAGGAGCTTTCGTCACTGGCCAGAAAGAGCATGATCCTGGCCACCTCTACGGGGTCGGCGTAGCGTTGCAGGGGGACCATAGCTGACACCATCTCCTTGGCCCGACCTGGGTCGTCGGGCTCAAAGCCCTTTTCCAGGGAGCGCATCATCCGGGTATCTACCGGAGCCGGATTGACCGTATTGACCCGAATCTTCTTGGCTGCCATTTCCAGGGCTGCGGTGCGCATCAGTCCGATCACGGCGTGTTTGCTGGCAATATAGGCCGACATCCCGGCTGCACCGCGCACACCGGCGACCGAAGAGGTGATGACGATGCTGCCACCGCCCCGCTTGGCAATCTCCGGCGCGGCGTACTTGAGCCCTAACCACACGCCGCGCACATTGACGGCCATGACCTGATCAAACGTGTCGATCGCATAGTCGGTAATCGGTTTGACCTCGCCTTCAACACCGGCGTTGGCAAGCAGGACATCGACCCCGCCGAACTGCTCGACCGCGGCCTGAATGTACTGCTGTGTCTGGTCGGGCTGGGTAACATCAGCGGCGCAATAGCGCACCGCATCGCTCCCAATGGTCCGGACCGCTTCTTTGAGCGCGTCCTCGTGTAAATCAACCAATAAGACCTTCGCGCCTTCCTGGGCAAACAGGTTTCCGGCCTGGAGACCGATGCCGCCCGCGCCTCCGGTGATGATGGCAACTTTATTGTCTAAGCGTCCCATGCTGTTCCTCCTGGTGTCTCTCTTTGAGTGCGCCCCGTCCTATATGGCTTCGTGCGCCTTGGCAAGGGAAAGGCAGATGCGCTATCCCTCGAATCAAAAGGAGGACGGTATGCCAGTACAAGCACCAACACTAGAAGAGATCGTCGATATTGCCGAAGGCTATGGCCTGAGCTTGACTGACGCCGATACGGAGTCGTTTCAAGGTCTGATGAACGGGATAATGAAATCCTACGCGCGTCTGGACGCCCTGACCGAACCCACCCTGCCGGTCAAATATCCCCGCACCCCCGGTTTCCGGCCGCAACCGGAGGAGAACCCGTACAATGCCTGGTACTGGAAAACCGAGATTGCCGGCGCGCCGTCCGGGCCGTTGGCGGGGAAGACCCTGGCCATCAAGGACAATGTCTGTGTGGCGGGTGTGCCCATGATGAACGGCAGCAGCGTGCTGGAGGGCTACACGCCGGAAATCGACGCCACTATCGTCACCCGGATTCTGGATGCCGGTGGCACGATTCTCGGTAAGGCGGTGTGTGAGCATTTCTGTTGGTCAGGGGGAAGCCACACCAGCGATACAGGACCAGTGCAAAATCCACACGATCCGAGTCGGATGGCTGGTGGCTCCTCAAGCGGCAGTGCGGCGCTTGTTGCGGCGAGCAAAGTCGATATGGCGATTGGCGGTGATCAGGGCGGCTCGATTCGGATGCCGAGTTGCTGGTCTGGGATTTATGGCCTGAAGCCTACGTATGGATTGGTTCCCTATACTGGCATTGCTCCCATCGAACTCACCATAGACCATGCCGGACCCATGGCACGGACAGTGGCTGATGTGGCCCTGTTGCTGGAAGTGATTGCCGGGCCGGACGGTCTCGACCCGCGTCAGCAGGCCGCTCTGCAAGGCCAAGCGTATGCGCAAGCCCTGTCCGGAAAAATCGATGGTCTGCGCCTCGGGATTGTCCAGGAGGGTTTTGGCTGGGAGGACGTGTCTGAGGCGGAGGTGGATGAGAGTGTCGAACAATCCGCCCATGCGTTTGAGAAACTCGGCGCGCGTGTCGAAACCGTCTCCATACCATGGCACCGTCACGGCCGAGACATCCTCTTTGCCATATTTCAAGAGGGTGCAACCGTGCTGATGGTGCAGGGCAACGGCATGGGCACGAACTGGAAGGGCCACTACACGACAAGTTTGCTTGATGCCATGGCCCGCGGTCTCCTGACGAAACCAGGCGATTTATCAGAGAACGTCAAACTGACCATGTTGGCCGGCCAGTATATGCAGGAGCGCTACCACGGACGCTATTATGCCAAAGCCCAAAATTTAGCCCGTTCTTTATCTGCGGCCTACGATGCCGCTTTAGAGGAGTGTGATCTCTTAGTCATGCCTACGCTACCGTTCATGGCACCCAAGATTCCACCCGCGGATGTGAGCCGGGAGGAGTGTGTGCAACTGGCGTTTGAACACTTGGTTAACACCTCCCCGTTTGACGCCACCGGCCATCCGGCCATGAACGTGCCCTGCGGTCTGTCGAACGGCCTGCCGATTGGCATGATGCTGATCGGACGCAAAGGCGACGATGCGACGGTGTTACGTGCGGCCGATGCGTTTCAGCGTGAAATATTCGATGCCCCGCGCCCGCCATCGCGTATCGTTTAGGGGAGGGGGTAGCAGGTTTCAATCTTTTCGCTAACCTGAAGAATCATGGGTACTGGCCTCAGCAGGCCGTTCCCTTTCACACTAGACCGTTCAGAGAAAAATCACGCCCCACTAGACAGTGAGGCGTGAAATTCGGCCAGTGCCGGAAGGTATCGCTCCGGGGTTAGTTGGGAAGAATCTAAAATACCGAGACTCGGTAGCATGACTGGCTAATCATATGAACGCACTTCCAACGTATTTTGCCGCAATCAAGAACTTTGATTCTCAAGAGAGCACAGAACACACTCTACGCGGCGCACTGGAAAACTTGCTGAATGCCATTGCCGCCGACAAAAACTCGAATATCGTCGTCATTCACGAACCCAAGCGAGACAAGACCAAGCTGGGTGCGCCCGATTTCAAAATCAAACTGAATGAAGCGATCTTGGGCTATCTCGAAACCAAGCCCATTGGCGACAACCTGGACGCGGTGCTGCGATCCGATCAAATCGCCAAGTATAAACGCCTGTCCGGGAATCTCATCCTCACCGACTATCTGGAGTGGATATGGCTAAGAGACGGCGAAGTCATCAATCGTGAAACGTTCTGCTACCCCAGCGATGTGGGCAACCGCAGGGCGCGACTTGACCCGGACAAGACAGCAAAAGTCACCAAGCTGATAGCTGGCTTCCTGTCCGTCCCACCGGCCAAGTTGGGCAACATCAACATCTTGTCCCGCGCCTTGGCCGTGCGCTGTCATGATCTCCGTGATTTCCTGTTGGAAGAACTGAAACGACAAGAGAAGGAACACCAGGAAGGACGGCTGTACGGGCTATACGTGGTGTTCAAGGAGGAGGTGTTCCAGGAACTCGCACTTGAAGAGTTTGCCGATGCCTTTGCCCAAACGCTGGGCTATGGGCTGTTCCTGGCTACGCTCAACGCCGGGGAGACGACTGCGGTCACGCTGGGAAACGCCAAGCGCTATATCCCGACGAATTTTGCCCTGCTGCGTGAGTTGGTCGATTTTCTGGACGAGTTGGACCAAGACGAATACCGAGGCATCCGCTGGCTGGTGGAAGAAATCCTCAGCATCATGAACACGCTCGATTTGACTGCCATTCACGAAGACCTCGCATTCTCGAAGCAGTCCGGCCAGCTTCCCAAGACCCAAGACGATCGGCAGTTGTTTGCCAAAGACCCGTATGTCTATTTCTACGAAGACTTTCTGAAAGCCTACGACAAGGACACCCGTAAGGGCCGGGGCGTCTATTACACCCCGCCGCCGGTAGTGAATTTTATCGTCCGAGCTGTCAACGATATCCTCAAGGACATTTTTGGCATCACCAACGGCTTGGCCGACCGTAAGCGCGTCACCGTGTTGGACTTTGCCACTGGTACGGGCACCTTTCTGCTCGAAATCCTGCATCACATCTTCGAGGCCACATCCGAAGGAACCCGCAACCTCATTGTCAAAGAACATGTCCTGAAAAACCTGCACGGCTTTGAATATCTGATTGCCCCGTACACAGTTGCACATTTGAAGTTGTCGCAGTTCCTGCACGACAAAGGCCATGTCATGCAGTCCGGCGAGCGACTGAATATCTACCTGACCAACACCTTGGAACCCATAGAGCCACAGCGGAACCTGCTGCTACCGGCGCTGTCACGCGAAGTGGAGGCGGCGCAGGAAATTAAGGATAAGCCCGTTCTGGTGATTACTGGCAATCCGCCGTATTCAGGGCATTCAAGAAATACGGGGGAATGGATCACGGATTTAATTGATATCTATAAGACGGTGGACGGCAAACCGCTGGGCGAAAAGAACCCCAAATGGCTGCAAGACGATTACGTGAAGTTTATCCGCTTCGCGCAATGGAAGATGGAACAAGTGGAAGAAGGCGTCGTCGGCATCATCACCAATCATTCCTTCCTGGACAATCCAACTTTCCGGGGAATGCGCCAATCCCTCATGCAAACCTTCAATCAGATGTACTTGATGGATCTGCACGGCAACACCAAGAAGCAGGAGAGATCGCCGGAGGGCGGCAAGGATGAGAACGTATTCGATATTGAACAGGGTGTGGCAATCTCCCTGCTGGTGAAAAAGGAGGGGGTGTCACAGGCGGTCTATCATGCCGACCTGTGGGGCAATCGGAACGCAAAATATCGAGCCTTGCTCGAAACCGAAAAAGATGTGGTGGAGTGGATGGAACTGCATCCATCATCCCCTTTTTATCTGTTTATCCCGCAAGATGAAGCATTGCGTGAAGAATACGAACGAGGGTGGGGGATACCGAAGATATTCTCAAAGAACGTTCTTGGATTTCAAACCCATCGTGACCACTTCGCCATCGCTTACGAAAAAAGTGATATAGAGCGACGCATCCAGGATATGGTCGATGGGCATATGACCAATCAAACATTACAAGAAAAATATACAATCCGGGATAATCGTGACTGGCATATCTCTGAAGCCCGCACCTCACTTCGAGCCATGGATAGACCGACGCAGAGTGTCCTTCTTTGTTCTTATCGTCCTTTTGATACACGCTGGTGCTTCTTTGGCTATGAATTCATGGATTATCCGCGACGCGAACTCGTAAATCATGTCGCATGGCGTAAAAATTTGTGCCTTAATATCGTTCGACAAACCAAAGCCGCCAAGTGGAAACACGTCCTAATGAGTGAGGACCCAACCCCGGCAGTTTTCATTGAAATAAAGGACGGCTCCTCTGTTTTCCCTTTGTATCTTTACCCACCGCCAGCGGGACAGGCAAAAAAGGCAACCACGCTTTTTGAAGAGGAAGACCCGTCCCAAGGCAAAGAGCGGATTGAAAACTTCAGTCCTGAGTTCCGGGCGTTTATAGATACGCACTACCAGCACCACTACAGCCCGGAAGACCTCCTTGGCTATATTTATGCCGTTCTGCACAGCCCGACGTATCGGCAAAAATACCTGGATTTCTTGAAAATCGATTTCCCTCGTATCCCGTTTGTCGAGGAGCGGGAGACGTTCGAGGTATTGTCAGCCCTTGGCTGGGAATTGATGCAAGCGCACTTGCTCAAGACCATTCCTGACGCTCTGACGGTTGATGTCACCGCAGGTGATTTCGTGGTTGAAAAACCGCGCTACGACTCACAGCACGGACGGCTATACCTCAACAAAACACAGTGTTTCTCACCCGTGCCACAAGACGTGTGGGCATTTCATATCGGCGGCTACCAAGTGCTCGACAAATATCTCAAATCCCGCAAAGGCCGAACGCTTTCTCTGGATGAAATCGAGAATATCCAGAATGTCGTCAACACCCTCCGCTTTACCATTGACCAGATGGAGCGGATTGAGGAGTGTTGGAAGCCATAAGTCCATACTAGGTACCCCAGAGCATGGCAAGGAGCAGCTAGACCCGGTGGATTGTAATCTTTTCGATAATCTGAAGTACCGTGCAATGTCCCCCACATCCGCCACAGATAATCGTAACGCTCCTAAAAACTAAATAGCCATGCAACGTCCTCCAAAACGGTGAATAACTATGCCTCAGCTTGTTGGCGCTCCGTGTATCTATTTTTTAGCTAGGTGTTGGATTTTCATCTGGCCCGGATTCTTCACTAGTCTCCGAGGGTGGTGAAGGTAACAGCCGTATGTCTTTTCGAATATCTTCGATAAAGCCTTTTAAACCGGAAATTTTGTCGTCTGCATCTTCAGAATTTTGCTCTCCGTTTGCTTGTACATCAATGTCAAGCTTTCCGCCTCTTTCGATAAATTCAAGCACTTTAGCTAATGCCTGTCCGACCGCATTCCTCACCTCCCCATCGGTTTCATACCTTTCTCTGATCTGATCTGCTGCCTCATCGATGATCGTCTTTCGACGTTCCTCAGCTTCTTCATACAGAGACTCAACGATCTCGGTCTTTACCTTCATTTGTTTCAATGTTTCCGCTTCTTGACGGATATGTATTACTTGTTCGATTCTAGAAAGTAGCCACTTTATTCCCAGAGCTAGAGGTGTCAACAATGCTATGCTAGCTGCCAGCTCTAATTCTAGTGGCGAGTGTTTTTGTATCTGAAGCAGGCGCCCACCGTCTGTAGATGCGTTAGGCATCCTAGAAAAATTGTGAAGTATCTGCTTCCAAGTTTCGGCAGCCTTTTCGAGGTCCTCAATGCTTAAAACTGTAGTCTCTTCATCGAAGGAGAGCCATAAGCGTCCCTCTTCATCTCCTAGTTCGTCATCCGTAATGGTTCCAGATTCTAGTAATGGTTCAAGCGCTTTGATAAGTAGCTCTGCTCGTTCGGCGATATTGATAGTCTCTCTCAACATCTCGCCTAATGCTTCGATCACTCCAGGTGGGTAGGCCCGATTCTCTTGAAATATTGTCTCGAGTCTTGCTACCGCAGACGAACCTAAGAGATTTTCTGCACCATAGTCTTTGATCAGTTTTTTCTGAGCTGGACTGAGAACCTGTTTCTCTGCGTCCCTGTGGGCCTCTATCAGTGCTTGATAGCAAGTTCCAACGTCGTCTAGATTCTGGTTTGATACGGCGTCAATCAGCTCTTGATAGAGATTAGGCAGATTCTGGGATCGGATGACTTCTCTTAAGAATAAGCCTAGCGTTATGAGTTCCCTCGTATGCATTCAGGGCTTCCTTTATGTCGAGTTCGTGAGTTCAATTTCCCAGAACAGATGGGCTTCCTTCGATAATGCCTAGCTACGGATATACCGCGCCACACTGCATATCCGTGGAAAATACGGGACGTTGCATGTTCATTCAAGTTGTGACGAAGCAGTGATGACTTACTACCTCTACATCGAGGCCGTTCCCTCCGACCGCAGCAAAGAAATCATCAACCAGCACAGGGCGGTGAACGCGGCACTGATGAAAACCAACGGGACAAAGCCGGTCTGATCGTAGAGCCAGCCGCCCAGCACCTGAGACCCGCTTCGACCCAGATTCAGGGCAGACATCAGGAGCGCGAATACCGTTCCCTCAACGCGGGCCGGGCAGGAGCGGGCCGCAAGATCGAGCACGGCCAAATGCGTAATCTGCGAAATCAGACCGTAGCTGAGAAAAATGATGATCGCAGACCGTGGTCCGGTTAAGCCCAGGAAACTGAGTGTTGACAACACGCCGAGCGTCACCGCGATAAAGAGGAGGCGACGGAGGGAAACGTTCCGAAAAAAGAAAAAGAAGACGACCGCACCCAGCATGCCGGCCGCGTTTGCCAGCGCGCCGAGGGTACCGATATAGATTTTTGAAAATTGGAGAATATCTCGCTCGTAGTATAAGAGCGGTGTGCCGAACAGCGGGCTGAAATTCCACACAAACAGAAAACCGGCCACGATCCAGACCGCACGCGACCGGGCGGCTGTTCTGAGCGCGTGCGCGGTCTCTCGTAACTGCGCCTGTCCCGATTGATGCGGCACTTCCCGCACAAAGAAGAGGGTTGCCAGCAAGGTGGCGAGCGGAAAGAACCCACACACGAAAAAAGCGGTCTGCGGAGTCGCATATTCCGAGAGATAGCCGCCCCCGAGATGGGCGAGGGTCAAGGCGAGGCCCATTGCCGCCCATTGAATCGATTGAAAACTTCCGGTGAGACCGAGGGGCCGCCCGGTCTCGACCATGAGCGCGTCGGCCATGACGTCGGCAAAGGCCAGGGTAAACGAACATGCCATGAGCAGCACCAGGACGGTGGTATACGCCGCCGGTGCAACGGCCAGGGCCAGCCAGCTTCCCAGACCCAAGGCGCTCATCAATATGAGATAGCCCTTGCGCCGCGAGCCGCCCAACGGCAGGAAGTCGGACACGAGGCCGTAGACCGGCTTGATGGTCCACCCCAAGCCGATCATGGCCCAGACAAAGCCGGCCTGCGCGGCACTCAGGCTGAGGTCTTCTTTGAGGAGATATTGAATCGGTTGATAGGGCAGGCCGGTTGAGAGATCGATGGTGCCCTGCACAAAATAGAGCGCCGCGAAGAACAGCGCAGAACGCCGCACCCCTTCACGGCGGAAAGGTTGGACTGCGTGCCGGACTGAATGGGAGAGGGAGGCGATGTGTTATGGTCTCCTTTAGGGATCAGGCTTCCCTCTCCCTGGTCAGGGAGAGGGCTGGGGTGAGGGTCGTTCAGTTGAGATTCCCCTCACCTTAATCCTCTCCCCTGAGGGGCGAGGAGAGCAGCTTTGTGGGTCGGGTTAGCCGCAGGCATAGCCCGACACGTCTGCTGAGATGGATGTCCCAACCCACCCCGGCCCTTCGGGCCACCCCTCCCGAGAGGGGATAGGAGAAGACCCTACGCGAAACGTTCTGACCCTCACACCGACGCACTCGGTCGTGCCTTCATGGCATCGTACCAGCGGACGAGGTTGTTCCAGGCCGGGTCGAGCTGAAACGTTCCGCGGTGATGCGCGGTCTCCAGGCCGATAAACAGCATGATGTCAGCAATGGAGAAATTCCCGGCCAGCCAGTCCTTGCCTTCCAGGCCGTCGTTGACCAGCGGGAGGCGGTGCATCAGGACGCGACGGGCCTGGTCGGATACGTCGCCTTTGGACAGCACCATGCGCGAGGCCGTCAAATACACCCCGATCTCACAGCGCCGTTCCCAGGAGCGCACGAGAGCCCGGCTGACGGGGTCGGTGCCGATCAGGGGCGGGTCGGGATAGAGTTCCTCCAGATACTCCATAATCGGCAGCGTTTCGATCAGGACCGTACCGTCATCGAGCTCCAGGATGGGAACGCCGGCAAACGGGTTCTTGGCCAGAAACTCTGGCGTCTTCTGCTCGCCGGCGTACAGGTCGATTTCCTTGATCGGAATGTCCAGGTTTTTTTCGGCCAGATAGATGCGCACCTTGCGCGGGTTGGGCGCGCGTTTGGTATCGAGATAGAGCAGCATGGAGTCCTCCTTAAAACTCGGTCGATTCTTCTTTCCGGGTGTGAGTAATCCGGACCGTGGGCGTCCAGGTCCGCTGGCGTCGGGCAAGGCGGCTCTCGGGTGTCTCCCCGTCAAAATTGGTTATGTGGGTGGTGAAATTGGCCGGGTCGATACGCTCAAACGTATGGACGTTGACCACGGCATAATCGCGCTCGGCAATCCGGCTCACCGCAAAGGTGAGCACCCCGCAACGGGCACAGGCGTAGAAGTCGGCCGTCTCATGGCCAAAGCGATAGGTGGGAACGTGCGTGGTGTCCGTGATCGTTGCATGGAGTTCCGCTTGGGGGTGGGAGGTGTAGGTGCCCCGGTGCTTCATGCAGAAGCTGCAACTGCACGCCCGAACAGGAATCTCCGCGGCATCGAGCGGCCACAGGAGTTCGTACCGGATCGTCCCGCAGTGGCATCCGCCCTCAATTCGTTGCATGCTGACTCCTTGTCCGTCCCCGGAACGCTTGCTATGCTCGCCGCCTTGAGCAACACCGCAATCATAGAGGAGAAGATATATGGCAGCCACACCCTCTACCCGCCGTTTTGACGATCGTAATATCCGGTGGCAGAGCCTGGGCGACTTTGAGCACCTCGAGGTCACCCTGCTCGATGTGGATGAAGAAAACAATATCGTGGACCTGATGGTCAAATTCGCGCCAAACGAGAAGATCTTTCTGCACCGTCATCTGGCCCTGACCAACACCTTGGTCGTGGATGGCGAGCATATTATCTACGAAGCCGATGGAAGCGCGGTGAAAGATGTCCGCCCGGTTGGAAAATACACCTCCAGCCCCGCCGGGGACGCGCATCTCGAAGGCGGTGGCGCCGACGGGGCGATCGTGCACTACAGCGTGCGCGGCGACAGCGATGCCCTGTTCGATGTCCTGAACGATGATATGAGCGTGGCTGCGACGCTGCGCACCGCCGATTTTAAGGCCGTGCTTGAGGGCCAAAAACAGGCTGCCTGATGTCTCGCCATGACACCGCCTGTCAGCACATATGCGGATGATCTAGCGGAATAAAGAAGGGGAGTGGTGGACGTCCTGATTCCGTGCCCGTCGCAACGGGACCGCAACGCCCTGGCCGGCATGTCCGAGCATAGGTTTCATCTGCTCGACGCGCCGCTCAATCCGCGCACCCCCTCCCCGGAATTGGACCTGCTGGCGTATACCGACCAGTGCCGCGATTATATCAAGGCCCACTCCATTGATGCCGTTTTCTATTCCCGCGACGTGGCCGATATCGTGGCTGCGGTCTTATGTGAGGAGTTCGGGTTTCCGGGACCGAGTGTGGAGTCGGTTTTTCTCTGCCTCCACAAATACTACGGTCGTCAATATGAACCCCATCCGGTCCGCTGTGACCCCATCGATCTGGCGGACGAGCAGCCGGCGATTACGCGCTACCCGTGTTATCTCAAACCGCCCTGGCTGAACCTCGGGATTCTGGGCTTTAAGCTTGACTCGGCCGATGACCTCCAGCGGGCACTGGCGGTTGCCCGACGGGAATATCCGGCCTGGTCGCCGCTCTATCTGCCGTTTTTCGAGCGCTATATCGACTGCGAGAAGTTCCCCCTGGCCAACCGAGAAATCATGCTGGTCGAAGACTTTGTTGACGGGCCGCAGGTGACGGTCGAGGGCTGGGTCGCCAATGTGCGGCCGGCGCTCTGGGCGATTACGGATACCAATACCTATCCGGGCACCCGGATTATTGACAATTTTTCGCTGCCGTCCCGGCATCCGGCCCACATCCAGGAATTGCTGGCTCAGCAGGCCCTGGAAGCGATCGGCAATATCGGTCTGGACAACGGCTTCTTCAATATCGAGTTCTGGTGTCATGACGATGCGGTTACCCTGACGGAGGTCAACGGACGGGCGGCGACCTGTTTCTATAATCTGTATCGTCGCTGTCTCGGGGCCTGCGTGTACGAAGCCGGACTGACGCTGGCCAGCGGGCGGGCGCCTCAGCCCCCACTAATACCGACCGATATCGTGGGCGGCCAGTTTAATTTTATCACGTTTGGTGAAGATCTGGCCGAGAATCTGTTCGATTTCACGCAGGCGCAGGAAGTGAGCGATCTGACGATCTATGTCGAGCCGGGACAGGAAATTCGTCCGGTGAGCGAGTTTGGGGTCGTGCTGGCCCAAATCGATTTGTTCGGCCCCAGCTATGCGGCGATTCATGCCGAAGCCGAGGTGTTACGCCGCCGAATGCTGAAACAGCCGGCCCATTCGCCGTGGTAAATGCGTCAACCCAAGGGTCTGGACCAGGGGTATGTGTCGTTTTGTTGTGTATCGTGGAAGGCCGGTCCCGCTCGCCGAGGTCATCAGCGCGCCTGAGCATTCCCTGATAGAGCAGAGTTACCAGCCCAAGGAGATGACCGCCGGAACGGTCAATGTGGACGGGTTTGGGGTCGGGTGGTATAACCGTGCGCTTGACCCCACGCCGTGTATCTACACCAATATTGTCCCGATCTGGAATGATCGTAATCTGCCCGGCTTGAGCCGTCATATTGTTTCGGACTGTATTGTCGCCAACGTCCGTAGCGCCACACCCGGTTTCGGACTCGATCAGAGCAACTGTCAGCCGTTTGCCTACGATCGTTTGTCGTTCATGCATAATGGCTTTATTGAAAAGTCCCGGGATGGCCTGCTGCGTAAAATACGCGAGGCCCTCCACGATGAGTACTATCGCCTCATTCGGGGCTCGACCGACTCCGAGCATATTTTTGCCCTTATCCTGAACTTTCTGCACGGTCAGGAGCAGACGCCACAGGCATATGCGACCGCCATTCAGCACACGGTTGCTCAGTTGCTGGACTGGACACGCGGTCAGGCGGTTCATATGGGGCTGAACCTGGTGCTGTCCGACGGGCTGCACGTGGTCGCCCTCCGCTTTGCCAATACCTCGCCGGCGCCGTCGCTGTACTATGTGTGCAACGGAGCGGATTTCTCCGACGCGGTGGTTATCGCCTCGGAAAAACTCTCTGCCGACCCAGGCTGGAAGACCGTCCCGGAGAGTCATATTGTGATCTGCCGGAACGCCACGGATGTTGATCTTATCGCCCTTGGCGGCCAGGAGGGGGCATGATTGATATTGCGGACTTCCAGCGACGGATGGTCGAGGCGCGCGAATATACCAAATCGCTGTTCGCGGAGATCGAGTCAGAGGACTTCTGTTACCAAGTCCACGCCGAGTTCAGTCCGGTCGGCTGGCACCTCGGCCATATCGGGGTGACCGAAGGCTTCTGGATTCTCCAACAGTGTCAGCGCGCCGCCTCCCTGTTGCCTGAGTACGACGTGGTTTTCTCTCCGCTTGAGAACCCGAAAGAGAATCGGGTCAATCTCCCCACCGCGTCCGAGGTCTTTACGTACCTGGACGAAGTGCGCGCGTTCGTGTTTACCTTTCTGGAGCGGGGCGATTGGCCGGACAGCCATTCCCTGCTGGGTGAAGGTCGCATCCTGAACATGCTCCTCCAACACGAAGAACAGCATACCGAGACCATCCTGCTGATTCTCAATCTGCTTGCAGCCCGGCGATTCGATGTGGAAGAGAGGGGAGAGTTCTCTTCCACCGCCGTGCCGCGCCAGAGTCCTTCTCCGCGTTCCGACCGAACGACCATGGTCCGGATTCCCGCCGGAGCCTACCGCATGGGCAGCGACGACAGCGCGCGCACGCTGGACAATGAACGGCCCGCCCGGCAGGTCTGGCTTGAGGAATTCTGGATTGATCCAACGCCGGTCACAAACGCCGATTTCCTGGAGTTCATGGATGCCGGCGGATATCGGAACCCTGCCTGGTGGAGTCAGCAGGGGTGGCGCTGGTGCGAGGCGCATCATATTGCCCATCCCCTGTACTGGCGCCCAGGGGGTACTCGGGGGCACTGGCTGGAGATTGACCCGTTCAGTGTCTCACCGTTGGACCCGGCCCAACCTGTGCGGTGTGTGAGCTGGTACGAGGCCGAGGCTTACGCCCGCTGTGTCGGGAAACGGCTGCCGACCGAGGCCGAATGGGAGAAAGCGGCCTGGTGGGAGGCTGAACGGCAAGCCGCCGCTGCGCAGTCAGATCCTCCAGAGTCCGGTCTCGGTCTGCTCGGCGGGGTCTGGGAGTGGACCCACACCTGGTTCCACCCCTATCCGGGTTTTCAGGCTTTCCCGTACGACGGCTATTCGGTTCCGTATTTTGATCAACACCACCGGGTCTTGCGCGGCGGGTCGTGGGCAACGCGACGGCATGTCCTACGCTCAACGTTTCGGAACTGGTATCATCCCGGCATGCGAGCCGTCTTTGCCGGCTTGCGGTGTGCAAAGGATGCCGCGCCCTAGCGCGGCGAGAGGCGGTTGATTGACTGAGTAAGGTGGGTTGTTTTGTATGTCAACACAATTCCGGGAGACTGACCGTTTGCAAATTTCTACAGTGGGTAAGGTACGTTCGCAGTTGCGGACGGATGTTGCCTTCGGCTTGCGGCAAAGCCAGAAAACCCTGCCGCCCAAGTATTTTTACGACGCCTATGGGTCGCGTCTGTTTGAGGATATCTGCCAGCAGCCGGAGTACTACCTCACCCGGACCGAAGCGCAGATCCTGCGCACGCACGCCGCGGATATCGTGCGACAGACGGCGGGCGCCTCACTGGTCGAGCTGGGAAGCGGCAGTTCGGTGAAAACCCGCCTCCTGTTCGATGAATATCAACGCCGGGACCATCTCCTGCACTATGTGCCGATCGATATCAGCGCGTCGATGCTCGAAGAGACCGCACGGGGCTTGCTGACTGACTACCCCACCATGTCGATTGAGGCCCTGGCGACCGACTATCTGGCCGGACTTACCGTCCTGCCTAATACCCGACCCCGCCTCGTCCTCTTTTTGGGTAGCAATCTGGGTAATTTCAGTCCGACGGAGCAGACCGAACTGTTCCGGCACCTGGCGGCCTACCTCCATCCTGGCGATCAGTTCTTATTGGGGCTCGACCTGCGGAAGTCTGTTGAGGTTATAGAAGCCGCGTATAATGACGCGGCTGGAGTCACGGCCGATTTCAACCTCAACATCCTGCGTCATATCAACCGCGAGCTCCAGGCGGATTTTAATCTCGCGCAGTTTTCTCATCTGGCCTTTTATAATCGGGAACTGCATCAAATCGAAATGCACCTGAAGAGTGAGGTGGCCCAGGAAGTGACTATCACTGCCCTAGACCTGACCGTCTCGTTCCAGGTGGGGGAGACCATCCATACGGAGATATCCAGAAAGTTCGACGCGCAAGAAGTCAAAGAACAACTGACCGGCCACGGCTTTCAATCTCAATCCCAATGGACTGATCCCGACAACCTCTTTCTCCTGAGCCTCTTTCGCTATACGGGCTAAGCGGACTGCACGCACATGCCGCATGTGGGCAACCGGAGAGAACTGCTCCTTATTGCAACCGGCGGGACAATCAGTCAGGGGCGCACCGAGCCGGGCGGGAAGAGTCGTCCCGTGCTGTCGGCCGCCGATTTATTAGCCCGGACTGCAATCGAGACCGGACATCTGCACTGCCTGGACCTGCCGTATCCTGACGGGGTGATCTCCTCAGAGGCTGAGTTGCTCACGCTTGCGCGGACGATTGCGCGGGCGGCCAAGGGGGGCATGGACGGTATCGTGGTGACGCATGGAACCGATGCCCTCGAAGAGGTGGCGTATGGGATCGATGAAATGCTCTCTAGGGCCGTGCCCATTGTCTTTACCGGGGCGATGCGGCCAACTTGGGCCGTCGACTATGACGGAATACAAAACCTGGAGAACGCCGTGCGGGTCGCCTCTTGCTTGTTGCCTGAATACGGAACGCTGGTCACGCTGCACGGTGACATCTTTGAGACCTGGAGCGTGTACAAAAGCGATACCGTCGCCCTGGACGCCTTTACGGCGCGGCGCGGTGCTCCGTCCGGACGCGTCAACGGGCAGCGGATTGAACTCGGCTGGCAGCCTACGCGCTGGAATCGTCTGGGGCGTCTGCCCCAAGCCATGTCCTACTCAATTCCCATCCTCACGCTTGGGGTTGGCGATGACGCCGCACTGCTCAAGCTGGTAGGTGAGCGGGCCGAGCGGTCCATAGACGGCCTGGTCGTCGCGAGCATGGGGGCCGGGAGCATCCCACCAACCGCACTCGTACAAATCCGCCGTCTGGCAGCCATGGGGCTGCCCGTGGTGTGTTGTTCCGGCGCTCCAAGCGGACCCACCGCGGCACCGCAGTATTACCCCGGCGCGTACGATGAACTCATGGCTGCGGGAATCAGGCTTGAAAACGTACTCTCCCCGCGTAAAGCCCGCGTGCGTCTGATGCTGAGTCTCGGGCTGAATGTACCGTATCGTCCGTTTGAGAGTGAGGCGTGACGCCCGCTACGACACTCTGGGCAAGACCTCTTTTCCGAACCGCTCCAGCGAGCCCATAATTTTGTCGTGAGCCAACCCGCCGAAATTTGCCAGCAGGCTCACGTTGGTGATGCCCATGGCCTGGATTTCCCTGATGCGCTCGACGCACTGGTCCGGATCACCAAAGATGACTTTATGCGGGTACAGATACCCTTCATAGTCAAAGGTCTTGAAGGCGTCCTTGAGGCCCTGGTACGGCCGATACTGATCGGAGTAGGCGGCTTCCTGGTTGGAGGCGGCCACTGCGTTTATATAGCGCATCATGGCCTCGCGGGGCTCTTCCTTTGCCTTTTCCGCGGTCTCGCCGCAATAAAAATGGTACACCCCGAGGATTTCCGGAGCATCCGTGTAGCCATGGGCCTGCCGGGTTTGGGTGAAGAGTTGGATGCGGCCCACCAGGACTTCCGGATTGGGCTGAGCATAGGAGACGACCATCAAATGATAACCCATCTTGCCGGCCCATTCGAACGATTCCGGCGTAAAAATACAGGCAACATAGACGGGTGGGGGGGTCTGGACGGGCTGCGGAATGACCTGGAGATTGCGGACCTTGCGGAATGTGCCGTCGTGAGAGACCCGTCTTTCCGCCCAGGCTTGCATGATGATGGCGTGGGCTTCTTCAAACAGCGCCCGACTGTCACCCATATTGCGCTCAAAGGCATCGTACTCGCCCTTTTGAAATCCCCGTCCAATCCCGAACTCCAATCGCCCGCCTGATAGGCAGTCGAGCATGGCATATTCCTCTGCCAGCCGAATCGGGTCTTGGAGCGGCAGGAGAGCAATCCCGGAGCCAATGCGGATGTTCTTCGTGCGTTGGGCAACCGCGGCCCCAATCACGGGCACGGAGGGCAGATGGCCGCCGTAATTATAAAAATGATGTTCCGCAAACCAGACAGAGTGAAAGCCGAGAGCCTCAGCTCGGTCGGTCTCTGTGAGCATGTCCAGGTAGAATTGTTCATCGCTGGTGTGAAATTCCGGGAAAAAACTGGGCAAATGAAAGAGTGAGATTCGCATACCGCCTCCTCTAGCTCCTCTTCATAGCCGACTTTCTCCCTGGAAAGAAAGCGGGGGCGGCGGAATCTGCCTGGGGGTACGTTGAACTGGATGCGTGGGTTTGCTAGTTGGAGAGCTTATTTACTATTATAGAAAAAGCGCAGATAGACGGTCTGCATAAGAGTTGGTCAGTGTGATAGCAGGAGAGGGTGGCGATGCAGGCAAAATGTCCGGGATGGCGTGCAGCGTTCTTGTTCGTCGTTTTGTTTGTCGGAGCGTGGTCCGGCGCTGCGTTTGGAAACGTTGACAAGCACACGCACTCCGCGGTTGCTCCGCTTCCCTACCCAAAGGCCCTCCAGCCCCAGGTCGAGTTCTGGACCAAAATTTTCGCTACGTACTCGGAATATCAGGTCGTCATTCACGACGCGGTCTATTTGGACAAAGTGTATGCCGTCCTCGATTTCCGGCCGCTCTTAAAAGAGCATAGCGAAGCCAAAGTCCGGAAGCTGAAGGCCAAGCGGACCAAGCAGGAACTCGGAAAAACTCGGGCCGCCCTGCGTAAACTCCACAAACACGGCGCAAAAGGGCGGACGCTGAGTGCGCGTGAGAAAAAAATTCGAGCGCTCTTCAGAGATGTCAAGGAACGCCACAAGTTTCGCAAGGCCGCAGCGAAAAAGCGACTGCGAGCCCAGTCCGGGATACGGGAACGCTTTCATCAGAGCCTGCGTATTTCCGGTCGGTATCTGCCCAGGATGGAAAAGATATTCCGTCAAAAAGGGCTTCCGGTTGTCCTGACCCGTCTCCCGTTGATCGAATCGTCTTTCAACATTGAGGCCTATTCAAAAGTCGGCGCGGCCGGTATCTGGCAGTTCATGCCCGCGACTGGGCGCTTATTTCTGACGATTAACCATGTGGTTGACGAGCGTCTCGACCCTCTCATTGCCACCCGGGCCGCCGCCGATCTGCTCAAGTCAAATTATGACAAGCTGCAAACCTGGCCGCTGGCGGTCACGGCCTATAACCATGGCCCGGCCGGTATGGCGCGCGCCGTCCGGAAACTCGGCACACGCGATATTGCGCCTATTATCCGCCGCTACAAAAGCCGGACGTTCGGGTTTGCGTCGCGGAATTTTTATGCCGAACTGCTGGCGGCCATTGAGGTTGAGAAAAACAGCGCCAAATACTTCGGTCCCATCAAGCGCGACCCTCTCCTCCAGTATGACGAAGTCGAGCTCCAGCATTTTGTCTCGCTCGAAAATCTGGCCAGAGCCGCCAACACCAGTACCGAGCGATTAGTGGCGCTCAACCCGTCCTTTGGGTCACTGGTTCGGAACGGGAAACTCCACGTTCCACGTGGCCACCGGTTGCGCATCCCGGCTGGTGCGCGGAAAGACTTCACCCGGCGTTACGCCGCGCTCAGCCCTCGGGCCAAGGCCGACCAACAGGTCGCCGCCTTTGCTTTTCATAAGGTCCGGCGCGGGCAGACGCTGGGCGGTATTGCCCAGCGCTATAGGACGAGCGTTCGGACCCTGCAAGGCCTGAACGGACTCAGAAGCGCACATCTCATCCGCATCGGACAACGTCTGCGCGTTCCCCTGAGAGGGAAGGACAGACGGCCGACGACCCGACCCGTCCAGGTGGCAGGGGCCGCCTCGCAGGACGGGATGCATATCGTGCGTCCGGGAGAATCGCTCGGAAAAATTGCCCAACGCTACAATACAACCGTGGCGGCGCTCCAACGGCTCAACGGCATCAAAAACGCCGCGCTGATACCGGTCGGGAAAAAGCTGCGCATCTCGGCCAACTCTCCTGACAAAGCCACAGCGCGGTATGTCAAACACCGGGTTCGCCGTGGCCAAACGCTCGGCAGTATTGCCCGGCACTACGGCACAAAGGTGTCCATCCTCAAGCGTCTGAATGGCGTGAAGAACGTCAAACGCCTGCAAATCGGCCAGGTGTTGCGTATTCCAACGGGCTGAAGAGCAGCCCTGTATCTGGACGCAATATTCCGCTGGAGCCTCAACGGCGTCCTTGACGCCGGTCAACAACGCCAACTCCCCCACCTCTCACCGGTATGTTACGATTTGAGCCACGTACCAGAAGGAGGGCCGTGTGAGCTATTACCCTGTTTTTCTCGATTTGGACAAGACGCGCTTTCTGGTCATTGGCGGAGGAACGATTGTTGCGCCGGATTCGTGAACAATGATGTACGAACAACGCAGCGCGAAAGATCGCCGACGCCTATTGACCGGTCTGGCCGAATCTCATCTGCTGGACTATCTTCGAGCCCGCCAAACCGATAAATTAGATGCACTCCTGCAGCAGACGCTGGGGGAGGCGTACACCCTGGAGCGTCTCGCCTTTTCGTGGTGAGTGAGTGTTATGGAAGTCTGGCTGCTGACGCTGACACTGCTGTTGTACCTGCTTAGCACGGTGAGCTTTATTGTCGGACTGTTTTCCGCTCGGCCCGTGGTGCGGACGGTCGCGCCGGGTTGCTTGCTGGCCGCTTGTGTGTGTCATGCCGGTGCTATTGCGGTTCGGTCTCTCACGGTGGGCTATTTTGCAGTCACAGATATGTATGAAGCCCTCTCCTTTTTTGCCTGTCTCACCGCGGCAATGGGGCTGCTGGTACAGTGGCGGCTACCCGTTTCCATTCTAGGCGCTATTGTGAGTCCCATCGGGTTTATCCTGACCCTGGGGGTGTATGTCTTTTACACCCAGGCGGGGGCGCTGCCGCCGACGCTGCAAAGTGCCTGGCTGCCCATTCATGTGACGGCCGCCTATCTTGGGTATGCGGTCTTTGTCGTTGCGTTCAGCGCCAGCCTGGTTTACCTGGTCCAGGAAAAACAGCTCAAACAGAAAAAAGCCTCTTCGTTTCTCCGCCGGTTGCCCTCGCTGGAAACCCTCGATCATCTGAACTACCGTTCCCTGGCCTGGGGCTTTTTGCTCCTGACTCTCGGCTTGTTGAGCGGAGCGGTCTGGGCCGGATACGCCTGGGAGCACTTCTGGATATGGGAACCCCGGCTCATCTTGTCCGTGCTGACCTGGGTTTTCTACGCGCTGCTGCTCCATTACCGGAGCGCCGGCTGGCGCGGACGACGGGCGGCCACGCTGACGATTGCGTGCTTTGCCGCGCTGGTGGTTTCCTTTGTAGGGGTCCAGTTTTTCCCCGGACGACATGGAGGTCAGTTTGGCTAGTCTTGTCCAGCCGGCCTCCTCGCTCATGGTAGTGGGCCTCAACCACCATACCACGCCGGTCGAACTTCGGGAGCAGTTAGCTTTCAGCGACGGCGCGTTGGATGCGTCCTTACCACGGCTCGTGGATGCGGAGACTATCCGAGAGGGGGCCATTCTCTCCACCTGTAACCGCGTTGAGGTGGTTGCCCATACTCCAGACCTGGATACGGCGGACGAGAAAATCCGTGCGTTTTTAGCCGAAGAACAGCGCGTGGCGCTGCCCCACTTTGCGCCCTACCTCTACACCCATACCAATCAGGAAGCCGTCAGCCATTTGTTTCGCGTGGCCTCCAGTCTCGATTCTCTGGTGGTCGGCGAGCCCCAGATTCTGGGTCAGGTGAAAGACGCCTATAATGTATCTTCCACGCTCGGCACCTTGGGGACGGTGTTGCACCGCTGTTTTCACAAGTCGTTCTCGGTGGCCAAGCGGGTGCGAACCGAGACCAGCATCGCGGCCAAAGCGGTGTCGGTAAGTTCGGCGGCCGTTGATCTGGCCTGTACGATTTTTGACCACCTGGAAGACAAGACCGCTATGGTCATTGGCGTGGGTGAGATGGGCGAACAAGCCGTTCGGCATCTGCGCGGACGCGGGATCGGCACCATCATGGTGACCAATCGCACCTTTCGTCGCGCGGTTGAACTCGCCCGGACCTGCAATGGAACCGTTGTACCGTTTGATCAGCTGGACAAACACCTCCACCTCACCGATATGGTGATAGGCTCTGCCAGCAGCCCGCACTATATTCTGTACTCCGGCATGGTCGAAGAGGCGCTTGAAGAGCGCAAACGCAGCCCCATGTTTCTGATCGACCTGGGGGTGCCGCGCAACTTCGATCCGCGTCTGAACAATCTGGATAATGTCTTTTTGTACGACATTGATGATCTGGAGCAGGTGGTTGAAGATAATAGGGGAGAGCGACAAGTTGAGGCCGTCAAAGCCGAGGCTATTGTAGCCGAGGAAGTGGAAAAATTCTGGCGCTGGTTTGTCAACCAAGAAGTGACTCCTACGATTGTGGCGCTCCGGGAACAGGCCGAGATGATCCGCTCGCGTGAAGTGGAAAAAACCCTGGCCGGGCTTGCCGAGCTCTCACCGCAGGCAAAGGAATCGATCGAAGCTCTCACCCGCTCCCTGACGAACAAGTTCCTCCATCCACCTCTGGCGTATCTCAAACAGCGCCACCACAACAGCGCCAAGCGTGAAGCTGAATACACCCAGGAGAGCGCTTCTCCTCACGTCATCCGTCAAATCTTCGGTCTTGATACCCCCGAAGAGTAGGCCACTGTCAGTCGCAGATTATGCGCACCCTCATCCGGATCGGAACGAGAAGCAGCCCCCTTGCGCTGTGGCAGGCGCGATGGGTGAAAGACCGCTTGGAGCAGCAGTGGCCAGCCCTCAGGGTTGAGCTGGTTCCCGTTAAAACTTCCGGTGACCGATTCCAAAACATCTCCTTGTCCCGGATTGGCGGTAAAGGGCTGTTTGTCAAGGAAATTGAAGAGGCGCTGCGGGCGGGTCGGGTTGATCTGGCGGTCCACTCGGTCAAAGACGTGCCGACCGAATTGCCCGCTGGACTCTCACTGAGTGTGATTCCACAACGGGAAGATCCGCGGGACGTCCTGATCTCGCCCAATGGGGAAACCCTGGATGAGCAGATCTTTGTCCCCGCCGTCGGACAGGG
>JAJDZM010000187.1 GCA_022824615.1 Candidatus Binatia bacterium | reverse complement strand
AAGAGCCCTACCGGCCGCACCCGATTCTGGGCCATATGCAGCCCGATCCCAAGCGGATGGGGTGAGGGGTTACGGATTTTCCTTCTCAAACCCGCAGCCTAAGCCTGTCCTGCCAACCTTGCGTCGCACTTCATCGAGTGACAGGCGGAAATACACGGGGCGGTTGTGGGCGCAGGCGTGGGGATTAGCGGTTTGGGTCCAGGCGTCGAGGAGACGGCTTTGCGCTTCACGGTCGAGTACCTGGCCGGCTTTGATCGCGCCGAGACAGGAGAGGGCTTGATGCAAGTCTTCTTTTTGGGTGCGCACGCGCGTAACAAGTCGAGAGAAAGTCAGCCCCGACGTTCTGGGATCAAGAAAGTCGGGGATTGCGCGGAGGGCCAGCACATGCGGGCCAAAGAGTTCGGCACTGAACCCGCACGCCGCAAATGCTTCAGCCTGCTCATCGAAGAAAGCATGTTCTTCGGCTGAGAGCTGGACGACTTGAGGCGAGATGAGAGACCGACTCTGAACCTGTCCGTTTTGAAGCCGTTCGTATAATACGCGCTCTTCGCCAGCGTGTTGATCCAGCAGATACAAATGCCCTTTGGATAAAGTCAGCAGAAAAGTGGCTTCCACTTGGCCGACCAGAGAGAAGCCCGCATGCGGTTCTTCTCCATACGGCACCCCGTCTTCGGCAACCTGCGAAGCCGAAAGCCAGCGTGGCGTGGAACGGCGTTGGAGACCGCCCCGGACCAGATCATACACACTCGGGTCATCCCGAAAACGCACCTCGGTCTTGGCGGGATGGATATTCACATTCAGTTGGGAGGGATGCAGTTCGACGAACAGGCACACCATGCCGCCGTCATTCCCGAGTGTGTCACGCACGACCCGATACAGGGTGGCATTGCGGACGGCCCGCCGATTCACAAAGAAGTAGTACCGTCGGCGCCAGGCTTCCTCTTGCGTCACCAGAAATCCCCATACGCGTCCGTTCAGACCCGTGTTCTCGAACGTCTCCAGACGCGAGGCGGTCTCAACGCCAAAGCAGGCGGCGACCCGCTCCTGGAACGGAACAGACGGAAAGTTGTAGACCTCGCGTCCATCAAACGACAGCGAGAGGGTTCTCTCCGGGAACGCCAAGGCAAAGCGCGTGAACGCGCCCATGATGTGGCCGTACTCAGTCCGCAAACTGCGCATAAACTGCAAGCGGGCCGGCGTATTATAAAACAGGTCAGCAACCTCGACACAGGTCCCAACCGGCGCTCCGGCCTCCTGAACGGGACTCAGTTCTCCGCCTTCACTTTTGACTACCACTCCCAGCGGAGCGCGGGACGGCCGACTCAAAAGCCGTAGCCGTGAGATCGCGGCAATACTGGGTAAGGCCTCCCCGCGAAAGCCAAAGGTTTGGACGCGGGTCAGGTCGCGGTCGTGCTGAATCTTGGATGTCGCAAACCGTTCACACGCGAGCGCAGCCTCGTCCACAGCCAGGCCGGCGCCATCATCGGTGACACGAATCAGTCGCCGGCCGGCCTCCTCAACCTCCACTCTGATGGTCTGCGCTCCGGCATCCAGGGCATTCTCCATGAGTTCCTTGACCACGCTGGCCGGTCGTTCCACCACCTCACCAGCGGCGATCTTCTGCTGTACGTCAGGGGGAAGGATGCGGATGGGCATGACTGTGGATGTCCGTGTGATTGTGCAAGGCACGGCGTCAATTGTCGAGGGTCTCCGTGCCCGCTCCCCCCTCAGCCATTCGCTTCAATTCGGCAATCAACAGCAGCGCCTCAATCGGTGTTGTCCGCAACGGGTCCACCTGGGTGAGACGGTCTACAACGGCTTGGCCAATCTGCGGCTGGGGTTGTTCCGCTGTCTGTTTCTGGCCACCCGCAGGGGGCTGCTCCGCTTCAAACTCGGCTAACAACACCTTGGCCCGCTCGACCACATCGGGCGGCAGTCCGGCCAGCTTGGCGACATAGAGACCGTAGCTCTTTTGGGCCGCTCCCGGTACGACCTTATAGAGAAAGGCCACTTCGTCCTGATTCTCGCGGACCTCAAGCCGGGCGTTGGCCACTCCGGGCAGAGCGTCCGAGACCGGCGCCAGCTCATGATAATGGGTGGTAAACAAGGTCTTGGCCTGGACTTGGGTGGCCAGCTTTTCGGCCACCGCC
Source organism: Candidatus Binatia bacterium (assembly GCA_022824615.1). Taxonomy (GTDB): domain Bacteria; phylum Desulfobacterota; class Binatia; order Bin18; family Bin18; genus Bin18. The sequence continues at coordinate 15,303 of JAJDZM010000187.1, read as the reverse complement.
TGGGCAAGGGCACGGCCATCCGTTGTGCCGGTTCCCCGACCGACTTCGTCAAGAATGACCAGACTCCGCTCGGTGGCATGTTTCAGGATGTTCGCCGTCTCCATCATTTCGACCATAAAAGTCGATAACCCCTGCGCCAGGAAATCGGCCGCGCCAACCCGGGTGAAAATACGGTCCACGGCCCCAACTCTTGCGGACCGAGCGGGAATGAAACTCCCCATTTGGGCTAACAGCACGAGCAGAGCCGCCTGACGCGCATAGGTGCTTTTTCCGGCGGCATTGGGACCGGTAATGATCAGGACGTGCTGGCTTGCGTCCAATCGCAGGTCGTTTGGCACAAATTGTGCGTCGCGCGTATCGAGAACCGGATGCCGCCCCTCTTCGATAAGCAGTTCGTACTCGTCAGTGACATCAGGACGAATCCAGCCCTTCTTCGCAGCTAGTTCTGCCAGGGAACTCAGCGCATCGAGGGTACCGAGGATAGTCGCAGTGTGGCGCAGCCGCTCGGCCTGGGCGGCGACGTGCTGTCTGAGTTGAGTAAAGAGGGTATACTCTAACTGATTGCCCCGGTCTGTTGCGGACAATACCGTGGATTCAAAGGCGCGCAGTTCATCCGTGACAAAGCGTTCGGCATTGACCAGAGTTTGACGGCGAATGTAGTTTTCGGGTACCCGACTGAGCGCGGACTTGGTGATTTCCACGTAATACCCGAAGACCTTGTTGAAACCGACCTTGAGGTTGGGAATCTGAGCGCGCTCCCGTTCCTGCTGTTCATACTCGGCCAGCCAGCCCGTTCCATCGGTTTGAACCCCCCGCAGTTCGTCCAGGTCGGCGGAGACGCCGACACGAATCAGCCCGCCCTCTTTGGCCGTAGGTTTTGGCTCGTCGAGAAGGGTGCGGGCAATCTCAGCGGTCACATCGTCCAGCAGATCGATTTCTTCACAATACGTCGTCAGCAGACGGCTCCCGGTCCTAGTCAGGGCAGCGTGGAGGTTCGGCAGGCGAACCAGAGCGGATTTCAGAGCGGCCAAGTCTCGCGGGTTGGCAATCGCAGACGTAATGCGTGAGGTCAGACGTTCGAGGTCGGGCAGGCCGGAGAGAACACGCCGCAGTTCTGCCCGTACATCATGGCGACGGCTCAATTCGGCAATCGCCTCTTGGCGGGTGTGAATCTCATCGACCGCGCGCAAGGGATGCAGCACCCAGTGTCGCAAGCGCCGCTTACCCATCCGGGTGGTGGTATGGTCCAGCACGGCCAGCACGGTTCCCTCAGGCGAGCCCTCGAATACATTTTCCACCAGTTCAAGGTTGCGCTGCGTCTGCGGGTCGAGCACGACAAAGGCATCGTGCCGATACGGCTCGGGCGCACGGATATGGGGCAGAAAAGCACGCTGCGTTTCCCGCGCATAGGCGAATAAGGCTCCGGCTGCGCACAGGGCATGCCGATGGGAGAAAACGAGAGTGTCAATGCGCTTGCGACCAAACTGCTTGCTGAGGACTGTACGCGCCCGTTCAAAGCGAAACGTCTCGGCCGGGCGTTCAGTACGGCAGACCTGACGACTCCAGCCCGTGTCGCACGACTCACCTGCTACACGGATCAGTTCCTGCGGTTGGAGCTTCTCCAGCAGGCTGGGCAAATCAGCAACATTTGTTTCAGCAGCCAGAAACTCAGCCGTCGCCAGGTCCAGACTGGCGACGCCGACCGCATCTTTCTCGGACAACACGGCAACCAGCGTTCGTTCCCGGCTCTCGGATTCAAACAAGGTCCCCGGTGTGACAATACGCACCACATCGCGCGGAATAATCCCTTTTCCCTTGTGGGACTCCTCAAGTTGTTCACACACCGCGACCTTGTAGCCCTTCTCGACCAGCCGAGTGAGATACGGCTCCAAGCGATAATGCGGCACCCCGCACATGGGGACCTTTTCGCTGCCTTTCCCGTGTGCACGGGCGGTCAGCACAATGTCCAATTCACGCGCCGCCACGGCCGCATCGTCAAAAAACATCTCGTAGAAATCGCCGAAACGATAGAACAGCAGTTCCTCTTTGTACTGTTCCTTGACCTGCCAGTACTGTTCCATCATGTCGGTTGTCGTGCGTGAGGCAGATGGAGAAGAGTGCGATGTATTCTTTTTGGCCATTGTGTCTGCCGGTCTCGCTCGCGAAGCAGGTTTTCGACTCTACCACATGTTCCCGCGTCCGTCGTCCGCACGTCACCGCCTCTTGACTTCCCGAGCGTCAAGTACAGCACGGTTCGGATGAGTATGCGGCTTCTTGTCATGCACGTAACAAAAACACCGGATTGTTCTGGAGAAATAGGACTTTCCGTCACCTATGTGACACCTGTCGGCTTGTACATCCTGGTCACGCCTCCTATCGTGGCCGCTAAAATCAGCACTGACCTCCACTTCTCTTTCCCTCCCCCCGCCGACCAGCCCGTAAAGGAGAGCGCTCGCATGGACAAAACTGAAGGTGCACAAAACTTCGACCCGCTTCGGACCTGGCGCGAATGGTACCAAAAGTCAGAGAAGCAATGGAGTGACACGCTGTCGGGCATCCTGGGCAATGATCAGTTTGCTCAATCCACGGGCAAGTATGTCCAGGAAGCGATGCATCTGCACCGCATGTTTACCGAATCCATGGCCCAATACCTGGCCGCCCTCAACCTCCCGTCCCGCACGGATATTATCGCGCTGAGCGACCGGGTCGGCGAACTCGAGGATCACGTGGCCGGACTCCAGGTGGAGGTCCGGCATTTGCGCCGGGTGCTGGCGGAATATGAGGGCGGAGCTGACGACGCACCCATCCGTCCGAAACGCACCAAAAAGCCCAAGGAGTCCGCCGGAGAAAAGGATTAAAGCCCATGCAACAGGCACAACAACTGTCGCACGAGGACGTTGCAGCAAAAGCACGGGAAACGGTTGACCGCGCCATTCAGCGCAACGTCCCGGACCTGCCGGCCCCGCTCGAACTCGACCTTGAGGTTGGGCCGACCCCGAAAGATGTCGTGCACTCACGCGGCACAATGAAGCTGTATCACTATCGGCCCCTCAGCCCTGAGGTGTACCGGGTTCCGGTCCTGGTCGTCATGTCCCTGGTCAGCCGACCCTATATTCTCGACTTGGCCAAAGGCCAGAGCTTTATCGAATATCTGCTGCTCCAGGGTTTTGACGTGTATCTGGTCGACTGGGGTGTGCCGCGGCGCGAACATAAACATCTCAGGCTGGACGACTATGTGACCGATTTCCTCCCCGAGTGCGTGGCGATGGTGGGCGAAGATTCGGGCGAGCCCGATGTGTCTATGATCGGCTATTGCCTGGGTGGACTTCTGGCGGCGCTGTACGCGGCGCTGTATCCCGACGGTCCGCTCAAAAATCTGGTGTGTTTCACCACGCCAGTGAACTCGGACGGCATGTCGCTCTACCGCACCTGGACCGACCCCGCCCATTTTGATCTCGACCGGCTGATCGATAGCCTGGGCAATATCCCCTCGGAACTGATGGACGCCTCAATCCAGATGCTGCGACCGTTTCAGAAAAGTGCCGGCCAGATGAAGCTGCTCGACAACGCCCAAAACGAGGCCTTTGTCACCGCCCACCTGCGCTTTGATCGCTGGGCCGCGGATCATATTCCCTTTCCGGGGGAAACCGCTCGCCAGTTGGTCAACGACTTTATGCGCGAGAATAAACTCGTTCGGAATACATTTGAGCTAGACAGTCGCCGGGTTGACCTGGGGAACATCACCGTTCCCTTTCTGCACGTGGCGGCCCAGCACGACCATATTGTTCCTTCGGCCGCCTCGCAGGACTTGGTGAAGCTGGTAGGCAGTCCAGACAAGTCTGAAATTGTTCTCAAGGGTGGCCACGTCAGCCTGGTCGCCGGGGGGAACGCCATCTATCGTCTGTGGCCAAAGCTGGATGTATGGCTGTCACGGCGTTCGGTCTGAAAGAGCGACCACACAGAAAAAGGAGAAGAGCGTGGAAGGTTTTCCCAAAACCGTTGAAGTCAAAGGGACAGCCCTGAGCCTGCGGATGATGGGCGCGGACGATGGGCCGTTGATGCTGGATTTTGCCCAACAGCTCCCCTATCACGACCTGATGTTTTTACGCCGGGATATTACCAAACAATCATCTATAGACCGCTGGCTGCACGATATCGCCAGTGAAAGGATGTATACCCTGCTCGCGGAGAGCGAGACCCAACTCCTGGGCTACGCCACCCTGTATCGGAATGACTTTGACTGGTCGCGCCATGTGGCGGAAATCCGGGTACTGATTGCCCCAGACGCACGCAAGATGGGCCTGGGCCGATTGTTGACCCGCGAGGCGTTCAACGTCGCCCTGTCTCTAGGTATCCAAAAAGTCGCCGCGCGCATGACGCTGGATCAAACCGGCGCCCGCACCGTGTTTGAGGAGCTCGGCTTTCGGGCAGAAGCGATTTTACGCGACGAAGTCAAAGACCGGGCCGGCAAGACGCACGATATTCTGCTCATGGCCAATGATGTTGCTGAATTCCTGACCCGTGGCGAGGCGTACGGGCTGCCTCGCTAAGCATTTTCCAGTGAAAGCCGACTATACAAGCGCAGCGAGACCGCTATAATCGTGTCGCTACGCTACCGAGGAGCAAGACGGAGGAGGCCCGTATGAAAACAGCATCGCATGTCGACGCACCAATGAGTTACCTCAACGTCGAAGACCAGCAAGAAAAGCCGACCTATTACCTGTGTACCCCGCCTCCTGGTGTCCCCATACGGAATACTACCCAAGTCAAACACACGATGGCGATTCAGAACGCCCGCGAGCATATAGACGACATCTCGCTCGATAAACAGGGTATCACCTTTACGCAGCATGAAACTGCGGTCAAAAACTTTTATGACACCGAAGAAGTCAAAGCGGTCTATTATCCTGAGGTTGCCGAGCTGATCAAAAAAATGACCGGTGCCGAGAAGGTCCACGTCTTTGACCATAACGTGCGCTGCGCCCCGATGTGTGCCCGTGGCGAGAATGGCGCCCGCGAGCCGGTCAAGTTTGCCCACAACGATTATACCCTCAAGTCCGGTCCACAGCGGGTGCGTGACCTGTTACCGGCCGAAGAAGCCGAAGAGTGGTTGCAACATCGCTTTGCCGTCATCAATGTCTGGCGACCGATTCGCGGCCCGGTGCAGGACGCGCCATTAGCCGTGTGTGATGCCGCCAGCATGACGCAGGACGACTTTAACGAAACCGACCTGAAATACGAAGACCGGACCGGTGAGGTCTATTCGGTCTCCCATAACCCCAACCACCGCTGGCTTTATTTCCCGCAGATGGAGCGCAACGAGGCCATGCTGCTCAAGTGCTACGACTCGGCCACCGACGGGCGGGCGCGTTTTACCGCGCATTCGGCATTTGAAGATCCGACCTCTCCGCCGGATGCGCCGGCTCGGGAGAGCATTGAAACGCGGACGCTGGTTTTCTTTCCGCCTGAGGCGTAGATTAACGAACTCGGTAGGGGGCCTTCTGGCTCCCTCATTTTTCACCTCCACTTCTCAAACTTCCCCACGGGCAGACATTCACAGCAAGGAGGACTTATGGAATTCGGTGTTTTCTATCTTCCCGCGATTGGCAATAAGAGTGAGTTGCAAGCCGGCATGGCTGGTCGGCGGACAGACCTGTACCAGCGCATGCTGCGCAATCTGTCCGAACAGGCTCAGTATCTCGATGCGCACGGCTACTATGGCATTGGCTTCACCGAACACCACTTCCATATCGAAGGCGAAGAGGTTTCGACCAATCCCCTCATGCTCGACCTGTATCTCGGCATGCAGACCGAGAACATCCGGCTGGGACAACTCGGCCTGGTCCTCCCCTGTCAGAATCCCATTCGCGTGGCTGAAGACACCGCCATTCTCGACCAGGTCACCAAAGGTCGGGCCTTTGTCGGCTTTGCCCGGGGCTATCAGCCGCGCTGGGTCAATACCCTGGGGCAGCACTACGACATCCTGGCCGACAACAACACCGACCCGGAACGGTACGAAGAGCTCAAGCGAGAACTCTACCAGGAGCATTTTCAAATTATCATGAAGGCCTGGACCAACCCGACCTTCAGTCATTCGGGCAAGCACTGGCAGATTCCGCCCAAGGATATCTTTTGGCCGGCGCATAATGTCACTCGCGAGTTCGGCCAGGGCGTAGATGACGACGGTATTCTGACCGAGGTGGGCACCGTGCCCGAACCGTATCAGAAGCCTCACCCGCCCCTCTTCCAGCCGTTCAGCTTTTCAGAGTCCTCGGTCCGCTGGGCCGCCCAGAACAATGTGGTCCCGCTGACTGTGGTCTGCGACCCGGATATCTGCTCCGGCCAGTTCCGCGCCTGCCAGGAAGGCGCGGCTGAAGTCGGTAAGAGCCTGGACTTCGGTCAGGGCGTCGGCCTGGTGCGCGAGGTGATCGTGGCCGACACGGACGAGGAAGCCATGGCTCTGGGCAGAGAGAGCGGCTGTTTTATCTGGACCAAGTTCTTTGAGCCGTTCGGCTTTAACGCCGCCCTGATGCGGGTGGATGAGGATTACCGGACGATCCCGAACACGTTCGAGTCCATGGTCGAGCGCGGCCTCACCATTTGTGGCAGCCCGGATACGGTGAGCCGCAAGTTTGAGGCGATCTTCAAGAAGTTGCCGGCCGAGTACTTCTGGCTCTACACCTATAATGAGCTCGTACCGCACAAGAACGTCATGCGCAGCTTCGAGTTGCTGACCGAAAAAGTGCTGCCCAATTTTACGGATACAATTCAGTAAAGGCTCAGCCCGTTGACTCCATCGTCCCTCGCCAGTAGAAGGTTGCGGCGAGGGAACGTTGGATGTCGTGTGCGGACTGCCTCCACTCATTGCGCCAGGCTTCGGATAAGATCGACTTCCGGGGCCTTACCCGCCGCGCCCTGCTGACCGGCCTGTTTAGTCTGGGCCTGCCGGCTTTCGACCGGGTGGCAAACGCCACGAGAAAAAAAGACCCGCGCCGGTCACGGCTGACACCCGGCGATCAGCTGGTCTTTGCCTTTGGGGACCGGGCCGGGCAGGCCATCACACCTCAAGATATCTCGGTAGGCGAGCGCCCGGAGTTCGCCTATCCCAAGGACTCGGCGACTGATACCGTACGCAGCCGGTTCCGGCTCAATCAGGTTCTCCTCATCCGGTTGAAACCGGAAGAGTTGAGTGAGAAGACGCGCGCGCGTTCGCTGGATGGACTCGTGTGCTATTCGGCCGTATGCACCCACACGGGTTGTGATGTGTCCGAGTGGATCGGACCGACGCAGCAACTTGTCTGTCCGTGTCATGCCTCATTCTTTGATCCGAAAAACCAGGGCCGCGTGGTCGGCGGTCCGGCACCGAAGCCATTGGCGACCCTTCCATTAGAGGTGAGAGACGGGTTCCTGGCGGTCAAAGGACCGTTTATCGGCAAAATCGGTTTTAAGAAAAAGAAATAAGGATAGGTCAGATGCGATACCGCACGTTCAACCTCCTCACGAGTCTCCTCGTCAGTCTCCTCGGGTTTGTCCCCACTCTGGTGAGCGCCCAGCCACAGGACTACACGCCCGTGACCGCACAACGACTGTTGCAGCCCGAACCTGAAAACTGGCTCATGTATCGCGGGACGTATAATAGCTGGGGCTATAGTCCCCTGGATCAGATCACGCCAGCCAATGTGGGCAAGCTTGTTCCGGTTTGGACCTTTTCGACCGGTGTGAGGGAAGGCCATCAGGCTCCGCCGATCGTGAACAACGGCGTCATGTTCGTCACCTCCCCCGAAAACCAGGTCTTTGCCTTCAATGCGAAGACGGGTGATCTCTTGTGGCGCTATGAGCGCGAGTTACCCGAAGACCTGTTCCAGTTGCATCCGACCAATCGTGGCGTCGCCCTGTATGGCGACAAAGTCTACTTCGGGACGGTCGATACCTGTGTGGTCGCCCTGGATGCAAAAACAGGCGAAGTGGTCTGGGAGGAAGAGCTCGAAGACTATTTGTCCGGCTATTACATGACCCTCGCTCCCTTGGCGGTGAACGGCAAAATCATTGTCGGCATGTCGGGTGGGGAGTTTGGTATCCGCGGTTTTATCCAGGCCCTTGATGCCGAGACCGGCAAATCCATCTGGAAAACCCATACCATTCCCGGCCCGGGAGAGCCCGGTCACGAGAGTTGGGCAGGCGAGAGCTGGAAAACCGGCGGAGTGTCGATTTGGGTGACCGGCAGCTATGACCCGGACCTCAACCTGACCTTCTGGGGAACCGGGAATGCCGGCCCATTTATGGGCGAGGCCCGGCCGGGGAATAACCTGTACTCGACCTCGGTCATCGCCCTGGACGCGGACAGCGGTGAGCTGAAGGCGCACCATCAATACCACTGGAACGGTTCATGGGACTGGGATGAGGTGTCCGCACCGCTGTTGATCGATGTCAAAAAGGGCGACCGGACCTTTAAGGGCTTGGTTCACCCTGCGCGCAACGGCTATCTGTGGACGCTGGAACGCAGCGCGGACCAGATCAATTTTGTGGAAGCTCGGCCTTTTGTTCGCCAGAATGTCTTCAAAAGTATTGACCCTGAAACGGGCCGACCTGAATACGATACCACAAAGATTCCCGGTATCGACCGACGCGCCGAGTACTGCCCGTCCTCGTGGGGCGGCAAGGACTGGCCACCGGCAGCGTATAATCCCAAGACCGGTCTGCTCTATGTCCCGGCCAACGAGAACCTGTGCGGCGCGCTGACCGGCCGAAAAGAAACCTATCGGCCCGGTCAGCTCTATATGGGCGTCGCATTTCCGGACGATTTTGAATTGCTGCCCCATCCTGACGCCAAAGACCATATTGGTGAACTCCAGGCTTGGGATTTGAACGCGGGCAAGAAAGTCTGGACCTCCACCTTTAAGAGCCATAATTGGGGACCGGTGCTCACGACCGGTGGCGGGCTTGTTTTTATGGGCGGGACCAATGATCGCTATTTTCGCGCCTTTGATGCCAAGACCGGCGAGGTCTTATGGCAACAACGGACAAATTCCGGGGTGACTGGCGTTCCTACAACGTATCAAGTCGATGGGGTGCAGTATGTTGCCGTGCTGTCGGGCTGGGGCGTGGATGCAGAGCGGAAACAGGAGATGCTGAATACCTTCTACGGCACCAAGACGCACGTCCCGCAGGGCGGGGTGCTGTGGGTGTTCGCGATTCGGGAGTAGCCCTCAACGTCCCCCATCAAAAAGCCGCTCACCGTTTCGCCAACGCAGGGTTGCGTCCGGCAGGTCGAGCGCGCGCAGTAAGGCTGCGTTGAGTTCATACGCTCCGCCATCAAGCTCAGCGTTTCGCGTGGCGTCACTCAGACCGTTCAGCACCGCATTTCCCATGACAAAAGCGAAGGTATCAACCGGCACTGGCGTTGTGGTCTCACTTTGCCCATAGGCCTGTTCACATGCCTCAAGGCGAACGGAATTCCAGCCGCGACATTTGAACGGACGGGCGTCATAGGCCATACAGGTATCGTCCTGGAGTAGAGCACAGGGGAGTCGTTTCTGAGCTGGCGAGTTGGTCGCGTCCTGCTCGCGCCGCGCTTTCAGCCGTTTCCGCACAGCCGCCAACTCATCAGGCGTACAGTTAGCCCTCAGCCAATCCGCCAGATGGACCACCTCAGCGGCGCTGGCCAACACAACCGGCAGATAGCAACAAAAGGCGCAGCCCGCTTTACACGCACGTCGGTCACACTCGGACGATTGGGCGATCCGGTCGTCCGCCCAGGCGTGCGCAGAGTTCACCAGACGTGCTACGGATGCTGCATCGTCAGCACTGTTCAGAGCAGCGAGCGCCTCATGATACTGCGCAGCATAGGCAATCAGCTCTTCGCCTCCGGCCTGGGGCAGTCCGTGTTCGAGAAGTTGTCCGATAAACTGTTGCACTTCCTGAGGCGAAGCAGCCTGTTGGAGTTGCCCCTTAATCTGGTCAATGTCCAACCGTGGAGCGGAGGTTCTCTCTTCTCCAGCCGGTTTCTTCTTTGTGGCTTTGGCTTTTCGCCGGCGTTCGGCGCGATTCATGCAGCCTCCCGTTTGTCCTCAGTCAGATTCAGATAAGGTCAGTTAGCCGTAGGATCAAATACATATACACCCGATCTAAAAGGAGAGCTTTGTATGGACTGCTACGCGTGTCAACTGACTCAGGGTCAAAAAGATATTCCAGGTGGACGCGTTCATCGTACGCAGCACTGGGTTGTCGAACACTGTACTGGACCCTTCGGCGTTGGGACGCTTATCGTCAAACCCTTGCGACACTGCCTGCATGTATGGGAACTCACCAGCCAAGAGACAGCAGAGATGGGGCCGCTACTCCGCGAGGTGTCGCAAGTCGTTTCTAAACTTCTCCAACCAAGCCAAGTATACGTTTGCTTGTGGTCTCATGCCGGGTGGCAGCCGCAACATTTGCATTTCGTTGTACAGCCAAGTTGGGAGAACCTGAAGAATATTTCCGACAAGCCAGGGCCGTATCTTCAGGCAGCAATGCTTCAGACGGGTGAGACACCCAATCGAACTGCGGTCGAGCGATTCTGTGAGAAAGCGCGCGGAGTCTTTCAAAAAGACAGGCCATGGCGAGGTCGTGTGTACGGGAGCGCTTCGGTATAGCACGTAGGACTAAGGAGAGACCGTGAACGATACGTTTCAGGGTGGCTGTTACTGTGGCGATATCCGGTTTGAAGTCTCAGATATTTTTGATGCGGGCTATTGTCATTGCTCGGTGTGTCGCCGACTCAGCGGAGTGCCGGCCATCGTTTGGGCGAACGCCCCTGCTCGCTCCTTTCGTCTTACTCAAGGCTTGCCGTCGATGTTCCGCTCGTCTGAGAACTGGGAGCGCTATTTCTGTTCAACCTGCGGTTGCGGTCTGTTCGGGCGTTATCGCGTTCCTCCAACGGACCAGCAGGATTTCGTCTCCTTCAACCCTTGTATTCTTGACGATTCTGAAGCCGTCCGGCCAACAGTCCACATCTGGTGTTCCTCTCAGACTTCGTATTTTGACACAACGGACGATTTGCCGCGCTTTCCCGAAGGAACGATCAGTCATCCTCGCAAGCGCCCGTCGTGGCGTGCTCCAAGACAAGGCAGGACAAGGGAATAAGGCGAGACAGCAACCGCCCTACGCTTGTCCGGTCTGCTGTGCCCACAATCCGTCGGCCTGTTCCCAGCCCACGACGGCCAGGGTATTGCCATCCTCATCAATAAACTGGAGCGGGCCGAGGAAGGTCATATAGAATTCACTGTCTTCAACAAAATTGGTCTGGTCGTGCCGGGCGTTACAGGCCTCGTAGCCATAGCCGACGGCCACCGCTGTCGCTCCGCCGTCGTCCGCGCCACCGCGGACTTCCATTTTGCCTTTAGTCAGAAAATATTCGCCCGGTCCTACATGAATATGCCGGGCGAACGAGGAACCCTTCGGGCAATCAAAAATCGCGGTCCAAGCCCCCATCTCGGGCGAGACGTGCAACAGCTTCCACCGAATACCCCCAGTCGAGAATTCTCCGGGAAACGGTTGCCAGCCGACTGAGTCAACGTGGACGTATTCGCCTTCGATTTTCTGTTTCATACCAGAACCCTCCTTCCGGGTTTGAGCCGCCTCTCTGACGTGCGATGCGTTCGGTCCGGTCGACGTGGGACATCAGCCGGGGTGGTTGTGTTCGGTTGGGGCCGGTGCTTCCCGAAGCTGTTCATCAAAATCAAACGGGTGCTTGTCATGACCGAATATCGGCTCAAGCTTCGGCTGCGATACAACCGCATGGAGAGGTCGCGCGACCAGCCGTTCAAGCAGATAGCCAACCGCGTGGACCGGGTAGGATACAATCCGAAGCGGGTGGGTATCCTCAAAATCATCATAGTTGTCGCCGGCGACCGCCACCGGAGCCAAGAGCAGCACGGCTGCCGCCGTCACGACCGCTTGTTTCTTCCATGTCATGAGAGACTGCCTCCTCTTCCGCAGAGCCTTCTTCACTCTGTGTACTCTACTCCTCTTGAGTTGAGCGCTCAATCTCTTTTCTGACCTCCCGCCGGGCAACCGGACGACGATATTTCTTTTCGTCCTCTTGCAGGCGGGCTGGTGGCGGGAGTGCTTTCCGTACCCGACGGAGCGCGTCGAGCGGAGACACAATAGCCGGTTTCTTTTTCTTGTGGGACATGACGGACTCTTCTCGATGAGGTCACACGAAAGACGGACACGCTCTCACAACGTTACGCGGCCCGGCCCTTCTCCAGTATCCGCGCCGCGTCCTTGGCAAAATACGTCAGGATGAGGTCAGCACCGGCTCGCTTGATGCTCGTCAGGGCTTCGAGCATGACGCGCTCCTCATCCAGCCAGCCGTTCAGGGCCGCAGCCTTGAGCATGGCGTATTCCCCACTCACATTATAGGCGGCGAGCGGATAACCGAATTTCTCCTTGACGCGGCGGATAATGTCCAAATACGGCAAGGCGGGCTTGACCATCACAATGTCCGCCCCTTCTTCAATATCAAGGGCCACCTCTCGGAGCGCTTCGTCTCCATTGGCCGGGTCCATCTGATAGGCGCGTCGATCCCCAAACTGAGGCGTCGATTCTGCGGCCTCGCGGAAAGGGCCGTAAAAGCCGGAGGCAAATTTGGCCGCATAGGCCATAATCGGAATATGCGGAAAGCCCTCCCGGTCGAGCGCCTGACGAATAGCCCCAACCCGGCCGTCCATCATGTCAGATGGCGCCACCATATCCGCCCCGGCTCGGACGTGCGAGAGCGACTCTTTCACCAGGAGCTCAAGCGTGGCATCATTCTCGACATCATTGCCCTTGATCAGGCCACAATGCCCGTGGTCGGTGTACTCACACAAGCAAACGTCGGTGATCAGCGTGAGTCCGGGCACTTCTTCTTTGAGCGCGCGTAAGGCGCGTTGGATAATCCCGTTATCGTTATAGGCGTCGGAGCCGACCGCGTCCTTTTCATCCGGGATACCAAATAAGATCACCCCGGGAATCCCGAGGTCTCGAATCTGCTGACACTCTTCTACGGCCCGATCAACCGAGAGTTGGGCAATACCGGGCATAGACCCGATCGGGTTTTCCACTCCCGTCCCGGGCACGATGAATAGCGGCATAATCAGGTCATCAACCCGCAGATGGGTTTCTCTCGTCATCCGACGCAGATTCTCGTTGCGTCGCAGGCGGCGTAGTCGGTGGATGGGAAAAGACATAGGGACTCCAGTCACCTTATTGTATTATGCTCTGTGCGGAAATATGCAACGATGGCTTCAACAAAAGCGGGAATCGTGTACGCCGACGGCTGGACCGCCACAGTCAATCCACATTCTTGGGCAGTCGCGGCGGTGATCGGCCCAATACAGCCGACCTGGGTCTGACCCAGCAAAGCCGCGCTATCTTCTCCGGACAGGCACTCCATAAAGTTTCGGACCGTGCTGGAACTGGTAAACGTCAGCAGATCAATCTGCCCGGCGCGCAGCATATCACGCAGGGTTTCGTCTCGACCCTGGGGCCGGATGGTGCGATAGATGGCGATCTCGTCAACCTGTGCGCCGGAGGCGCGCAGCTCCTGGGGCAAAATGGCCCGTGCCTCGGCAGCGCGGGGTAACAGGATACGCCGCGCCTTTTCTGCCTGGAGCGCCTGTATGAGCGCCTCGGCCTGATATTCGTGTGGCATGGCATCGACCCGGAGGTGGCGAGCCTGTATCGAACGCGCGGTTTCCGGACCAATCGCCGCAATACGGATACCTCCCAGGCTACGGATGTCTCGCTGCCGGGCTTGCAAACGCTCAAAAAAATAGCGCACGCCATTCACACTCGTAAAGACGAGCCAGTCATAATCTGCCAAGGCATCCAGGGCAGTATCCAGAGCGGCAGAAGACTCCGGCGGTACCGTTTCGATCAGCGGGAAACGAAAGACCTCCGCCCCGTGCTGTTCAAGCAGGTCGGCAAAACCGCTCGCCTGAATCCGAGGGCGGGTAACCGCAATGTGTTTGCCAAAGAGAGGTTTTGCCTCAAACCATTGCAACCGTTCCCGGAGTCGGACCACGTCGCCGACGACAGTCACGGCGGGGGGTTCAAAGCCTCGGGCGGCGGCCTGCTCGGCAATGCGTCCAACCGTTCCGGTCAGCACTTCCTGGTCAGCCTTTGTTCCCCATCGGATCAGCGCGATCGGGGTCTCGGCCGGCAGGCCGAACTCCATCAGACGGTGCATATTGTTTTGCAGTTGTCGTGTCCCCATCAGGAAGACCAGGGTGCCGCCCACTCCGGCCAGGGTAGCCCAATTCAGGTGGGGCGCGGTGTCCCACGCCTCTTTATGCCCGGAGACGAGCGCCACTACGGAGGCGTGCTCGCGGTGGGTCAAGGGAATGCCGGCATAGGCGGGCACGGCAGTGGCCGAGGAGACACCGGGAACAATCTCAAACGGAATATCGGCCGCGGCCAGTTCCTCCGCCTCTTCGCCGCCGCTGCCGAACAGCAGCGGATCGCCATCCTTGAGCCGGACGACGACTTTGCCGTGTGCAGCATGCTCACGCATGAGTTCATGAACGGTTTGCGGCGAAACGGCTCGACCCCCTCCCCGTTTTCCGGTGTAGAGCAGGCTGGCTTCGGGCCGGACATAATCCAGCAGACGGATATCGACCAGATAGTCGTAGATAATAACATCGGCCTCTTCGAGGCAGCGTTTGCCTTTGAGGGTCAGCAGTCCGGGGTCACCCGGCCCCGCTCCCACCAAGTAGACCTTCCCAGTTGGCATATCAGCCTTCCTGCTCCAACCGAGCCAAGATCTCATTCCCGCCCTGAGCCAACAGGCTCTCGGCAAGACGGATACCCAGTTGCTCAGCGGTTTCGGGAGGACCGTATTCCTGCCCACGCAGGACGACTTGTCCGTCCGGGCTGGCGATCAGGGCCACAAGCGTGACACCTTCGGCCCGGGCGGTGGCCTGGGCCGCGAGTGGAGTGCGACAACTGCCACCCATCCGACCCAAGAACGCCCGCTCAGCCGTGACGGCCAGCGCGGTTTCAACATGATGCAGTGGCCGGAGGAGTGCCTCAATCTCGGCTTCGGCGCGCGTTTCAATGCCGAGTGCCCCCTGTCCGACGGCGGGGACAAAGATCTGCTCATCCAGGATGTGGCTCCGTGCGGGCATGAGACCGAGGCGCTTGAGGCCGGCCGCAGCCAGAATCGTCGCCTCGACCTCCCCGTCGCGCTGTTTACGCAAGCGGGTCTCGACATTGCCGCGCAGCGTTACGATGTGGAGATCGGGCCGGAGATGGAGCAGTAAAGCCTGACGGCGCAGGCTA
>JAJDZM010000141.1 GCA_022824615.1 Candidatus Binatia bacterium | reverse complement strand
CTGGTCAACTGGAATCGGCTCGGGGACGGGGTGCATACGGTGCGGGCGCTGGCCGACGGGGTGGAGTTTGCCCGCCGCACGTTCACCGTGACGACGTTGGGGGAAGAGTTTCGGCGGGGGCTGAGCCGGGCGGTGGTGGTGGCCGACTTTCCCCGTGCGGGCGCGCAGCGGACCCTGGTGTGGCAACAGACCCAACAAAACTTTGCCATTGCCGCAGCCCTGCCGACTCAGCGACAGGTGTCGGTCAGCCCGGCGGTTACCCTCCCGGCAGGTGTCACCTCCGTCTCACGATCGGATGTCAGGGTCTCCTCCCTGATCTCTACCACCAGCGAAGTCCAAGCCAGTCCCACGCCCACGCTGTTACTGGCCGAGGACGATGAAGGGACGGTGCTGCTATCCCTGGCCGACATGGACGGAGGCTTGCTGGACGAACGCCCCGGTCAGGTGGAGGTCAGCATCGACAGTACCGCGGTCGTCCTGGTGGCGATCGCGTCGGGGCGACCGCTCTGGAAGATTGACCAGGAGTTGGTCGCTGCCATCTCGTCGCACGACGACTTTGGGCGGCTGACACGCCTGCTGGCCGGGCTGCTGGCGGCGGACAGGAACTACCTGGACCGGCTGTACGACTATCCGGATACGGTGACGCTCATTAAGAGTGTGGCGGCCGGCGTGGCGTCGGTCAATGCCGAGGCGGCCGGGGCGGGAGTCAGGGTGACGTTGCCACAGAGCGGTAGTGCAGACCCGACGTTACCGCTGATTACCCCGTTGCCTGACGACGGGGGCAGCGCCACAACGCTGTCGCCGCCGCTTGCCCCGTCGGCTAATGGCATGGGCAGCGCTGTCGCCAACCAAGAGCGGGAGCCGCTCACGGTGAGGTATAAGGAGGGCTTCTACTGTGTGCCCGGCAGCGGGTTCTCGTTCGGACTCATTCCGTGCAGCCCCTGGTCCGAATACGAGCCGTGGCACTGGTTCGGGGACGCCAAGGGAGTGAAAGAGTACTTTCCCGACAACTACCTCGAAGTGGCCCTGGCTCTCGTGCGTCCTGACGCTGCTCTTTCCCAGGAACACATCGATCTCGTGCGGCAGGCCTCAGGCGAGCTGCCGTTTCTGGCGGTGTCGGACAGCGCCGTGGGAGGGTGTCCGGGACGGAACTGCGGGAATGATGTGCATGCGATCGCCAACCCCAACTTCGTCAACTATGCGATGGAGCTCTACGAGGGTGATGTCTACCGCGACTGGTTCTACACGCCGCGGAATGCGACGGTAATCACCAAACTGCTGAACTCGGGGGCCGCCTACCGCAGACTACGGGCCGGGGCCACCCGCTCATCACGCATTCACCTCAGTCCCGAGATCGACATGATCCGGTTCCAGCGCTACCGCTTCTCGCTCGCGGAAGGCGACGAGGCGGGGCCGCTAGACCGCGCGGTCGCCGTGAGTTTCATGAACCTGCTCCATCTAGTTCTGGCCAGCGTCAATATCGTCTCCGACATCAGCGAAGTGCGCAATGCCCTGAACACGACCGCAGATAACCATGCGGCATCGATTGTGGCCTGCTCCACCGAAGTCATGACCGCACTCGGAGGGACCCTGCCGGAGCGGTGGAGTGAGGTCCGTGATGCCGAGCCGGACGAGGTGCGGGAGTTGCTCGCCGAGATAGTTGTCGACCTCGCGCCCGGGGTCCTGGGCGCGTTGGACAAGCCAGAGTGTGGCGAGATGCTGACAGAGATGATGGGAGAGCTCCTCTGGGCAGCGACTTTCAAGGGTCACTGGCAAGCCGTCAAGTCAACGGTGGATACCGTCTCCTTGAAAGTGGGAGTGGGCGTGCTAAAGCTCGCATTCGACGCAGCGAACGAAGCCGTTCCGGTGGGACTGTCCTACTTTCGTCCGGCGGTCGGCCAAGTGGACTACTACCTGGACTGGGACGAAAACTCGCAAGGGACCCCCTACATATCCACGGTGTCGAGGAACCCGCCGGCGCCGACCAACTTGCAGGTGAGTGCCGATGCCTCGTCGGTGACACTGCGGTGGGATGCGGTATCGGGGGCGGGCCTCCGCTATGTGGTCTACCAGCAGTATGGCGGGGGGCGCCATTGGGCGCGGGAAGTGGCCGGGACGAGCACGACCTTTCGTGGGTTACAGGACGCCGCAGCGTCCTGTTGGGATGTGGTGGCGGTGAATCCGGCCCGGCAGGAGTCCGCTCCGTCGGCCACACAGTGTGCGCGGACAGGCGCCGACGCGCAGATGGGGGCGTTGGCGAGTTACGGGCGGTTTCACATCATTGCCCACGAGTTGAGTGACGCGCAGGACCATAGTGCGGAGTGCCGGGCGCAGTTGGGCAGCGGTTTTCGCTTAGCCGACTGGAACGATATCGTGCGCTACTCCGAAGGGGGCAGCTCCCTGGCGGCCTTTATCGCCGGGCTCAAAATGGTCGCCGCGGGCGAGCAGCCGGGACCGGGCGAGACCGCTAGCGGCCATCGGATATCGAGAGATGGCAATCCGATCTGGCGGGACAGGCGACATTATTTCTTTGCGCGCCACGACCACAACAAGCCGTCGCACTTTCTGGCTCATGCCGACCTCGACAACCATCTCTTGTCGCTGGGGTCGTGGTACGGCACCGGGGGACAGGCGCTGTGCTATGCGACGGACGGGAGTGAGGGCGAGCCGCCGGACGAGATGGTCACGGGTACCGCGGTGAACATCCCTGACGCGGACTTGCGCCGCACGATCGAAGCGGCGTTGGGCAAGGCGGCGGGGGCAACGATCACCCGTGATGACATGGCGCGCCTGACCCGCCTAGACGCAGGGTCATCCAGCATCGCACGACTGACTGGGCTGGAGTACGCAACCCGTTTGAATTTCCTTCAGATGGATTTCGGCTCGATCAGCGACCTCTCGCCCCTGGCGGGTCTGACTGACCTAGAGTGGCTTGATCTGTCCACTAACGAGATCAGCGACCTCTCGCCCCTGGCGGGTCTGACTAACCTAAGAATCCTTTTTCTGGACGGGAACTCGATCAGCGACCTCTCGTCCCTAGTGCAAAATCAAGGCTTAGGGAGTGGAGACAATGTACGTCTCCAGTCTAATCCTCTGAGCGACGAATCCATCAATGTACACATTCCGGCGCTCCAAGCCCGAGGCGTAACTGTGACTTGGTAGGGCACCGACGACCGCCCGGCAGGCCGGGACACGGCGCAGATGATTGCGTCTGCGCCATCCGCCCTTGCAGTAGCCACCACGCGGAGACCAACTCGACAATGTCGGCTTGACCCTGCCCTTGCTGCTCGCGGCACGATTTCAGCGTAACACGAACTGTGCAGTCTCGGGTGCCTTGTCGAGCACACGGAGCAACGCCTTGGCCGCACCGGGGGGACGGCGTTTGCCCTGTTCCCAGTTACGGATCGTTTCTTGCGGCACGTTGATGCGCCGGGCGAACTCGTGTTGGGTGAAGCCCAGGCGCTTACGGACGCGCCGGGCGAACTGTGCCGTCGTTGTCAGGCCGGGAGCCGGGGGGCAGGTGGACACCAAGCAACATCTGGTGATTACACCCGCTGGATAAGCGTATCGTTCGGACCGGCTGGCCTGGGCAGGTTGACCTGGATGACCACACCCCATTTCCGGGCCTCTTCGACAAGGAACGGGAGGAGGTCAACCGGTTTGGGGGAGAGTGACTGCCGAACGAGTTTCATCAACAGGTCGGATGTCCGTGAGGGAGGCGACGGCCGCTCGGCCTTTTCCCACATGGAGAGGGATTGACGGGTGGTTCCGATCAGTCTGGCGAAATCCTCCATGGATAAGCCGAGCGATTGGCGAAGTTTTTTGATTTCCTCATCACGTCCGGCATGACGAGCGCGTACTGGCACGGCTATAACTGTCTATGGCACGACTTCGAAGGGAGAGGTGCCGTTAATCCGATACGCCTGAAAGTGGCTGTCCAGGGTGAAAATTCGCCGAAGATTCCGCCGTTCGGCTGCTACCACCAGCGAAGCATCCGCGAGATCCATCGGGTGAGTCATGGTACTGCCGCATGAGAACCTGCATCCGTTCCCACTCTCTGGCCTCGGGTGTGTGCAGGGCAACCAAGCCGTCAGCCAGATAACTCCACAGTTCCTCCTGAGCGGGCAGGCCACCTGCTCGCCAGAGAAGGCACATCGCTTCAACCAGACACGGCCAAGTCGTGATCAATGGGGCGGCTGGAAGGGTGCGCAACGCGGCTACGCTCTGGGCATGATATGGGTCATCGCGGTCGATTAGCGCAACCAGCGGGCCAGTATCACACAAAATCACAGGTGTCCTGCTTTTCGTTTCTCTTCCAGATAGTCAGTAAACGCTGCTCCGCGCTCCTCGGACAGCCGTTCCTTACCGCCACTCTGAATATGACCAACCCGGCCTGCAAAAAGGTCAGCAAGCGTTTGGGGACTCTGCGCTTGCTCTGAATCCTCAAACGGTGTTGTCTGAGGAGAGTGGGAGAGGTGGGCGGCGATCCAGCCGAGCGGGCTGATGCCACGTGCATCCGCAGCCTCCTTGAGGGCGGTGTACAGCGCATCCGGCATTTCAAGCAGATGACTCATGCGGTTTCTCCAGGAGCATTCTAGCGCGAAAGGGAGAGACGGGCTAGCCGCGTCAGTACGCTCGCGTCATGCCGGACGTGAACCGGCATCCATGCTTCGACTCCGCCCTTCGGCGAGGCTCAGGACAGGCTCAGCACAGACGGCCTCACGTTCGTCCTGAGCGGAGCGAAGTCGAAGGGCCTGTCCGGCGGCGGGGGGGGATCTGGATGCCTCCGCCGGAATGACGGGCGGCTAGGCTACACAGCATCGTGATTTGCTCTAGCGTTGGCGATTCTATAGGATGCCGAACGCATTTCTTAGCCTGAACAGAGGAGACAGAACCGATGACAGACTATGCCCATCCCGAGGCGCTGGTTGACACGCAGTGGGTTGCCGAACATCTGAACGACCCGAAGGTGCGAATCGTTGATGCGCATATTGACCCTGCGCCGTATGAATCCGGTCATATTCCCGGGGCCGTTTTTTGGAACGGCTTTGAGACGCTGCTCAAACCGGACTGGCGCATCAATTTTGACACAGACGCCGTCGAACAGTTCTGCGGACGGTCGGGCATTGACAACGACACTACCGTGGTCGCCTATAGCGACCATAGTGCGATTGCGCCGTGGGTGTTCTGGTTTCTCAAATCTGTCGGTCACGGTGATGTGCGGGTTCTCAATGGCGGACGCAAGAAATGGGTGGCCGACGGCCACGCACTGACGACTGAGGTGCCGACCGTTACGGCAACGAGTTATGCCGCCCAAGAACCCGACCCGGACCTGCGGGCTTTACCGGAACGCGTCCAGGCTGCCGTTGGGCAAGAGAACCAAGTCTTGCTGGACGTCCGCACACCCGAGGAATATCGGGGTGAATTATTCCTGCTGGAGCCGCCCCAAGGCAGCGAGCGGGGCGGCCATATCCCGGGCGCAACCCACCTCTATTATGAGGATGCGCTCAACGAGGACGACACGTTTAAGTCCGCGGACGAGCTGGCTGCCCTGTACGCCAGCCACGGCGTCACCACCGACAAGGAAACGATCACCTACTGTGCGGTTGGCATTCGCTCGGCCCATACCTGGTTTGTACTGACGCAACTGCTCGGCTATCCGGCCGTCCGCAGTTTCGATGCCTCGTGGAATCTGTGGGGACGACTGGCAGATACACCGGTTGAGGCGTGATGGGTTGGGATCATATCTTTACGGGCGTAGGCTCAGGCATTGATGTTACAACCGCACTGACATCTCAGTCGTGCTCGAACTTCCCGTACTGAGTAAAATTCTGTTCCAAATACCAGCGGAGATATCCTTGGGCAGTTATCGGTTCGTCCTGGGGTGGGTTGTCCACATCGTAACAGGTTGGCAGACATTCAATCACTGTGTCTGGGCTGGGGAGAAAAAAGAAGGGTATGGAGTAGCGATCCTGGCCTGACAGATTGCGTACCCGGTGTGGTGTGGACAGAATGCGACCGTTGGACCAGCGAGTGAGGAGATCGCCCGAATTGACCAGAAAGGCTTCCGGCCAGGCTGGAGCACAAATCCAGTCCTGCTCTTTCGGCTTAATTTCCAGCCCTGGCACATCAGTTGTTGCGAGAAGGGTCAGAAATGTACCGTCTGTATGCGGTGAGGAATTATACTGGTCCTCCTCCAAAGGGTCGGCTGGGTAGTGAGAAAGGCGCTGGAAGGCAATATTGCGATATTTTGGAAAGAACGGATCGAAATAGTCCGAGGGGAGAGACAGAGCCGTGGCAAACAGTGGCAGCAGCTTAATGGAGAGATCCTCCATAGCCTCGAAAAACTCGACCAAGGTTTCCCGATAGCCCGGTAAGCCTTCCGGCCATTGGTTGGGAAATGGCAGTTCAAAAGGAGATCGGTCGCGTTGCATAAAGAATGCCTCAACCCGGTCTGGCTTGGTGTGACCCTCGTAGTACTCCGAGGTGCGGCCGAGTTGTTGTCTATCTCCCATATAGCCAACAAAAACATCGTTGAGTTTGATTGTATTCTTCTGTTCCAGAGGGAGAGAAAGAAATCGCTTGGCCTCCCGAAACACTCCATCGATAACTGAGCGGGGGATGTTGTGGCCAACCAGGTAGAAAAAGCCAACCTGCGTCAAGGCTTGGGAAAGGACGGACGCTAGTCGTTCACACGCCCCTGGGCCGCCGGATAGATAATCTCCTACATCGAGAACTGGAATCTCCGTGCTACTGGGAGCATCACTGACCAAGCCAGTCTGTAATGTTTCTGTAACTGTCTCTGGTGCTGTACTCATGGCCACGTTCTCCCCATTACGCTTCCTCTATCACATATCCCTCACCGTTGTGTAACAGCTAGAATTGATACGTCATCCGCACAACGGTCTCGTCTCGCTTGCGATACAGTCCGCCCAAACCCCAGCTCTCGTCCACCCGGCCGCCAAAGCCGGGCACGAAGAAATAATTCTGGGCAAGCCGGAAGATCAGTCGGGGCGTGATATAGTAATCCACCACCCAGCCGAGCTGGGAACTGTAGTGGTTGATCGGGTCAATGACAAAGAAGGCCACCGGCAGGAGCTTGCCTCGCATATAGGTGGTGCTGGCGGCAATCGTGCCGACGGCCTCCCAATTGCGAACTTTATCCGTTGCTGAAATCTGCCCCTGAAAACGGGACGTGCTGGTCGGAATATATTGCCAGAAGACCTGTGAGGTCAGGAAAAATGTGGAGCGGCGGTTGAGAGTGCGAATCCAGGTCGGTCGGTCAAAGCCGATAAACGCCTGCCAGACATCGCTCTTCTTGATCCCTAGGAAGCCGCTCTCTATGGGGTTCTCGCCTTCGTCCAGAATCATAATGGGCTTGCGTTTATCCGCGAAGGGCTTGCCGAACTCATAAATCGTTTCCATGCGCCACACACCTTCGGTATAGTCATCGTCCGCATAACTGGCGGAGATACCGACCGCATGGGTGTAGGGATAGTAGGCTTCCGCCGGTAGAATGCCGCGCCCTAGCAGGGCGGCATTACTGCGTGCCACATCCACTATTGTCTTGCATCCGACTGCGCCGAGTTGGCACTGGTTGAGGCCGCGCAGAGCGGAGGTATTGACGCCGTCATCGTGGGCGGTGCGTTGATACAGATAGTTTAGCGTCACGGTTACGCCCTGCGGTGTGGTCGCACCCAGGCGGAAGCCGACCTGGCTATTCTCATCTATGCTTTTGCTATAGTTGCCCCGCCGGCCCAGGACCGTACGGTTGAGGAGCTTGAAATTTCCTCCGGTCGGACTCCCCCCAAATGGATTCGCACTCGGTGAACTCCAGGGACGCCCCGGAGAGAAGCCGAACTTGAGCGGCACCCACAGCCCCGGTACCCAATAGGACTCGGTGTACACATCGCTCAAACTCCCAATCCGCCCAAAACGATAGGTGGCGCGTATCATCCAATACGGAATACGCAGATCGTCCCAGGTTTCCTGGCCGACGCCGCCCCCGTGCCAGGTGGTATCCAGCGCGTTGGTGCGATCGAGCATACGCAGGTTGTCAGACTCGCCCCACACCACCATTTGACGACCGAGTCGCAAGGACAGGGGTATCTTTGCGAACTCGATGTCGGTGAAGACTTCACGAAACGTGCTCTCAAAGCGCAGGGCGTGGGCCGCTTTGTGAGAGAGGTCGGATAATTTTCCGTCCCGACCGGCCTGGCCCCGGTAGGGAAACACGTCCTGGCGCGGACCCGGCTGAAAATCGTACACGCTGTCATACACGCCCCGGTACAGGCCGACGAAGTGGGCATAGTCTATGCCCGGTAGGGAGAAGCGGCTGAAGGCCTGGCCGTTTTTGACCCAGTCATATTCCACGCGCGCGCGTATGACGTTGCGCTGCTGAATGATTGACCATTTGTCCGGTTCCGGGTGACGGAAGATCTGCTGCGTTTGCAGATTGCCGGACAGGGAAAGATCGCCATAGGTGAAGTCCGCGCGGGCAGGGGAGAGGGGAAGGGCAAGGAAGAGCAGGCAAAGAGAAACAAAAGCAGAGAAAGCCCGCAACACAGTCTTTTGGTGCTTTTTATCCATAAGCGAGGGGGAAAACGTTTTCCCCTCTTGAGAGGGGTGATGCCCATTCCCAGGAACCAGCGCTCGCCAGACGTGGGAGTCGCAGGGCCGGGGATAACCCACCCCGCCGCTAGCGCGGCACCCCTCCGAGGAGGGGATAAAAAAGCTCCCCTCCTCGGAGGGGTGGCCCGCAGGGCCGGGGTGGGTTCCTTTGCGCATCACACGTCCAAGGAGAGGAGGGAACATTGAGCAGTCGGACAGGGGGGTAACGAGGGGGCTGACAAGCATCTTCGGCCTTCGCACTAGCGCCCCCTGGCGACAATCTTGTTGAGGTTAAAAAAGTCGGCCGGCATGGGCTCGTTGTAGATAATTTTGGTCACTTCGGTGACCGACCCAAACTCATTCTGATAGTCAATCATGGTCTCACCGGTCCACACCGGCACGCGCACATGTTCGTTACCGGGATTGAATTTCGGGTTTCCGTACAGCTCGAACATGGTCTTGATATGCGTCCCGGCGCGGTCATACATGAGCGCATAAACAGGCACAAACATCTGACGGTCGATATACAGGACGCGTTTGCCATACGGATGATCGTCGGCCTTGGGCACGCCTTCGAGGACGACCATCTCGCGCAACTCCCAGGGATCGACCGGATACCAGCCGCCGCGCCCGCCAAAGGTCGTTTTTACCGCCTGAACACCGACCGGCGCCAGGAGCGTCTGTAGGCCCACCAGCTTCCACGTATAGCTGCGGATATAACCGGAGAAGCCAAAGTAATCGTCGTTCAGCATGCCCGAGTCGAGTGCAGCATCTTCGTGTTTCACGATGATCTTGCGAATCTTGCGCCCGGCCGGGGAATAGACCCAGTCGTCATCCTTGGCTTGGTCACGGATATGACGATGCTTCAGACTGATCGTATTTTTCAGGTCAAACGGCGCGGTGATGTGGTAATATTCCTTGTACAGCAAGCCCTCTTCCTGCCAGATGTTGGGGTCGGGGCCATCCGTTGGCGGTCGATGCATGCCGAAGGCCACGACATAATAGTTTTCGATCTCCCGATTGACGGCGCCCGACTCTTCGATGAGGCGAAACGTATTCCACACCTGCATGATAGTGCCAAAGTCGCGGTGGCGATAATTCCACGCCGCTTTGAGCCCGGCTTGTTCATCGGCCGGGTCGAGAATGGGGAAGGGCATGCCGGCCACATAGCCGCCGAGTTCGCCGTCAGCGCCAAGTTGCACGTGTTCGGCGTGGTTCTGCGTGGCCGTGATATAGGCATCGCTGACCGGCAGGTCGGTCGTTTCTCGCACTTCAAACGATAGTTCGCCAGCTTTGATCCGGTCGAGGATTTCGGCCGGCAGATAACCCTGGGCCGCCTGCCATGAATCTGGTCCAATCCGCGTCCCGGGAGCCAGCCCCTCCGCCAACGGCTTGCCGTTGGCATAGGGATGAAACATCGCCTGTATGGCTGTAGCGGACATCTCCGCCCAGGCGGACGACGACCAGAGCAGGCTACACACGCTCAAAACCCAGAGTGATTTTTTCATACTTCCCCCGTTGGTCGGCGGTCTTTCCGGTCTGTAAAACCGACCGAGTCGCAACCGATAACGCCGCCTTATACCAGTTCGTTCGATCTCCGGCAATTATAGACCTTTCACTTGACTCTATTCAGAAACGCCGATAGCAGACTTGAGGGAGTGCCCGAGCTTTTCCAGACTGATGAGGTAAACCATGCGTCTGGTAAATCCGACAGATTGGAGACGAGATGAAGCTACGCAAACCGACGGTAGGACCAATCGTCGGAGCAACCACGCCGACCACGTCCAGAATATGGGCAAGAGGCGACACGGCTTTTGTCGCCAACCGACCCCTTAGGTGTTTTGGAGCGCTTCGGTGGAAAAGACGTGGGAAAAAGAAGTGGGCTGTCAGCAAACCATTCAAGATGAATCCAAACTTCGACATGACCGGGGTTGCTATCCTCACCGGCCTCAAACCCGACACATGCTATGATTACCAGATCGGATACTACTTCTCGGATGGCGAATTCCGTGATGCAACATTCAAGACCGGAGACTGGCGGGAGGCGTGGAGCAGTTCGTTTAGAACTGCGAGCGACGACAAAGGCAAGCCTCGAACTATTGTGGTGGGTTCCTGCCGTTATCTGCTTAAGACATTCCTAGGCAACCTTTTTGATGACCGCGGCGACAAGACGTTTCACTCAATCGTGGGTCAATTGAAAGCAGACCACCCAATCAACCAAGTCTTGATGTTAGGCGATCAGATCTACGCAGACGATCTGAAACGGCTTTTTCCCGACCGAACCGTAGAGGATTTTTACGCTCGCTACCGAGACGTGTTTGGGCAGCCATGGGTTCGGAAGCTGATGAGCCAAGTCTCCACCTACATGACCCTCGACGATCACGAGATCAAAGACAACTGGCCGCAGGCAGCGAGCAGAAGTGACCGGGTGACCCTTTTCCCCAACGCCATGCATGCCTACCAAGCTTACCAGCTTTCCCACAGTCCAAATCTACCAATTAAGAAAAGACGCCTGGTCGGGACACCAAAACATCTCTGGTACAAGTACTCTGATGGATGCTGCGACGTGTTCGTCACCGACACCCGTACTGAGCGGGAAATCGGACCGGGCCAGGCAGCGCGGATTATAAGTCAAGAGCAAATGAGCGCGTTGAAGAAATGGCTCCGTGATGGCTCGGGCCGCGTGAAGTTGGTCGCGACTTCAGTACCCTTTTTCCCTGATCTATTGAGCTGCGACGGACGGGACAAATGGGGCGGGTTCACTACCCAACGCAAAGAGTTGCTTGGATTCATTGGGAAACACTGCATCAAACCTGTGGTATTTCTCTCTGGTGATGTCCATGCAAGCTTGTCCGCGAGGTTGGTTTCTCGGAACGGCCTCAAGCTGTACTCGGTTATCTCGTCCGCGTTCTTTTGGCCTTCTCGACTCCTCGTGCCGGCTGCCAGGCATTTCATGGGCGATGGGGGTAGCATCGACGGAGGTGCGGCTGGACACTTTACCGTGTGTAACCGCAGCAAAGTGTTCAGAGAAGCTAATTTCACTCGCTTGAAGATCACTCCTCAAAAGCTCAAGATCGACGTATTCTCACGCAAGGGGAAGCGCCTCACGAAACCCTCTATCGTGTACAAATTTTAATGGGAAGCTTCCCGCCTAGCCGTATTTACACATCTTCAGTTCTAGTTGGGCATTGGGCCTCATAATCTTCGATATTATTGGGGGCTTTAGCCTCAGGAAGAATTTGGTTGAGAATACTCTTTGTAGCCTCAAGATCGGTTTTCACGGTTGGGGTAAATTCATCTTTAGTTACATCTGTCGTTGCGATTTTAACCCGTGCTCCTACCATTCCCACTTCGTATGAGTCTCACCATGCTCCTAAGTCAACGAGTACCAATTTTTTCGCTCTGTTCCTGGCCTTGTCTAATGCTACCGACCTCTTTTGCTTCTCCTCATTGTGCGGAGTCAAAGTTAATAATATCTCTTTCTCGACAATTTTCTTTGATAGCTCTCCTTCAGTCTCACACGCATTAGGATTTTTTATTTGAACGAACATTCTATAGTAAGCCCCCCTCTGCCACCTCTCTCAGATTTACGTTGATAAACTCCTCTTTTACTCTTGGAGCGCTCTCAAACTGTCTTTCTTTTCCTTCAAGTACGCTTATGAATTGTCTTTGAGATTTTTTGCTTTTGTCTCAGCCGCAGCAAGGGCTCTTAGAGGAAGCGTCTCCGATGCCTCTCCCCCATCCGTAAGAGCTGGTAACGTACCCCTGAGGCTATCAAAAGTTTGCATCATGGCCTTGAGGCCGGTGCCCTGTCGAATAAATTCACTGATAGCCACTGTTTTTCGTGCCTCAGCTAGCCCTTCAGAGACGCTACATGCCGCAACCTATCTCACCGCGTCAACCAAAGCGTTCGGAAGAGAGTATGTTAAGAGGCTGTGGTCTTGTTTTCCATAATCTCATCACGAAGAGTGCCTCGACGGGCCTCCATTCCGTCTATCATGACAGGGACAATCACACTTGAAAAAACTCTCCTGAAATTCTGCACCTATGCCGCTTGTAATCCCGGCACTTCCGGCAAGTACTCGTAGCGTTGAAATCTTCCATAGGCCGTATACAAATTTTTGTGAGTACAGTGATCTTCAGGGTCGTCACTATAAGCCCTCTTAATATTATATTGCCTACTATCTTCCCCTGTAACTCTGGACATGGTGGTAGAACTAGATAACTATTTGCCGTCCGAGGTGTTACTTTATGAATTAACTCGACCAGATCAATATGTTCGAATTTGTGGGGAACATCCCCTACTGCTCCAGCCTCAGTAAGCCGCCCAGGCCCCAAAAAATACCATTCTGGGTCTCGTAATTCCTGCAATCCGGTTATATGCATAATCAGCCGTGCGATAGGACCACACGATGATACGCCCATCAGTGTTAGAAAACTTAAGAGTGTGATCCAGTATCCGTCACCTGTCGTGTCTGTGGTCTGTCGCTTTCCCCAGCAATAACTCCCTCATACGCTCCCCTGCGGGCTCAGTTCATACCGCTTCGTCATGCTTCCCTCCTTCGCCTGTATTCGCGTGTATTTATAGCTTGCTCCCTAGAGGGTGTTAGGCACTTTTGGGGCGGCGAGCTATGCGAGGCGGATGGAGCGGAGAACGTAGCCGAGCGATGAGAGTGATGAGGAGTGGGCGTTAGTCGCGCCCTATGTGAGGTTGATGACCGAAGCGGCCCCTCAGCGGCGGCATGCGTTACGCGCAGTCTTTAATGGGCTGCGGTGGCTGGTACGGGCGGGGGCACCGTGGCGAATGTTACC
>JAJDZM010000140.1 GCA_022824615.1 Candidatus Binatia bacterium | reverse complement strand
GGCCCGCAGGGCCGGGGTGGGTTAGGGTGTAATGAAATTCCCTCCCATCGACCCGAGGCAGGCCGCCACCTATCCGCTCAGTCAGCGCAGCAGTAAAGTTGCCGCCCAGGGCCTGGGTACGCCGTGGCAGGTAGGCGGCAGCCTGAGAGAGTTTCTGCACTCTCTGCCCCGTATTCTGGCCGCTCCCGACCTGGCAGAGGTCGCCCGCCGCATTGCCACCGCGGTCCGGTCCGGGCGGCCCGTTGTCCTGGGCATGGGCGCCCACCCGCTCAAAGTCGGCCTGTCGCCGCTGATTATCGATTTTCTGGAGCGCGGCATTATTGCCGCGGTTGCGCTCAACGGAGCCGGCATTATCCACGACTTTGAACTGGCCTATCAAGGAGCGACGTCCGAGGATGTCGCCGCCAGTCTGGATACGGGCCGGTTCGGGATGGCGCAGGAAACCGGGGAATTTCTGAACGCCGCCATGCAAACCGGGGTGATACAGCAGGGGGTCGGGATTGGCCGGGCCGTGGGAGACCGTATTCTCGCGGAACAACTGCCCCACGCCGCGCTGAGCGTGCTCGCCGCGTGTGCCCGGCTGGAGGTGCCCGCCTGCGTGCATGTCGCGATCGGGACCGATATTATCCATATGCACCCCAGCGTGGACGGCCGGGCCATCGGGGAGGGCAGCCTGCGCGACTTTCACCTGCTGACCTCGGTGGTCGCCCAACTGGAGGGCGGGGTGTTTCTCAACCTGGGCTCCGCGGTGATCATTCCCGAAGTGTTCCTGAAAGCGCTCTCCCTGGCGCGCAATCTCGGCCATCCGGTCCGCACCCTGACCACGGTCGATCTCGATTTCATCCGGCACTATCGACCGACTGTCAACGTGGTCCACCGCCCCACCCAACAGGGCGGGCGCGGCTTTCAGCTCACCGGCCACCACGAAATCCTCTTCCCGCTGCTGTGTGCCGCGGTTCTGGAAGAACTGGGAAGCGATGCGCCGGCCCGTGCATGACCCGTGGGCAATTCATGAATTGCCCCTACGGAGAACGACATCCCTTGCCCTTCGCCCACACGTCCGAGGAGGGAATTATATCCTAAAGTTACATGAGGGGTGACTACTCTGGCGGTGGTGGAGGGGGTGGCGGTGGCGTTGGTCTCGGTGGCCGAGGTGGTATGCCTCCCTTTCTTACATCACCCGGCTCTGCGTAACCCGCCATAATAGTCACTCATTATCTGGTAGGCATCATCCGTACATTTTTCGTTTAACGCAGTATTTTCTCGAATCCCAATGGAGTCTGTTTTCTCTGCGATCATGTTCAAGCGTTGAGATAATTGGGTATTTTGCTGAATGATTTCATTGTCATTCAGTTGAGCTTGTCTATTCCATAAGGTCTGCCATTCAATTTCAAGACTTTGGCAGTCATGGGTAACAGAGCGCAACACAGCAGTTTTTGTCGAGTAGTCTTGCGCAAAGTCCAAGGCGATACAGAGGGGGATAATCCCGCTGGATATAGGATAAACAATTTCAGGAAGAAGCTCGAAAAACGCAGTAACACTACCAGTTGCCGCAGCAAATAACACTAAACGCAGGATATTGCGTTTGCGTTGATAACGGTCTGCAAGCGCATGATAGTATCGTACCAGCCGGTTGATATCGATCATATCTTGCCAGACCGCATTGCGTGTATGTTCAGAGGCCATAGCGTACTCCTCTCATCCCATTCCTACCTCCTGCTTTGTGCCCTGGTCAAGAGGAAATATAGGAGGGTTTTGCTTAGGACAGGCTCTTCCTCCAGACGTGTTGGGCAATTCATCAATTGCCCCAAGAACACCCGGCTGCTGCACGTCCGGCGGAAGTGGTATACAATTGGCAGGTCTTCGATCCGGACGGATGCCCTATGAAGTTCATGCTGTTTTTACTGCCCTCAATCCCGGCCACGCTGGAGGAGCGTAAGGCCCTGCGGCCGATTGCCGCCCATTCGGACCGCTGGCAGGCCATGTTTGAGGAGGTGGTCGAGCTGGTCCAGTTTGCCGAAGAGCTGGGCTTTGACGCGGTCGCCTTCCCCGAGCACCACCTGCACAGCGAAGGCTTCGAGATGGGCGCTCCGCCCGAGTTTCTGCTGTACGTGGCCATGCAGACCAAACGGATACAGGTCGGCCCCATCGGCTATGTGCTGCCCGGTTGGGACCCGCTGCGCCTGGCGGTCACCACAGCCTGGCTGGACCAGCTGACCCAGGGCCGCTCTTTTGTCGGCTTTGCCCGCGGCTACCAGCAGCGCTGGCTGAACCAGATGGCGCAGAAGGTGCATATTTCCGCCACGACCAGCGACCAGTCCAGCCTGGACGAGACCAACCGGCGCGCCTTTGAAGAGGTCTACCATATCCTCAAGCTGGCCTGGTCGGACGAGCCGTTTCGCTTTCAGGGCGAATTTTATGAATACCCCTACCCGTATGAGAGCGGCACGCCCTGGCCGCCCGCGCCCTGGACCAGGGAATACGGCACGCCGGGAGAGCTGGACAGCCAGGGCAACGTGCACCGCATCACGGTCGTGCCCAAGTCCTACCAAAAGCCCCATCCGCCGCTGTTTCAGGCGTTTTCGGTCAGTGAGTCCACCATCCGCTGGTGTGCCCGAGAAGGGGTCATCCCCATGATTCTCCTGTCGCGCCACGAACAGGTCCGCCAGCTCGCCCAGATCTATGCCGAAGAGGCTGGCCGGGCCGGGCGCTGGCTGCCGTTGGGGTCGAACATCGGCGTCCTGCGCCAGATATATTTTGCCGACACCGTCCCCCAGGCCGTCCGTCTGGCGGAAGAGGGCCTGGTCGGGGTAGGATATAAACGCTTCTGGGGGCACTTTGGTTTTTGGGAAGCGTTTCGCTTTCCTGAGGACGAACTCGAATATCCGAGCGGGGAGCAACGTCTGCCCCTACAGGAATGGACGGTTGAGCGTATGATACGGGCGAATTATCTGTATGCCGGGCCGGTGGACGACGTAGTGCGCGGCATAGACGCCCTGGCCGACGCGGCCAACCCGGAATGGTTTGCCTGGTTGTTTGACCAGGGCCTCCTCCCCCGGGCCGAGCTGAGAAAACAACTCGAACTCTTCGGCACCCACATCCTGCCCCGTTATCGTTCATAACCCAGACCCAACAGACCCAACAGACCCAACAGACCCAACAGACCCAACAGACCCAACAGACCCAACAGACCCAACAGACTCCATACCATGCCGCAGTTCCAATACCAGGCAACCACACCGCAGGGACAACTGATCGAAGGCGTCAGAGAAGCCGAAGAGGAGCGTGCGGTCGTGGCCTGGCTCCACACCCAGGGCTATATTCCCCTCAACATTGCACTCCCGCACGGCCGGGACGCAAAACCAGTACGCAACTGGCAGCTCTCCCTGCCGGAGATGCCCTGGCGGGGCCGCGTCACGCAGCGCGATGTGCTGCTCCTGACCCGGGAGCTGGCAACCATGCTGGCGGCCGGGTTGCCCCTGGACCGGGCGCTGTCCGCTCTGGTCGGGCTGGCCTCAAAACCGGCCCTGAGCCGTGTGGCGGACGACGTGCTGAAGAACGTCCAGCAGGGTCAATCGCTGGCCGATGCCTTGGCCCAGTACCCCACCATCTTCCCTCCCCTATATCTGAATATGGTTCGGGCCGGAGAAGTTGGCGGTTTTCTGGAGACGGCGCTGCAACGCCTGACGGAATATCTGGAGCGTGCCCAGGAGGTCCAGGAGGAAGTGAAGTCGGCGCTGACCTATCCGGTCCTGCTCGTCCTGTTCGGCGCCGGGGCAATTGTCTTCATGTTCATCTTTATCCTGCCGCGCTTTGCCGGCTTGTTTGCCGACAGCGGCCAGGCCCTCCCGGCGGCCACCCGGTTCATGCTGACAACCAGCGAGGTGTTGCGTTCCTACTGGTGGGCCTTCCTCCTGGCCGGGGCCGGCGGTGGGTTTGGCTGGCAGCGCTATGTGGCCACCCCCCAGGGCCGTCTGGCCTGGGACGGCCTCTGCCTCCGTCTTCCCCTGCTCGGCGCCTTGCTCCAAAAGCGCGAGGTGGGCCGGTTTTCCCGCACCCTCAGCACCCTGCTCAGCAGCGGGGTGCCGCTGCTCCAGGGGCTGGAGGTGGTGGAGGCCGTTGTCGAGAACAGCGTCATCCGTCAGGCCGTCAAGGAAGTCCGCACCGGTGTCCGGGAAGGGCAGGGGCTGGCCGCCCCGCTCGGCCGCACCGGCGCCTTTCCGTCGCTGGCCCTGCAAATGATCGGGGTCGGCGAGGAAACCGGCCGGCTGGACGATATGCTGAAGCAGGTGGCCGATTATTTTGAGCGCGAGACCCAGCGGCAGATCAAGCGGATGACCTCGCTGGTCGAACCCATCCTGTTGCTGACCATGGGACTGATCATCGGCTTTGTGGTGATTGCCATGCTGGTTGGGATCTTCAGTATTAACGACATGCCCCTGTAACGGGTAGACGAAACGGGCAGAAAGGAAGTGGCGTATGCGACATAATCCCCCTCAATCCCCCTTAAAAAGGGGGAGGTGCGTCCTCACTCAGACCCAACCGACCCAACCGACTCAACCGACCCAACCGACCCGACAGGCCGGTTTTACGCTCATTGAGCTTCTGGTCGTGATGGTCATCATCGGTTTGCTGGTAGCCCTGGTCGGGCCGAACGTCATGGGCCGGGCCGAGAAAGCCAAGCCCCAGGCCGCCCGGGTGCAGATCGAGAATTTCGCCAGCGCGCTGGAGATGTTCAAACTGGATGTGGGCCGCTATCCGACCGAAGAAGAGGGCCTGTCCGTGTTGCGCCAGGCGCCGTCCGGGGTGGACCGCTGGGACGGTCCCTATCTCAGAAAGCAGGTGCCCAAGGACCCGTGGGACCGTGACTATG
Organism: Candidatus Binatia bacterium; assembly: GCA_022824615.1. Classification (GTDB taxonomy): domain Bacteria; phylum Desulfobacterota; class Binatia; order Bin18; family Bin18; genus Bin18. Next base: position 6,164 of record JAJDZM010000140.1, on the reverse strand, counting down.
TCTATCGCCTTGCCGGAAAGGAATTTGAGGTGCTCTCCTACGGCGCCGACGGCGCGACCGGTGGTGCCGATGTGGACGCCGATATTCTCAGTTCCGAATAGAGCAAATCACGATGTTGTGTAGCGCGTCTCTCTCCTCCTTGAGGAATGCGGGGGACGGGAGGCCCCCACGGCCTCCCACGTCCGGCGAGCGCTGGTTCCTGGGAATGGGTATCACACGTGTAACAGGAGGCTTGGGTGAAGCTCCCGCCGAGCGTACAGCGCCTCGCCACAGTTGACTATTGTGACGGCCTCGGCATCGCCGTCGGGCCGCACACGGTCAGCTTTGTGCACAGTACCAAGCGCCTTTTTCAGGTCGGGCTGAAAACGACGCGGACCGTTCTCCTGCCGGAAACCGCCGCCGACCATCTGCCCGCCATCCGGCGCGCCCTCACCGACTTTCTGGCCGATATCGAAACCCTGCCCGACCAGACCGTCCTGTGTCTGCCCCGCACCGAGGCGAGCGTCAGCCGGCTGGTCGTGCCGGAAGCCGCGCGCGGCTCGCTGGAACAGGTCGTCCGCTATGAAGTCGAACGCCTGCTGCCCTTCCGTGAGGAAGAAATCTATTACGACTACGTGACGACCGAAGAGGGCGGCGAAGAGCGGCGGCTCGGCATCGTCATTTTCTGTTTTCCCCGCCAGACCGTCGATCCTCTGGTCAACCTCCTGGTCGAGCACAACCTGCGTCCGCAGAGCGTCACCCTGAGCAGTGCCGCGCACGCCACCACCCTGCTGGCCTGCTGCCCGGCCACGCACGGCCAGCGGGTCCTGGCCGCCCAGGAAAACGGCACCCTGGAGCTGAACTTTCTGCATGAACGCCGACTCGTGGCCAGTCACACCGTACCGCTCACGCGCGTTGCCGAGGCCGACACCTGGACCGATACGCTCGCCCATAGCATTGCCCGCAATTTCCCCGGCAGTGCGCCGGACACGATTCCGGTCTTTACCTGGGACGGGCACGGCACCCTGCCCGTCCGCGTAGAGCCGGAACGAGACCTGGCGCACGCCGCCCAAGCGCGGTTTGCGGCCGTCGCCGCGGACGGGCCCCTGTCCGTGGAGACCTGCTCCGCCATTGGCGCGTCCCTCCAGGCCGTCGGCGAGGGGGAAGAGGTCAATGTCCTGCCGGCGGAAAGCCGGGCGCACCGGGAAAAACTGCTCTCCCCGCTCACCCTGGTGTTTGTAGGCGGTATTCTGATGCTGAGCCTGGTCTGGGCCGCGTCCGTCGTAATCCAGGACCGCCGTGCCCTCAGCCATGTCCAGGACCAGATTCAGGCTCTGGCCCCAGCGGTGCGTCAGGTCCAGGACGATGAAGCGGTCGTGCAGCGCCTCCAGGCCCAACTCCAGACCCTGCGGTCCGAGACCCGCCTCCGCCTGACCCCACTCCTCAAGGACATGTCCGAGCGCATTCCCGAAGACTTCTACCTGACCTCCTTCCAGTTCAGGAATGGCCAGGTCGAACTCACAGGCGTGGCCAGAACCGGGTCGGCCGCCGACCTGGTCGGGGCCCTGGAAGCCTCGCCCTGTCTGCAGGACGTGGCGCCAAAAGCGCCCTTTAAGACTTCGAGTCAGGGCGAAACCTTTACCCTGGGGGCACAGGTGAACCCATGCGGCTAGACGGACTCTGGGAGGCGTGGCAGCGGCTCTCTACCCGAGAGCGGGTGCTCGCCGGCTTGGCGTGCGGCGCCCTGCTGCTGGTGGTCCTCCGCTATGGGGTGATTGCCCCGTATCTGGTCTATACCACCCAACTCGGAGAACGGACCGAGCGCGCCGTGCAGCGCCTGGCAAAAATGCAGCGCCAACGAGACCGCGCCGCTGAAGTCCAGCAACGGATGCGCGTCCTGGAGAAACAGTTTACCGCGGCCTATGACACACTCGTCCCCGGTGAAACTCCGACCCTGGCTGCGGCCCAGTTGCAGGAACGGGTCCAGACCTTTGCCGACCGGAGCGGGCTGACCCTGGTCACCACCCAGGTCATGAGAGAAAAATCGCTCGGATCCTTGCGCAAGACGAGGATGCAAATGACGTTTCGGGGCGACACGCCGGCGGTCGCGGATTTTCTGGCTCAGGTGGAATATGAAGACTGGCTGCTGTCGGTCTCCCGCTTGGATATCGGGACCTCCAAGCGCCGCCGGCGCCGTCGTCGCCATCAGGTCGCCCGCCCGCCGCTGACGATTACGCTTGAGGTGGAAGGCGTCATGCGGGAGAGCGCGCAGGGGGGAACGGCCCTTCAGGTCGCCAAGAAGGCACAAGTAGCCAAGGGAGAGTAACCCAGGGTATGCGTATTCGGCGATTTTTTCATATCATCCTGGCGATCATCGCCCTCGGCATCGTCTGGCAGATGGTCAGTACCTGGAGCCGGGCCATGCCCGGTGTCCAATCCGAATCGGCGCGCGCCCAGAAAAAGGACCGCCCCGCTACGGCCCTGCCGGCGCGTTCCATCCAGACCGGCCAGCGTCTGGCCCGGCAGATCACCGACAAAGACCTCTTTTCGCCGGACCGGAAGCGGCCGGTCGTGGTCCAGCAAACCGTCTCCACCGAGCCGCCCCCGCTGCCCTCGCATCTCTCACTGGTGGGCGTCCTGCTGACGCCGGGCCGGGAAGAAGCATTTCTGGCCGACTCCTCACAGGGCAATCGCGTGACGCGGGTGCAGACGGGAGAACAGATAGGCGACTTCTATCGCCTCACCCGGCTGACCGCCTCTGAGGCTACCCTCTCTCTGGGGGACAGCGGTGAGGAGGTCGCCTTGCCACTGGCCCTGCTGAGCAGTAAAAAGGCCAAGAGCCTGCCCCAGTTGATCCCGAAGAAAACACCTGTCAGAAAACAAACAAAACAGGCGGGAGAGGCCGAGAGTCCGGCCGCTGAGGCTGGTGGCGATGACCCGGCCCAGATTCGGGAGAATATCCGTCAGTTGCAGCGCCGCCTGCGTACGATCCGACGGCAGGCCGCACGTGAGCGTCGGGCCGAAAGAGAACGAGAGAGAGAAGCCGCAGAGCCGGCAGAGGCCGAAGAGGCCGAAGAGGCGCAGGCGGAAGAGCCAGAGTGAGAGGCCAGAGTTGAGAGGAATGCAGGAATCTATGCGAACAGGTGCGGCGGGAATGGGACGGGCCAGGGAATGGGCATGCTTTCTCTTGTTTTTTTTCATGCTGAGTCATCCGGCTCCGGGTCGAGCGCAGGAGGCCGAGGACGCGCTGTCCGACGAAGACGCGCCGTTTGCCGAAGACGGGCTGTCCGACGAGGACGACCCGGCGCTGGCCGAGATGGCCGAGGAATGCGTCCCGGTCGGCGAGGCCGAACTCATTGAACTGAATTTCGAGGGCGCCGACATCCGCGAGGTCATCCAGGGGCTGGCCGCGGGGCTGTGCATTCACTACTCGATCGACCCCAGGGTGCAGGGCGCAGTCACTCTGCGAACGGCCAGCAAAATTCAGGGCCAGGATCTCTTTCCGCTATTCCATCAGATCCTGCGCATCCACGGCATCGCCGCGGTCAAGGTCGGCGACATCTACCATATTGCCCCGGTGGGCGAGGCCAAGACCAAGGTGCCCCTGCTGAGCGAAAGCAGCGGCCAGCGCCGCACCGCCTCCACGCAGGACGAGTTCGTCATCGAGCTGATCAAGCTCGAACATATCGCCGCCACCGAGATGACGACAATCGTCCAGCCCTTTGTCTCGGCCGGCGGTGATGTGGTGGCCTACCCACGCGGCAATCTGGTCATCCTGGTCGATCTGGCCTCGAACGTCGCCCGTCTCCGCGATCTGATCGTCGCGTTTGATACGGACACGTTCCGCGCCCTCCACACCCAGATTTACCGCATCGAACACGCCAACGTGGAGGACCTGGGCGAAGAACTGGTGAGCATCCTCCAGCCCTACGGCGTGGCCGCGGAAAACATGGAAGAACGTGGGCTGTATATCATTCCGCTCACCCGGCTCAACGCGATTGTCGTCTTCAGCTTCAGCGAAGAGGTGTTCAACCAGGTCGAAAAATGGATCAGGGTCCTGGACGTGCCGCCCGAAAAGGGCGGCAGACGCACCGTCTATGTGTACGCGGTCGAGAATGCCAAGGCCGCCGACCTCGCCAGCGTGCTGGGCGATTTATACGGCGGGGGCGGGGGCGGCCGGAGCCGGCGCGGGGGTGAGAACCGCGACACGAACCAGAACAACCGCGACTCGGAGACCGGACGCGGCGGGGGACTCGGCGGGCGCGGCTCACGCGGAGGCGGGAGCAGCAGCGTTGTGATCGAGCCGGCGGAGGGCGAGACACCGCTCTTCAGGGAAGTCGTCCGCATTGTGGCCGACGAGATCTCGAACTCCCTGATTATTCTGGCCACCCCGCGCGACTACGACAAAATCCGGGAGGTGCTGGTCCGCATCGACGTGGTGCCCCGGCAGGTGTTGATTGAAGCCATTATTGCGGAGATCAAGCTGACCGGCGATTTGCAATTCGGCATCGAGTACGCCTTTGCCACCGGCGGCATCGAGAATATCCTCGGCACAGGCGGGGAGGGCGCTGCGGCCGGGACCGGGAGATCCAACAGTTCGCTGCTCCAGACCGGGGCCAAAAAGGCGGTGAATATCAGCCAGAACGGCATTTTTTCTTTCATTACCGACCAGGACCGTTTTCTCTCGTTCATCAACGCCGTCAACTCGCGCTCCAAGGTGAACATCCTGGCCACCCCGCATGTGATTGCCGCGGATAACCGCGAGGCGCATATCCTGATCGGCGAAGAGGTGCCGATTCTGACCTCCACCCAGCAGAGCACCCTGGCGGTCTCGAATATCGTGTCCAGCATCCAGTACCGGGATACCGGCACGATCCTGACCATCCTGCCCCAGGTCAACTCGGCCGGTCTGGTCAATATGGAAATTCGCCAGGAGGTCAGCGATGTCGGCGCGACCTCGTTCGGCGACACCAATTCGCCCAGCTTTACCTCGCGCGAAACCGAAACCACGGTGGTCGTGCGCAACCGCGAGTCCGTGCTGCTCGGCGGCATTATTGACGAACGGGTCGAGCGCATCCGCAACGGCGTGCCCTTTCTGATGGACGTGCCCGTGCTGGGCCGTCTCTTTCGGATGGAACAGGACAAGCGCGAGCGGACCGAGCTGATCATCCTGATTACGCCCCACGTCATACGCAACCGCAACGAAGCACAAACTGTGACCAAGGAATTCACCGACCGCATCCACCGCCTGCGCACCATGATCGAAAGCGCCCGCCAACCCGCCGGCCAGCCGCCCGGACACGAGAACGATAGATGAGATTTCGACTTGAAACCTTGTCAACGCGGTTGTAAGAGAAAACAGCATATTATTGCGGCAGGTTGCATGAAGCGATGGACCTTGGAGTAATACGATTGCTGTATGAGCAGGCTCGTGCAACAGGAAGCCGTTCGACAGCTCTACACCCCATACAATGGCTATTGGGACTGACCCTCACGGCGACGGTCTCAGCCGCATCGTTCGGGAGTCCAAGCTGGCTTGTTATTTCTCTCTTCATCCTTTCTGGGATCAGTGTCACGTTGTTCATAGGCGTTTACCTTTTCTTGCTCTTCAGAGACCGGGACGCTCTCAGGTCTGAGCGGTATGGATTGCAGAAGATGGTCATTGAGAAAGGCCTGCTCGGAGACGATATGGCTGGTGTAATGGATGTCGCTCAAGACGCTGAGGTGCTTCCCGCAACGAAGCGTAATGAGGAGACGCACGGATGAACAGATTCGTCATTATCGTTGAGGATGTCACGAAGACCCAAAGGGATGCGTTCACCTCGTGGCTGAAAGAGAGTCCGTATGGATTCTGGCACTACATCACGACCCTGTGGATCGTCACTGATTCAAAAGGAGAAATGGACGCGACGAGTTGGCGTGAGAAGGCACAGGAATTCATGCCGGACGCCACTATCATTTCACTCCAACTCGAAAGGGTCCGGGATTGGGCCTGCGTGGCTCCGAAGAAATCTTTTGGTTGGTTAGAGAAACACATGAGTGACTGAATGAGGTTTTATTTGTCGGCCCGCATCACCGTGCGCCCGGATGTCTTTGGCGGCAAACCTCTTGTTCGGGATATGCGTATTTCGGTGGAACTCCTCTTGAGTCTGTTGGCACAGGGAGTGACATCAGCGGCCATTCTG
>JAJDZM010000167.1 GCA_022824615.1 Candidatus Binatia bacterium | reverse complement strand
GCAGTCCATGGAAGCGCTCGGCTACAATCCTCTGGTCGCCATTCAAATCGCGCTCGCCGGCAACGCTGTCGCCATGCTCGAACAACACTATGGCCCGACACCAACTCACGCCTCGACACCAACCGAGGCGTGAGTAGTTACGTCGGACGCATTGTTGAGCGTCTTGATGAAACCGGCGAGTTGGATAACACGGTCATCGTCTTCATGTCCGACAACGGCGCCGCTTCCAGCGATCTGGACTTTGCGCGCAGAGCGCCTCGCAGACCGGAGAGAATCAACAACGACCTAGAAAACTTCGGCCGGCCCGACTCGTTCGTGACGTACGGTCCTGGCTGGGCGCAAGCTGGGATGGGGCCATACCACTTGCACAAGGGAACAGTCGCATCCGGCGGCATTCGCGCGGCTGCCTTCGTCAACCACTCCAGCGTCATCCGCAAAGGCTGGACAGAGAGCGCCTTCCTCACTGTCCGCGACCTGTCAGCGACTCTTCTCGACCTCGCGGGCGTGGAGCACCCTGGGACAACCTACCAAGGCCGGCCGGTGCACGAGCTTGAAGGCGCCTCGTTCGCCCCGCTGCTGACCGAAGAGGGCGCAGACCTGAACCGGCCCGACACCGTTTTCCTGTGGGAACACGACGGGCAAGTGGCTTTGGTCAAGGACAACTGGAAGTACTCGCGGTTGAAGTCGCCACATGGTCCCAGAGGAGCAGCGCCGGGATGGCAGCTGTACAACATGATCGATGATCCAGGCGAGACCACAGACGTAAGCGCCGAACAGCCTGAGCTGGTCGCCGAGTTCAAGGGCGCCTGGGAACGAGTGGCGTCTTCCGGAGAGATGATTCTCTACCCGGAATAGCCCCGGCAAAACACTCCTGCGCCACTGCTCGAGCGGCGACCCGGTGGAAATGTTGTGAAAGAATTTCGCGCTCATTGATTGCGACTCAAATGACCCGGATGCCCTTAAACAGGGCCCGGGAGCCCGCTAGAAGGGCCTTTCCGCGCCTTTCGGTTAGGAGTTTGTGGCTTCGCTTGTTCCCAGCAGCTAACAGGCATCAAGCCTCTCCAGGCGCCAAAATCGACCCCGGCGTTCAATGCAGGGTAATGGGCTCTGTTGTAATTGCCGGAGAGGGGTCCCTCCAGCCCGTTGAAGTACGCTGAGAAAGCCATGGGCGCTCGATCCCGGTCACGAGTGAGCCTTATTGCCCTGACCGTGGCTGCGGTGACTTGTCTGGTCCCATTCGGAGCCGACGGCGCGAATCCCTACGGCAGTAATGATGCCTGGTTCAAAGTCGTTCCGAAGAAATACCAGGAGCGCCCGGAATACAGCTTCGTCGAGGCTGATCCGGAGCTGCCAAACGTACTGCTCATCGGCGATTCGATTTCGATGCGCTACACGACCGGGGTGCGGAAGCAGTTGATGGGCGCAGCCAACTTGTATCGCGCGCCGGACAACTGCCGTTCGACCCGCCAGACGCTCGCCGAGCTTGAAGTCTATCTCGGCGAGGTGAAGTGGGACGTGATCCACTTCAACGCAGGGATCCACGACCTTACTCATCTTGACGCCAGTGGCAAGACCGCGCCGCCGCCCGAGGGCCGGCATCAGATTCCGCTGAAAGACTACCGCGCCAACCTGGGGAAACTGATCGCGCGCCTAAAGGCGACGGGCGCAAAGTTGATCTGGGCCGCGACGACGCCCATTGGCTCTGGGACGGAAGAGACCGGTATTCGCCGCGATCGCGATGTGGTCGCCTATAATGCCGCCGCGTTGGAGGCGGTCATTTCGCGTGGCGTCGCGGTGAACGATCTCTACGAGGTCGCCAAACCCCAGGCGGACGCACTCCTCTCAGACGGCGTGCATCCGAACGCGGAAGGGAGCCGTGTTCTCGCCAACGCTGTCGCGGCGGCAATCCGAGATCAACTTGCCGAGTCAGCGTACGTCACCAAAACTGGACGCACGCTGATTTCCAACATCGGCAGTGAGCGGGCCACGCAGGGCAACGGCAACAAGATCGTCACAGTCGGCGACAAAACCCATGTCGTCTGGCAAGACTCGATCGAGGAAGGCTACTTTGCCCGCGCGCGCAGTCTGGACCGCAACTCGGGCGAGTGGTCAGCGGTCCAGACCTTGGGAAAAGGCCGTGACAACCACGCACGACCCACGATCACGGCCGACAGCAAAGGCTTCCTGCACGTCATCATCGGCGGGCACCATGACAGTCTGCAATACCGGCGAAGCATTCGCCCCAACGACTCTTCCGAATGGACGCCCATCCAGACTTTCGCGAAGACGACCTACCCCATACTCCTCTCCGGCCCAGACGACACGCTCTACATCACTGGCCGTCATGACCAGGGCTGGGCGGGCATGGATTTCTATGCAAAGCCTCCGGGCGGGGATTGGGAGTATCGCGGCCTGCTGGTGACGAAACAGGAGCGCTTCAAATACTACGCCGCTTATCACAACGCAATGGCCTGGGGGCCGAAGAAGAAAACACTGCACATGTCGGTCGCGTTCTTTCTTGGAGACGCCAAGCGCGAGGGCGAGCACAACCGCGATCCCCAGGGTCTCGTCCAGGCTGTCGGCTACATGCGCAGCGACGACTCTGGCCAGAGCTGGACCAAGGCGGATGGAACGCCAATTGAGACCCCCGCCACCACGGACACCTTGGACTTGATCGACTACGGCGAGCGATCCCGCGACGCTACCGACAAGCCCAAACCCGGCATTCAGCATTGCGGTCTCACCGTCGATCAACAAAACCGCCCCTATGTCGTGTACATTCGCCACACGCCGCAGCCTGGCGGGATCAACATGGTCACGCCCGACGGAAAGGGTGGATGGGCGAAACGTCCCCTGCGCGAGGAGATTGCCGAACGCTGGCCGGGCTTGGTTGCCGTGAACTGCAACGTCTCGATCACGCGCAACGACGTCATCAGCCTCGTGTTGACGCTCGCGCCGTTGGAGCACCCGAGGGCCAATTGGAGTCCCGGCGTCCACGGCCGTCCGGAATTCTGGCTAAGGGATGAGCCGAACATCCAACGGCTCGTCTGGCTCGAATCGCGCGACGGCGGCCGGACGTTTTCTTCGAGCGGCGTCATCCCTCACCGGCCGGACCGCGGAACGCTCCTCCCCACGATGGAACGCCTGACCGGCTTTCACTCTCCTCCCGCAGGCAAACCGCCGCCCCTGCTCTACTTCGAAGGCCTCTCCCGCTACCGCAAACCCGGCGAACTGATCCAAAACGACGTGTTTTTCGTCGAGCGGTGACCGCCGAGCCTTTCTACTATTGATCTCTTGCTCCACGGTCTAGGCGCTCATATGCTACCGCGTCAGAATTCCGTTAGAGACACGAAAACTATTGATATAGCTGGACTTGGACGCAGACCAATTCTGTATACTGTGCCACTTTCCCGGCGCTAGATGGCTATTTGCCCTTGATTCAGGCGGATTTCCGTCCACT
>JAJDZM010000136.1 GCA_022824615.1 Candidatus Binatia bacterium | reverse complement strand
GTTCCGATACTCCTTGAGTTCTTTCGGTGTCTTCTCACCTGCGATCACTGTATTGATGTTGTCTCGTTGAGGATGCCAGAGGTATCCTTCTGCATCCTCAAGCGCCTGCCAGAGCCGCAGATACCAGAGCCGTAAGTAGCTATCGTCCTTGGTCTTGTCCAACAAGATCGAGTCGAACAGCTCCGCCGACACCGGCTCCGAGTCCGAGATCATCCTCTGAAGCAGAGTCCCTATCCTGTCCGCCTTCTTGCGGAGGTCTGGCCATTCAGGGAAGGGGCCCAGCCTTGCGCTTGCACTTAGTCCCCCCGAGTTTCCCATAATATAGACCGCTTGTCTTTCACTGCTGACGAAACAGGAATAGCTGCAAAGCGCCTCTATATGGCCGGTGACATTTTGCTCTACCTTGAAGGCAGCTAGCACAGCGTTTACGCTGTGCATGTCGGTGCGGAAATCGGGCCACGAGCCGTCACTCGTCTGAAAGGCGAGCAGAGCCCTCTCGCCTTTCCTGCCTCCCTCTATTATAGCCTTGCCGTCGCGGTATTCGTCGATCTCGTAGCACTTCAATACCGTTGGAGGGACTTCTGCATATTCTTCTATTACGACAAAGAGGAGGGCTTCTGCAGGGGACTGTTGGTTGGCTTGTTCGACGGCTTTCCCGTATGTGCTACGGACGCCAGAACGTAGAGACACGTCAATGGAGTAATGCAGTGCCTCGGCTGGTTCCTGCTCAAAGTACGCCGGGAGGTCTGACGCGATGGACACCTTGAAGCCATCGCCCGAGTAGACGACCTGATGATCTACGGGTTCTGCCGTAGCCAGATAGGAACCAGGAAATTTGAACACGAATGTCCGACAGTGCCCGGTTATCGTGCATTCTACGGACCTGCCGCCCAAGCGCCCCTTCATAAATAACGCGCATCCTGATGGAGTAAGCCCCCCGCCCCTAGGTGGCTCAATTCTGGGAAAGGGCTCTCTCCGGTTCATCCTGTCCCTCTTCCGCCTGCTCATGCTTGCCTCCGTTCCTCGTGGATTCGCCCGTTGGGTAGTGGCCTATATAATGCCCAATACTTTGCTCAGCAGTTAGACTGATTTGCGGTGTCGTTTCCGTTTCCCCTTCGGCTTCACCGCCAACGGTGCGGTAATCTTCTCATACAACCCACACAGATGCTCCACCCTCTCGCGCTCCGAAGCAAAGCCGCCGGGGCGGTACAGCCGGTCTACGGCGCGGTCAAGAGTAGTGTGGGCCTTACGCAGATTGGGCGGCATCAGGTCGGGGTCGTACAGGTCGGCCAGGGTTGCGCCCGGATGGGTAGCGCGGGCGTCGAGCACAGCTTGGGCCAGCGGTTCCAGCTTTGTCAGGTTCGCGCCTTTAGGTGGGGTGGGGAAGGTGTTGTAGACGACGCCAATGGAATACATGTAATCGCTCTTCATGCGTCCGGTCACTGTGCGTGTCCACGCCATGTGCATGGCGGAGGTGAGCAGGGCAAAATCCTGAAGAGTGGCATTCAGAAGCAGGCGGAGTTTGTTGCTTGGGATAATGGGCGGTTCCAGCCAGCCGATGGGCGCATATTCCCGCCGCTCGGAACTCACCTCGGGAATAACCAGAAACGGCGCGGTGGGAAGAACATTCACATGATAGAGCGTTGGTGTTTCGGCCAACTTCTGCGTAGGTTTGCTCTTGCTGGCCTGACGGTAGGCGCGGACCGTTGCGATACGCTCTTTGACGTGCGGTAGCCGTGCCAGGGTGGCCGGCGGCGCGTCGTGCAGAGCAAGAATCCAGCGCTTGCCGCCTTGCGGATATTCGCGCGCGCCGACAAAGGGGCGCAGGAAGGCCGCAGCCTCCGGCTCGGTCTGCAAGAAAGCCGCGCGTTCCTCGGAGTCGAAAATATAATGGCCGCCGTCAATAGGCTTGGACCCGATAATCAACTTTCCCAGCCCGTTAATCGGCTGGCTCTCCTCACGAACTGTGAGATGTGAGTCGGTCAGGCTGCCGGCGTCGAACAGATAGGGTGACAGTATCGGGTGGCGGGTTTCCTCCGGGTCACCGTTAAGGTCGGAATAGGAAAACAGGCGTTTCTCCGTCCGCGTGTTGTTCCGCCGGTCCAAGCCGAGAATGACGACATGCACATGGGCCTTGCCGCGTGCGTCCGAACCCCAGGCGAAGGTGCGGTGGGCGAAGGCAATCTCCAGCCGGTAGCGGTCGAGCAACAACGGCCACAACTGGCCGACCTGTTCACCCGGGGTGGTTGAATTGGTCGCCACAAAGCCGATACGGGTCTGCCCGGTGACATACGCGCCGGCCTTGAGGAGCCAGGCCGTGACGTAATCCAGGGTGCCGCCGCTGCCGCCCAGACCGGCAATGCCGCGTACCTGGGCGCGCTGTTGCGCGGTCTGAAATTTCGCGCCGACAAACGGCGGATTACCGAACACATACGAACATTCCTCCGGTGGCAGCAGGGTGGCCCATTCGGTTTCCAGGGCATCGGCGTGCAGAATGTGGGGCGATTGTGTCAGTGGGATACGCACGAAAGTCTGCCCGAACTCCAGGCTGAGCCGGTTGTTCATGATGTGGTCCATCATCCACAAAGCCGTCTCGGCGAT
>JAJDZM010000302.1 GCA_022824615.1 Candidatus Binatia bacterium | reverse complement strand
GTGTGGAGAAATATGTCACGATAGAAACGCGGCATGACGATATGCTGCACTACGAGGACTTTATTGAGCAGGGTTCGCCGGATATCGAAGAGGCCGAGGTGGATGAGGGCGACCTGTCCATCCTGATGTATACCAGCGGCACGACGTCTTTGCCCAAGGGCGTGATGCTGACCTACGGCGGGTTCACCAACTATGTCATCGGTACCGTCGAGATGGCGGACGGGACCCCGCGCGGCACCTCACTGCTGTGCGCGCCGCTCTACCATATTGCCGGCACGATGAATATCCTGACCGCGCTGTGGAACGGCCGGAAGATCGCCATCCTGCGTCAGTTCGATACCAAGGAATGGTTGGATGCCGTGCAGACCGAGCAAGTGACGCACGCCTTTGTCGTGCCCACGATGCTGAAACAACTCATCGATCATCCCGAGTTCTCGAACTATGATCTGTCGAGTTTACAGAACGTCTCCTATGGCGGCGCACCCATGGCCTTCCCCGTCATTCGCAAGGCAATTGATATGTTCCCGGACTCGACCGGTTTTGTGAATGCCTTTGGCCAGACCGAAACCAACTCGACCCTGACCGTCCTTGGACCGGACGATCATAAGCTGAATGGCACGCCGGAAGAAGTCGAGCGTAACCTGAAGCGCTTGACCTCGGTCGGCAAACCGCTGCCGGACGTAGAAGTCCAGGTCCTTGATGACGACAATAAAGAGATGCCGGCCAACGAGATCGGTGAGGTGGTCATTCGCACTCCACGCGTGATGAAGGGCTACGCCAATCAGGAAAGCGCGACCGCCGCCCTGTTGGACGAAAACGGCTGGCTGCATACCCGCGACATGGGCTATATCGACGAAGACGGCTATGTCTACCTGGTTGGCCGCAAGGATGACATCATCATTCGTGGCGGTGAGAATATCGCCCCGGCTGAAATCGAAGCGGTCCTGCACGCCCACCCGGCAGTCGATGAAGCGGCCATTATCGGCGTTCCAGACGTCGATTGGGGCCAAAAGATTGTTGCCTTTGTCGCCCTCAAGCCAGATCAGACGGCCACTGCGGACGAAGTGGGCGATTTTTGCAAGGAACGGCTGGCCAGCTTTAAGAAGCCCGAGGAGATCAATTTCCTGGCCGAGCTGCCCAAGAACCCCTTAGGCAAGGTTCTCAAGAAAGAGCTCAAAGCGCAGTACGAATAGTGAACAGGAGCGTCCTTTCGGACGCCCTTTTTGGTAAGGTGGCGGCGTGTCCGATCTGGTGTACGAGATTCAAGGAAAAGTGGCTTGGCTGCGCCTGTCGTGTCCGGGTCAGGGCAACCGGCTCACGCCCCGGATGGACCAGGAAATAGCAGCCGCCTGCCAGGCCATCGAGGAGGACGAGGCGGTCGAAATCGGTGTCCTGACCGGCTCGGCCCACAGCTTTTGTGAGGGTCTGACAAAAGCGGCTAATACCGCGCAGAAAATTCGCGAGCAGTTCGGCTCCCTCCAGTGCGTCGAAGCGCTCGCGGCCATCACAAAACCGACGCTGGCGGTCCTCAATGGTAACGCGTTCGGACTCGGGCTGGAGTTGGCCTTGGCCTGCGACCTCCGTCTGGCTGTTGCGACTGCCCGCTTCAGCCTCCCCCAGATTAGCGCGCAGATGATTCCTTTTGGTGGGGGGACCCAACGCCTGCCGCGGGTGGTCGGGCAGGCAAAGGCATTGGAGATCATCCTCACCGGCAAACAGCTTGACGCCGCTGAAGCATATCGCATCGGACTGGTCAGCGAAGTGATTGCCGCGGACGACTTTCTGACCCGTGTTGACGAGGTCCTGTCCGGTCTGTTAGGCAAAGGCCCTATCGCTTTGCGACTGGGTAAAGAGGCGGTACATAAAGCAATGGACCTGACGCTCGATCAGGGAGTGCGGTTGGAAGAAGACCTGTATGCCCTTCTCCAGACAACCCAGGATCGGGCCGAGGGCGTGGAATCTTTCCTAGCCAGGCGGAAACCCCGATTTACCGGACGCTAAGAGAAAACAGGAGGAAGCAGTATGGCAAATCAACTCGGGAAAATGTATCTGTGTGGGAGCTGCGGTGCGCAGGTCATCGTGACCAAAGGTGGCGAGGGCTCGATCAAGTGCTGCGGTGCCGAAATGCAGAAAAAATAGCCTCTCCTGCGCAGCTCTCAGAAAGAGCAACAGATAGGGGTATCGATACAGGGCACCGCTTGCAGGGTGCCCTTTTTTTATCACGACGCCCACAAGCGACCTTGCAAGACCGCTAGGCACTCAGATAGCATGGCCCGCACTGCTCAGAGTCACAACAAATAACTGCTCGCATGAATCCCGAGTGAAGCGTGGAGGTTGACAGCCATGCCGGCCCCTATTTCCGCCGATGAAATACAGTCCCGCATTACAGCGGCCCTGCCCGACGCGCAGGTGCATATTCGCGATTACACCGGCGGCGGAGATCACTACGAAGCCGTTGTCGTGTCTGCGGCGTTCGACGGCAAGAACGCCGTCGCCCGGCACCGCTTGGTGTATGGCGCCCTCCAGGAGGCTATGGTTGAACGCATTCATGCCTTAGCTCTCAAAACCATGACCCCACAGGAGTTTGAAGCCGATGCCCGGCAATCCGGCTTGGTGAATATCGAAACGAACAAATCATAAGCCACGAACACACGAGGAGGAAAACATGGCAGACAGCGTACAGGCGTATATTGACGAGACCGTGAAGAACAACAAAGTCCTCATCTATATGAAGGGTAACCCCACCTTTCCGATGTGCGGGTTCTCAGCCGCAACGATTCAGATTTTCGACTCCTTGGGCGTACCCTACGAGACCGTCGACGTGTTGCAGAACCCGGCCATTCGGGATGGTATCAAGCGCTACTCCAACTGGCCGACCATTCCGCAGGTGTATGTGAACGGCGAATTCATCGGCGGCTGCGACATTATCCAGGAAATGCACAGCCGCGGCGAGCTTGAGCCCATCGTGCGGGCCGCCCTCGAAAGCTAAGCCAAAAACCTCTCCTGGCGACCTCTGCCGCCAGGAGAGGGGGATGCAATGCGCTACAAGATTGTTCTGCACCAGTCCGAGGAAGGCTATAGCGTTTCCTGCCCTGGTCTGCCGGGTTGCTGGTCACAAGGCGCAACCGAAGCAGAGGCTCTGGAGAACATCCAGACTGCTATTCGCGAATATCTCACCGCTGTTGAAGACTTACTTCAGGACACGCCCAACACCGAAGTACGAGAAGTAGATATTGCCGTGTAACGATGCCAAAGCTGTCTGGGGTCAACCATCAGCAGGCCATCCGGGCGCTGAAGAAGTCTGGTTTTCGTATCATTCGCCAAGGGAAGCACGTCGTGATGTCAGACGGCGTCCGCATTCTCACCATCCCACGACATAACCCTGTCCATGCCATTACCATGGGCGGTATCGTACGGGACGCGGGATTCACCGTTGAAGAGTTCCGAAGATTATTGTAAGGCGTGCCCAAAAACTGCCGATCCGAAAATAGAGGAGAGCGCAGTATGCTGCTGTCTGACATCCCAGAACTCCAAAACTATCCTCATGTTTTTACCTTTGTTAGAGACCATCTCTCCATGCAGTTTGGAGACGTTCGAGCTATGCTGCGACTTCCGCTCCCAAAGTCCGGTATAGAGTACGGCTGCAATTTCGCTGTGACAGCTACCTTGTGCAACCTCGCAAGTGGAATTTCGGTGACAATATTCAAACCCTCGAAGTTTACTCGGATAGACAAAGGGAAGAAAAAGTGGATCGACTCAGGAGAGGCTTTCAAAAAATTACTTGAAAATTGCTACCCCTGGGAGTCGGGAGATAACCCAACGGACTGAGCCAAAGCCTTGTATAACTTATTCCGCAACCCTCTTGCCCATGCACTGGGAGTCGACAGCAAGTCTTCTTATCAAATTCGTATCACGAAGAATCCCCTCCAAAATCGACAGATTGAAAAGCTCGATTGGTCCCCTTCCAGGGAGGACATTTTCCTGAACAGCCTTTGCGAGCCTTCCTGGATAGCGAACGATTACTTCATGATAAAATAGAAAGATGTGATTTTTTGACAACCAATGAACTCGAGCGCATCGAGATAGAGGTCAAACCCGTTGAGTTGCCGGAAGGAAGGGAACGATGAACTTTTGTCCGAAATGCAGTCGTCCTCTGGAGTTGGGAGAAGAACTCTGTCCTTCTTGCAAATTGAAGGATGACCGTGAGAAGAAGGAAGGGTTCCTGTGGATATTAGCTACTACCCCATATTTGGAGGAAGACGACATCTGTAAAACGCTGACATATGCAGCACGGCAAGCTGAATAAAGGGGTAAAAAATGAGCCAAACTCTGATCCTTAAACTGAGCGATGAAGTCTACAGTGTGATTTGCCACCAAGCAGAGACCGCCGGCACGTCGCCAGCACGCTTGATCGTTACCACTCTTGAGCAGCAGTATAGGGAGGAGCACGAGGAGCATGGCTCTCGTGCGCGGCAAACCGACGCAGATCAGCAGGCGGCACGGGAACGTTTCGAGCGTCACTTCGGAGCCGTTGACCTCGGATATCCGACGGGAGTCGATAATGAGCAGATTGATGCAGACTTAGCTAAAGAGTATGCCGCTACGCATGAGGACAATTGATGCTCCTCGACACCTCAGGGATTCTGTGCCTCCATCACAAGTCGGAACTATTTCACGCCCGCGCTCGCATACTCTATAAGCAAGCCCACATACGGCTGACCCATAGCTACGTACTTGCAGAATTTGTAGCGCTGGTGACCGCTCGACGTTTCCCGCGCGTGCCAGCACTGACCTATGTGGGTGATCTACTGGAGAATCCTGATATCGGGGCAGTCTGGGTTGATGAGTCCCTGCACCGTAGGGCGGTGGCACTCTTATTGGTACGACCAGACAAAACGTATTCGCTGTGTGATGCGGTCAGCTTCCTGCTGATGCGTCAGCGCAACATCACTGAGGCTCTAACGACGGATCGTCATTTCGAACAAGAGGGCTTTCGGAGTCTACTGAGAGAGGCATCCTCCTGATCCCGAGAGCGATAAGCGGACATGTACAAGCTCTTCCGACTCTTACTGCACGCTTCCATCTTCGTGCTTTTACTGACAGCCTCACCTGCCGCGGCCCTTGTCGAGTGGAGCACGACCGAAGTGCATTTTCAGTACGGACATCTCGAAAATCCCTTTTCGGACGCCAACCAGGACGCCTTCATCCTGACTGTGCAGAACGCCCTGGGCTGGAAATACGGCGAGAACTTCTTCTTTGCCGACTTCATCGAAGACGTAGAACACGACGGCTTCAACCACACTGAAATCTACGGTGAATGGTATCTGTCCCTGAGCCTGGGCAGGATTCTGAAGAAGGATTTGAAGATCGGACCGATCAAGGATTTTTCGCTGATCGGTGGCGTCAACGGGAGCGTAGACGCCAAGGTCATCAAGTTCCTGCCCGGCCTGCGCGCGTCCTGGGACCTGCCCGGCTTCGCCTTTCTGAATACTGACCTGACCGCCTATATCGATGCCAGCCGAGGCGTCTCGAACGGAGGCGCTCCCAAAGAGTCGGACAGCTTTATGCTCGACATCAACTGGGCCTATCCCTTCACTATCGGCAAGCTGTCCTTCTCCATCGAAGGCCATGCCGAATATATTCATTGCCGGACCAACGAGTTCGGCGGGCAGGTCAGAAGCTGGTTTTATGCCCAGCCGCAGTTCCGGCTGGACCTGGGCAAGCTACTCATGGAAGAGGCCAACCGGCTTTTTATCGGCATGGAGTACCAGTTCTGGCACCATAAGCTGGGCACCAAGAACGACGAGAGCGTACCACAGTTTCTGCTGGTCTGGCAGTTTTAGGCATGGTAGAAATGCAAGCAGGGAATGGCAAAGGCGGCTCCCGTTGACCAAACTACCGACAAGCAGGAGGTAATGAATGGTCGATGTAAAAGAGGCAGTGAAAGCTGCCTATGATTTTGTTCATAACCTGCCCAATGTTGGGTTGGAGGATCCGTTCACCCTGGAAGAAGTGGAACTTACGAACGATGATCAGTATTGGCTTATAACGCTAGGATTCTATCGCGCAGTGTTGCCCTCCACTACTAGCCCCATGGGAGCATTCTCGGAGGTGCTGGCAAAACGAGAGAGAGCATATAAAACCATGAAGATTCACGCTGACACCGGCGAAGTCCGGTCAATGAAAATTAGAGACGTATGAGCGAAATAGACCAACTTGCCCAGCGTTACAAACAAACGGGAATATTCGTCGATACAAACATTCTACTCCTCTACTTCATTGGCGCATTCGATCAAAATTTAATCCCAAAATTCAAACGGACTCGACAATTCATCGTCGAGGATCACACGATACTGATCCGCATTCTGTCCTTTTTCGATAAAGTCGTGACAACTCCGAATATTCTTACGGAAGTCAGTAATCTTTCAGGCCAGCTTGGCGAACCTGTTAGAAGTGAGTATTTCAAGAAACTCTCTTCCGATATCACTCTACTTGAAGAGGAGTACGTGGCGAGTCAGGATGTCGGCCACATGCAGGAGTTCGTACGATTCGGTCTCACCGATGCTGGCGTGATATATTTGACCAGAGGAAAGTATCTCATCCTCACAGACGATTTCCGACTGTCGCAATACTTGCAAAGCGCCGGCGTTGACGTGATTAATTTTAACCATATTCGGATTGCGAACTGGTAATGTCCGCGGACGCCTTACGGCGTCACCGCTACGCCCCAGGGGATCTTCCCGACCGCAATCGTCTTGAGCAGCGTATCGGTAGTAGTGTCGATCACCGCCACGCCGTCGGACCGGCCCATGGTGGCGTAGAGTTTTTTACCGTCCGGGGTCAGGGCCGACCACCAGCAGCGTTTGCCGCCCAGGGCGATAGTCTTGGTCACGGTGTTGGTAGCTGGGTCAATCACGCGCACATCGTTGGCCCGACCGTGGACGACATAGACCTTTGAGCCATCGGGCAGCACCGAGATACCGACCGGGCGTTCGCCCATGCTGATTGTCTCGGTCACGGTCAATTTTTCGACATCGATCACCGAAACGGTATGCGTTCGCTCATTACTCACATAGGCGGTTTTCCCGTCCGGCATAAAGGCCACGCCGCGCGGATTCTCGCCCACCTTGATCGAACTGAGGACTTTATAGGTCTGGGTGTCAACGACTGTCACGTCGTGCGAAGTCTCATTCGGCACGAAGGCCAGCGTGCCATCGGGCGAGATCACTACGGTCTCCGGCTCGATACCGGCCTGAGTCGTGGCAACAATCTCCTTGCTTGCCAGCTCGACGACCCGCATCACGCCTTCGTTCTCATTCACGACAAACAGCAGTTTTTCGTCGTTGCTGAGGTCGATTCCCTCTGGGTCAATACCGACCGGAAAGGTCTCTACGACCGTATTGGTTGCCGCATCAATGACCGAAATGTCATTAGAGTTGCCGTTGGCGGCATACACCCGCGAGCCGTCAGCCGAGACCAGCACTCCACGCGGGCGGTCGCCGACCGGGATTTTGGCGACGACCTCGTCCGTTTGGGTGTCAATCACCCACACATCGTTCGATTCCTCGTGCGTGACATAGGCGAACGGCTGGGCGAAGACCGGCACGGAAAAGGCCACAAGGCAAACGACCAGATACGCACAGGCAACAACAAAACAGTGACGAGATTGCATAACGACTCTCCTTATTGATGGGCAGGCATCGCTGCGGTTTCGGACGGCGCTACGTCCGGCGGGGCGCCAGCGGCCGCTGCGTCTGCGCCGGGTTCACATTTTGAGGCGGCCCGGACATAGGCCAGAATCTGCCAGATCATATCGTCAGGCAGTTGTCCGGCAAAACCGACCATTTCCGTCTTGGGGACACCGTCGCTGACGACCTTGAACATTTCCGCGTCCGTCCCCGAACCGTTTACCCACTCACAGTCGAACAGATTCGGGCATTTGCCGTCCCGGTCGGCCTCCGCTTTCACATGGCAATAGCCCGCACACACGGCCTGGAAGAGGAGGTCGCCTTCGGCAACCGCCGCTTCATCCCCGGCAAAAGGATTCTTCATCTCCTCATCAGCCAATACACTCATCGGGACAAACATCAACAGGCCGGCCAACAGCACACCATACACTCGTCTCATGGACCTCCTCATTTCTGTGCGGCAAAGAGTAAATGTGCCCTTCACATATCCAAAACAAGGCTGGGCGCGTTTACTCTTTTTCTCGGGAGAGTCGAAATATCTCCATAACATCATAGGTTTTCTTAAAGGGGGGATACCATGGCACGCCATACCGCTGCGCGCTGGTCTTGAGTTCTCCGCTATTTCTCAGCGCGGTCAGGGCCGCATCTATGGCCGTACGGAGCGCTTGATCTGTTGTGCGGGTCGCCACATGCTCGTTCCAGCGCGCCACCGAGAGCGGCTCAGCCGTGGCAAACGTCAGCTTCGTCCCAGGCTCCTGTTTTGCATACCAGCCCGCGGTCGGCCCCCAGACAAAGGCTAACTCTGCGTCTCCCGTTGCCACGGCAGCCAGCGATTCCTCGGTTGAGAAAAACGTCTGCATCGAAATGTTGAGAGACTCCAGAATAAAGCTGGCAATCGTTTGGGCCTGGACCGCGACGACCTGATGCTCAATATCGAGCAAGGAGGCCGGCGTCTGCCCCTCGCGCCCCAGGAGCTCGAAAGCCGCTCCGTAGTAGGCGTTGCCAACCGTTACGTTACTGGCCTCACGCACAGCATCTCGACCGGGCACGCTCAAGATGGCATCGCATTCGTTTCGGGAGAGCCGACGCAGCGGAAAATCACTCTCATCAACCTCGGTGATCCGCTCGTCGTTGCTGACCCAGACAGGCACCAGCGTCCGCCCCATGCTCTTGGCAATAGCCCACGCCACATCAACGTCGAATCCGCGCTCGCCGGACTGAGAGGAAAAGGGGAGATTATTCCCCAGAAAGCAGACCCGAAGCGGCCCCCCTTCCTGCGCGGAGAGCGGCCCGGACAAGACCAGGCAGAAGAACCAACTGAGCACGAGAACAGCAGCGTTTCTCCTCCGTCTTCTCCAGGCAGTCGCTCCAGTGAGGAGCCAGGAGCCGGGTGGCACACAAAACCGTAATCTCACGCATGCCTGCTCCGCCGGTTTATTCTGGTAAGGCAAACACGAGCAACGCACTACCCTTACTCGTCAGCGGTGGCTCACCCGCCAGGGTGACGGCCAAACCACCGCCGCCGCTGGGGATGGCCACGTATTGCCGCCCGCCGGCCTTATAGGTGATGGGCTGGGCGCGCATGGACGAGCCGGTCTGAAATTGCCATAACAGCTCGCCGGTCGCGGCGTCAAAGGCCAGGGCCAGGCCCTCAAGATTCCCGGAAAACACCAGACCACCGGCGGTCGCCAGGGCACCCCCCATCATGGGATATTCGTCTTGATAGCGCCATTTGATCTCGCCGGTGGATGGGTCTATGGCGGACAAATGACCGTAGGATGAGCCGTCATCGCCCTGGGTTTTTCCCGGTCCGCCACCCCAGAATGGAATGCCCTTGATAAAGATGGAGGTGGACTTCTTCATCTGCCAGCAACTCTCCACCACAGGGACATACATCAGCTTGGTCAGCGGGCTATAGGCCGCGGTGTACGAGCCGTTTTTGCCACCAACGGAACCGGGACAGATAAATTCCTTGCCTTCGGCGGTGGGAACGAACTGCGGATCGACAATCGGCCGGCCAGCCTCATCCAGGCCTTTTGACCAGTTCAGCTTATCGACATATTGGGTGCCGTGCAGGTATTTGCCCGAAGTGCGGTCCAGGACATAGACGTAGCCGTTTCGGTTGGGCTGAGCCAGGGCTTTGACCGTCTCGCCGCTGCGTTCGACATTGACCAGAAACAGGTCGGTGTTGCCGTCATAGTCCCAGATATCGTGAGGCGTGAACTGGAAGTACCATTTGATCTCCCCCGTATCCGGGTCCAGGGCCAGCACGGAATCCGCGTAGAGGTTGTCGCCTTTGCGGACATCGCCGTTCCAGTCCGGGGCGGTATTGCCGGTTGCCCAATACAGCAAATCCTCATCCGGGTCGTATGAACCCGTTACCCAGGTTGGGGCCCCCCCATGTTTCCAGGAGTCGCCGGCCCAGGTCTCGGAGCCCGGCTCACCGGCTTCCGGGATGGTGTAGCGACGCCACTTCCGTTCGCCCGTGTTGATGTCATAGGAATCGATATAGCCGCGGATTCCGTATTCGCCCCCGGCAATACCGACAATCAGATTATCTCGGACGACCAGGGGGGCAACGGTCGCACTGAATCCGTCGCTATGGCGGTCCATCTCGATGTTCCAGACAACGGCCCCGGTTTTGCGGTTCAGAGCAACCACATGGGCGTCGAGCGTTGCCATAAAGACCAAATCTCCGGCAACGGCCGCCCCTTTATTCGACGGCCCGCAGCACACGCGCATATCGTCCGGCAGCTCGTGCTCATAGCGCCACAGCAACTCACCCGTGACCGCGTCCAGAGCAAAGAGGTGGTTGTATGCAGCAGTCAGATAGATGATCCCGTCGGTAACAATGGGCGAGGCCTGCATTTGGGCCGGGATACCGGTCTGGAACATCCAGGCCGCCTTCATATTTTTGACATTATCCCGGTTGATGTCCTTGAGTGGGCTGAACCGCCAACCGGCGTAATTGCCACCGTACATCAGCCAATAGTTCGGGTCGTCCGTCCCCTTGAGCAGGTGGTCCTGGGTGATGGATTGAAAAGCATATCCGGCAAGGCCACCGTTCGTGGCCGGGCTGGCTGCGGCGGCTGGCGGCTGAGTTTTGGCAGATTCGGGCTGCGTATCCGCACGCCCACCGACTGCCTGAGCGTGGTAGGGAGCGCCAAGCAACGTCAGACAACACGCCCCTATAAGAATTCCCTGCAACCAATATGTGTGCATATGCTTCCCTCCTTTACGTGTAAAATTCCACGTAAATCCTCGGTATAGCGCGGTCGAAAAGTACTTGCTTTTCAGTATCCGGTCAAGGAAGGCAGCAACAGGAGGGACGGCCCTGTTTTGACCAGGGTGACGATGGTGCAGGCCGCTCTACTTCTCTGATACGAACGTCAGGGGCGCTGTCTTGTCTGTCCCAAAGCTCTGCTATACACCCCCAATAGGGCTGAAAAGTAAAGAGTAATAGAGGACCATCATGAAGCACTTTCCATACATCGACCGAACGAGAGTCCTTCTCCTCCTACCCTCGGAGAGGACTCTCGTTCGGTGTCAGTCACGGTGGATCAGGAGTCCTCTGTGGAAATCACGCTCGCCCATGCTGGCTGAACAGAGACAGATAAGATATGGAGAATACCCTCGTGCCGCGCAGGGAGGGCGCACCGCGAGATAGGGTTCTATGCGGTTTTCTCTAGGTTCACTGTCGGTTTTTCGGATCGCCCTGCTTGTTGTAGTATTCCTCGCCGGGCTGTCGGCAGTGCAGTACCGCCCCGATGTGAGCGGTCGGGTGTGGCAGGCCGGCAAAGCCGCGTGGTGGGATTACAAACTGCTCGACCTGGGGCTGACGGGCTGGGGTCAGGCCCCCAAACAGCCGATTACCTTCAGCCATGCGCTCCACGCCGGTGAGTATGGTCTGGACTGCCTGTACTGCCACAGTGCGGCGCGTGTCTCGCCGGTGGCTCACGTTCCGCCGGTCCAGACGTGTATGGGCTGTCACGCCAGGCCAACGCCGAACCCGGAAATCAAAAAAATCCAGACCTACTGGAAAAACCGAGAGCCGATTCCGTGGATTCGCGTGCACGCCCTGCCCGCTTTCACCCGCTTTAACCATAAGCGCCACGTCCGGGCCGGAGTCGCCTGCCAGTCCTGTCACGGCGAGGTCCAACGCATGCAACGCGTGGAACAGGTGTCTTCGCTCAAGATGGGCTGGTGCGTGACCTGTCATGATGCCCATCAAGCGAGCAAGGACTGCCTGGTGTGTCACTATTGAGGCGAAAGAACCGAACATGACAAACGGACTCGACAGAAGAAATTTTCTGAAACTGCTTGGAGCGAGTGCAGCCGCGCCAGTTGTCAGTTGCGCCTCAAAGCCGGTGGAAACCATTATTCCCTATGTGGTGCAGCCCGAGGAGATCACGCCGGGGGTGGCCACCTACTACGCTACCGTCTGTCAGGAGTGCCCGGCCGGCTGTGGCCTAGTCGTGCGGACCAGAGAAGGACGAGCCGTCAAAGTCGAAGGCAATCCATCCCACCCGATTAATCAGGGAACATTGTGCGCACGCGGCCAGGCGTCCTTGCAGGGACTGTATAATCCGGACCGTATCCGCCAACCGCTGTATCGTAATGAGGCCGGAGAACTGACCCCGCTGTCGTGGCCGGAGGCGGAGGCCCTGCTGGCCGAACGCCTGCAAAAAATCCGGGCGGAGGGCCAAGCGGACAAGATCACATTTCTCGCCGGACAGCTCCCGGACAGCGTATATCGGTTGGCCACGCAGTGGCTTGAGACCCTCGGTTCAAATCGCCTGGTGACCTATGAACCGTTTGGTTTCGAGGCGTTGAGACAGGCGAATCAGGTCTGCTTTCAGCAGGCTTCGATTCCAACCTACGATCTGACCAAGGCCCGCTTTCTTCTCGGTCTGGGGACCGATTTTCTGGAGACGTGGCATTCCCCGACGCGCTATGCCAAGGCGTTCAGCCAGATGCGGAATGCAACGGCGTCGGGGAAATTCGTCCAGGTCGAATCCCGTATGTCGCTCACCGGAGCGAATGCGGACGAATGGATTGCAATCAAGCCGGGGCGGGAAGCTTTTTTTGCTCTGGGTCTGGCCCATCTGATGCTCCCGAACAGTACAGTTCCCGCTGAAGAAAAGACGCGGCTCAGCCAACTGCTTCAGCCCTATTCGCCGGAACAGGTTGCTTCAGTGACGGAGGTGTCGGTCGAGACGCTCAAACGACTGGCTCAGGAATTCGTCGGCCACGGGCCGAGCCTGGCCCTTGGGGGTGGCATAGCCGCGAGTTCCCGGCAGGAGACGGCCTGCCTGATTGCGGTCAATCTGCTGAATTATATCGCCGGCAATATCGGCAAGACCGTCCACTTTTACGAGGCCCAAGAGCGGCCGCAAGTCAGCTCGTATGCGGCCCTGCTATCTCTGGTTGACGAGTTGCAGCGCGAAGAAATACCACTTCTCCTGCTGGCCAACACCAATCCGACCTTTAGCCTGCCGCCGTCTTCGGGTTTTACCGAGGCGCTTACTCACGTGCCGTTTGTGGTCAGCTTTTCGTCTTTTCCAGATGAAACAACCGAACAGGCAGACCTGGTTTTACCCGATCATACGCCCCTGGAGAGCTGGGGAGACTCCCATCCCGAGGCTGGCGTGTATGGTTTGATGCAGCCTGTCATGTCACCCGTGTTTGAGACCCGAGCGTTGGGCGATACCTTGTTGTCGGTCGCCACGCAGGTTGATGAGGCATTCTCGGAATCGATGCCATGGAAGAGCTTCTTCGAGTATTTACAGGCGTCCTGGAAAGAACGGCACGGCGAGAGTGGTGAGCCGGACGACTTTGACACCTTCTGGCGTCACGCCCTGCAACAGGGCGGGGTCTGGCAGGCCAAAGAGCCGCTCCCGGTTCAGCTCTCCCCGGCCGTATTTGAGACAAGCTTTTCCGAGCCGACCTTTGACCGCGCGGGCGAAGGCGCGCTGACGTTCATTGCCTGCCCCTCGTCGCGCTATTATGATGGCCGTGGTGCCAACAGGCCCTGGCTGCAAGAGCTGCCCGACCCCATCACGCAGGCGGTCTGGGATTCCTGGCTTGAGATTCATCCTGAGACCGCCGAACGCCTGGGGGTCGCGGAGGGCGACCTGCTGACGATTACCTCCCCGCATGGGACTATCGAGGCGAGTGCCTATTTCTACGCTGGGCTGCGACGTGATGCGGTGGCCATGCCAATCGGCCTGGGCCATAGCAGTTATGGTCGCTACGCCCAGGGACGCGGCTCCAACCCGGTCCATTTACTTTCGACCCAACCCGAAACGGCCGCGGGCGGCTTCCCCTGGCTTTCGACCACGGTCCGACTCGCCCGAACCGGCAAACGGGCACCGCTGGTTACAACGGACGGCAGCCGCCAGCAACTCGGCCGTGGCATTGCTCAGGCGGTGACGGCAGGACAGCACGACGAACCGCACCACACCGAGCACCCCGCCCGCGATATGTACCCTGAGGTGGAGTACGCCGAGTACCGCTGGGGCATGAGTATCGACCTGTCGGCCTGCCTCGGCTGCGGGGCCTGCGTTACGGCCTGCTATGCGGAAAATAATATCCCGGTGGTGGGCGAGGCCATGGTGGCGCAGGGCCGGGAAATGTCCTGGCTGCGGATTGAACGCTATTTCGAGCAGCCGCAGGAAGGAACGGACACTCCCGAAGTCCGCTTTGCGCCTATGCTGTGTCAGCACTGCGGCAATGCGCCCTGCGAGCCGGTCTGTCCGGTGTATGCCACCTATCACAACCCGGAGGGCCTGAATGCCCAGATCTATAACCGTTGTGTCGGCACGCGCTACTGCGCCAACAACTGTTCCTATAAGGTGCGGCGTTTTAACTGGGGCGAGGCCGACTGGCCGGCACCGCTCAATCTTCAGCTCAACCCGGATGTCACCATACGTGAACCGGGTGTCATGGAGAAATGCACCTTTTGTGTCCAGCGCATTCAGGAGGGCAAAGGCCGGGCAAAAGATGAAGACCGTCCGGTGCGCGATGGCGAGGTTACACCGGCCTGTGCCCAGACCTGCCCGACCCAGGCCCTGACGTTTGGCAATCTGCAAGACCCCGCCAGCCGCGTGTCCCGGCACTCGCACGACCCCCGCGGGTATAAAGTCTTCGAGTCATTAAACACCAAACCCGCGATTACCTATCTCAAAAAAGTCCGCCGCAAGACATAGCGACACTGAATACGATTCCATGCAGCCCAGCCTCAGCTATCTTCAGGTCAACCGCGACCTGCTCAAAAATCTGCTCAGCTCGCCAACGCGTATCTGGTACGCCCTGCTCGGCTGTGACCTGGTGGTGCTGGCTTTTGGCCTGTACTGCTGGATCTATCAGATTCACGCGGGCCTGAGCGTGACCGGTCTGGCTCATCCGGTCAGCTGGGGCGTGTATATCACCAACTTCGTCTTCTGGGTCGGTATTGCCCACTCGGGTACGCTGATCTCCGCGGTCCTCTTTTTGTTTCGGGCCCGCTGGCGGACGCCCATTGCCCGTAGCGCTGAGGCCATGACGATTTTTGCGGTGATGACCGCCGGCCTGTTTCCCATTATCCATCTTGGTCGGGCGTGGAATTTCTATTGGCTGCTGCCCTATCCCAATCAGCGTCAGCTCTGGGTCAATTTTCAGTCACCCCTGGTCTGGGATGCGTTTGCGATCACCACCTATTTCACCGTGAGTTTTCTGTTCTGGTATATCGGTCTGATCCCCGACCTGGGGGCGGCGCGTGACCGTACCGCAGGGCTGCGCCGCAAGCTCTACACCCTCTTCTCGCTGGGCTGGCAGGGCACGAACCGACAGTGGCATCACTATCTGAGCGCCTACGGGTTTTTTGCCGCCCTGGCCACTCCGCTCGTGGTATCCGTGCATAGCGTGGTGTCCTGGGATTTTGCCATGTCCATCGTGCCCGGCTGGCACAGCACGATCTTTGCCCCCTATTTTGTCGCCGGCGCCATCTTCTCCGGTCTGGCCATGGTCCTGACCCTGCTCATCCCGCTCCGCAGGATTTTCGGCCTTGAGGCCTATATCACCGACTACCACTTCGACAATCTGGGCAAAATGATTATTCTCACCTCGCTGATTCTGAGCTATTCCTACGCCAGCGAATTCTTTATTGCCTGGTATAGCGCCAACCCATACGAGCGCAGCATCTTCTGGTATCGCGCGGTTGGCGACTATGCCCCGCTGTTCTGGCTGATGGTCACCTGCAACTGCGTCGTTCCCATGCTGCTGTGGCGGAAGTCGATCCGCACCAGCACGCTGTGGTTGTTCGGCATTGCCCTGCTGGTCAATGTCGGGATGTGGCTTGAACGCTTTGTCATTATCGTGAGTTCCTTATCGCACGAGTTCGATCCCTCGGCCTGGGGTCTGTATCAGCCCTCGTGGGTTGAAGTGGGTATGACGGTCGGCAGTTTTGCCTGGTTCTTTTTGTTCTTCCTGCTCTTCGTGAAATTCCTGCCACTCGTATCCTTGGCCGAAGTCAAGGAACACCTGCCATCTGCGGATAGCGGTCCGTCGGCAGTCGGGACAGACGAATCCGAGCGTCCCCTTGCGCCATCCAACGAAACGACTCGTGTCGGCCGTGGAGTCGGTCTGGTTGGCGTCTTTACGGACCTGGAAAAGCTCGTCGCCGTGGTCCGCTCTCTACGGCGAGACGGCTATAAGAACCTCAGCGTCGTCTCCCCGTTTCCGAGCCCTGCGCTGGAAGAAGCTCTCGGCCCGCGCAAAAGTCCGGTTCGCTATTTTACGTTGGTCGGCGGTCTGCTGGGCTGCGCCATCGGCTTCGCCCTACCCACCTACACGGCCCTGGACTGGCCGCTCCAAACGAGCGCCAAGCCCATTGTGGCCTTACCGGCCTTTGCCATTATCGCCTTTGAGCTGACCATTCTCTTTGGGGCGATTGCCACCCTGGTCGGACTGCTCGTCAACGCCCGGCTACCGGCGCGTACGGTTGCGATCACGCACGACCCGCGTTTTTCGGAGGACCGCTTTGGTCTGCTCGTCCCGTGTACCGCTGAGCAGGCCGGCACCGTCCGGCGGCTGATTACGGCCGGGGACGCAGAGGAGGTCTATGGTCAAGGTGTTTAGGCATCACGCCGGCCCGGGTATCCATGGCCGGGTATGGAGGCGCGTCATTCTCTGTCTGGGTCTGGGACTCTTTTGTGCGACCTTTGCCCATGCCCTGCCCTGGAATGACGACATGTATTGGCAGCCCGAACTTGAGGCCGGAACGGCCGCCCGGTCGCCCGTGACGGGTAGCGTGCCAACAACGGGCATTGAACCGCCTATGTCGTCGCGCATCACCGAGCGCATAAAGGCCGGCCTGCGCGTGCGGAATCCGGTTGAGCCCACCCCCCAGTCCATCCAGAACGGGGAAGGGTTATTTCGGATTTACTGTGCGATGTGCCACGGTGAGCAGGGCAGAGGCGACGGCCAGATGGTCGGCAAGGTCGCTCCTTCCTCGGACCTGCATACGGAGAGAATCAAAAACCAGAAAGACGGATATTTATACGCCACCATCCGCAGCGGTGGACTGGTAATGCCGGCCTATCAACACGCGCTTTCAACCACAGAGCGGTGGGACCTGGTCAATTACGTTCGCCACCTCCAACAGCAGGAATCCCAGCGGGGTCAGTCACAATGAGTGCCGAGTCCCTCACAGGAGTATCTCAGGGCGTATCTCCAGATACGTCCTCTCGCTCTTTTACCCTTGGTCTGTGGGCCCTGGCCGGACTGGGTCTGATCACTTTTCTGATAGGTGTGACCGGGGAGAATGCCCAACGGGTGTGGCAGGCCTATCTGGTCAACTGGCTTTTCTGGTCGGGGCTGGCGCTCAGCGGACTGGCGTTTTCAGCCCTTCTTCAGATCACAAAAGCGGAATGGGCCGGACCGTTCCGACAGCTTGCCGAGGCGTTGGCCGCCTTTCTGCCAATCTCCTTTTTTCTGCTTCTTTTTTTTCTCTTTCTGGGCAGTGAACACCTCTTCTCGTGGATATCTGACCCGATACCGGCCAAACAAGCCTGGTTGAACCAGCCCTTCCTGATACTCCGCACCCTCTTCGGTTGCGTTCTCCTCTACGGCGGCGGGTTCGTCCTACTGCGGGCTTCACTCCGGGCAAGTCGCACGCTCCCTCGTGTCTTGGTCCCGTTTGTTTCTCACGAGAACGTCGCGAATACAGCCAGGCGGCAACGGCAGCTCACGACCCGCTCGTCCGTCTTCCTGGTGCTCTACGCGCTTGTCTTCAGCCTGTTTGCCTTTGATCTGGTGATGGCACTTGAACCACACTGGATCAGTACCCTATTCGGCGCCTATTTTTGTATTGGGAATCTGTATGCGGGGCTCAGCCTCCTCGCCCTTCTCGCCGTGTCGAGGCGCGCAGCCACTCCCTTTTCCACCGAATACAGCCACGACCTGGGCAAGCTCATCTTTGGCTTTTGTGTCTTATGGACCTATCTGTTCTGGTGTCAGTATTTACCGATCTGGTATGGCAATCTGCCGGAGGAGACGGGTTTCCTGGCCGTCCGTTTGTTTGACGAGCCGTGGAAAGCGGTCAGTTGTGTGGTCCTGTTTCTCAATTTTCTCCTGCCTTTCCCTATCCTGCTGCTGCAATGGGTCAAGCGTACCCCTGCCGCCCTGGCTTGTATCAGTGTTCTCATCCTGGTCGGGATGTGGCTTGAGCGCTACGTCCTGGTTGTCCCCTCCGTCTGGCAGGAAGACTGGCTCCCGCTGGGCTGGGTGGAATTGGGGGTGCTGCTGGGTTTCTTCGCCCTGTTCACACTGGCCTTTCGGGCTTGGATGAGGATATTTCCCATACGGCTTCCCGCAGCCTAACCGTTCGACTGAGGAAAAGAGCACCCCCGAGATGGGGATATGATTATGACCGCTGCCCTCGCCCACCGGGATGTTCCTACAGGGTTGTACCTTTTTGCATTTCGCGTCATACTGCCAATCTTCCTGTACCGGCTTGTCATAAAGGATTCATAGCATTTCAACTTGGTCGTTACGGCCACAGGGATTCCACACCGTCTGACGCTGGTGTGGACTGACCCGAGAGGAGGTCATCATCGGAAACAAAATTTTTGTTGGAAACCTGAACTTTGACACCACACGGGGTGAACTGGAGACGCTTTTTTCTGAAGTGGGCGAACTCGTCGAAGTTTTTCTCCCGTCTGACCGGGCGACCGGCCGGCCGCGGGGATTCGCCTTTGTCGAATTTACCGACCCCGCCTCCATTCCTGCCGCGGTAGAACGCTTCGACGGGTACGAACTCGACGGCAGAAATCTCCGGGTCAACCAGGCGGAGGACCGCCCCCCCCGCCGGCCCTCATACCCTTCGGGTGGTGGCGAGCGTTCTTTTGAACGACCCTGGGGAGGGCCGAGGGGCGGCGCAAAGCCAAAGGGCAGTCGTCGCAATCTTCGTCGCGGAAAGCGCAGTTTGTAAATTTCGTCTTCTCAGCTGCAAAGTGACGGCGGGCTCAACAGCCCGCCGTTTTTGCGCTTCCCCCCTGCACCTCTCGACCCCAAAGATGGGTCTGCCCGTACTTCCCGGCTGGAAAGAGTAAACGTGTCCAGCATCTGATGTCTAATGGAGGATACGTCCGCCCTTTACCTCGTATCCGATACCTGACATTGTGGTCCGCATATCGACGCGTACCGAAGCGTAAGAGGAGGGACGTATGCTTCAAGTGTTCTCTATGCCCGTGGGCTTTCTCGAATTTGACAGCCGGCTCTTCTTTCCGCAGGACGAACAGGGGGAGCAGATCACCATCCCGGTACCGAGCTATTTAATTACCCATCCCAAGGGAAACGTGGTCTTTGACACCGGCGTGCACTGCTCCTGTATAGACGATGCCAAGGGTCGTCTTGGCGATATTGCTGATGCGTTTGCCCCCCGCGCCAAGCCGGGCGAGGAAATTGTCAGCCAGTTGGCGAAATTCAAGCTTACTCCAGACGATATTACCTATGTGGTCAACTCACACTTCCACTTCGATCATGCGGGCGGAAACGAGTTTTTTCCGCACTCAACATTTCTCGTCCAGAAAAACGAGCTGGAGGCGTCAAAAGATCCGGTCCTCCGAGAAAAAGCGTTTTTTGACCCCCAGGACTACGCCCACCCGCTCAACTATCAGCCCGTAGACGGTGAACTGGACATCTTTGATGACGGTACGCTGGTGCTTTTTCCAACCCATGGCCATACCCCAGGCCATCAGTCCATGCGTATTCGCATCACCAAAGGCACGGACATCGTGGTGACCGCGGATGCCTGTTACACCAAGCGCAATATGGACGAGAACATGCTGCCGTCGATTGCCTATGACACGGATGAGATGTATCGCTCGCTCGGCACGCTGCGCGACCTGAGAGACAAACAGGGCGCGACGATTCTCTACGGTCACGACCCGGCCCAGTGGGAGCAGATCAAACACGCCCCGGAGCCGCTGGCATAACCATCGAGGGCCGGGGCTCGGACCCGAGTCCCGGTCAGGACCACGTTTTCCAGACCTCGGGACAATGCCCGACGGTTGCGTCTTTGCCGTTGCGGACAACGGGCGTTCGTATGAGAAGGGCGTCTTCAAGGAGCAGGGTTTCGATCCGGGCGGCGTTCAGCGACGCATACGTCAATCCTTTTTCAACAAACCGCTTACCGGCGGTGTCGATCAAGTCTTTCAACGAGACGCGCGCCGCCACCGAGCGCAGTTCGCCCTTTGACATTTCCTTTTGGCTGAGGTCAATAAAATGAAAAGGAATTCGGCGCTCCTTGAAAAAGCGCTGGGCCTTGCGGGTCTCAGAACATTTTTTCAGGCCAAAAATCTGAATATTCATCGAGAGTTCCTTCTCCCATGCAAACGGCCAGGAGAGGCCAGATCAGGCATTCTCCTTACTTGACAGAGTCCTCAAATCACCCATAGGCTGTACGCCTTCTTGTCCTACCAATCGGAGAGAATTTTGTACAATAAGACCATAGCTCTTCTTTTCTTTGTACTATTCCTGCTGGGAGCGTCTTTGGCCTTCTGCAACCAGGCACTCGCCCAGAGCACGGACTCGCCAGAGTCTTCAGACACGCTCAGTGCCCAGGCCCAGTCATCGAGCCCCACCGAGCTTGAGCCCATCGTCGTTACCGCGACCCGGAGCAATACTTCCCTGGCCGAGGTACCGGCAGCGGTGAGCGTCATTGACCGCTCAGATATCCAACTGGGGCTGCCGACTATCGGTTTTGAGGAGCCGCTCAGCCGCGTTCCTGGTGTTTTTACTCAGAACAGCGCGAACTTTGCCCAAGATTTCCGTCTCTCAATCCGTGGCTTTGGTACCCGGACCGCCTTTGGGGTGCGTGAGGTCAAGGTGCTGGTTGACGGCATCCCGGAAACTTCCCCGGACGGGCAAACCCAACTCGATAATATCGATCTTGGGGCGGCCCGGCGGATCGAGGTTTTGCGCGGGCCTTCTTCTTCGCTGTACGGCAATGCGTCCGGGGGCGTCATTAACATTATTACTGAAGACGGACCGACCACGCCGTTTCTTGAGACGCGCCTGATGGGAGGATCGTTTGGCCTTCAGAAATATCAGGCAAAAACGGGAGGCCAGGCCGGCAAGCTGAATTATATGTTGAATGCCTCGTATTTGTCTCTGGGCGGTTTTCGCAATCACAGCCGCGCCCAAAATGTCTTATTGACCGGCAAACTGAAATACACCTTCAGTCCCACGTCCCACCTCACCACCCTGATGAGCTTTATGGACGCGCCCTTTGCCGATGATCCGGGCGGCATCACACGGGAACAGGTCAAGGCGGACCGCGAGCAGGCCCGAGACCGCAATGTCCTGCTCGATTCGGGCGAGCGGGTGACCCACGGCCGGCTCGGCTTTGTGTATCGCAACCAGTTTCTCCCAGGACACGAGATCACGGTCACGCAGTATTCTGTATTCCGCCAGTTCGAGACCAAATTGCCCATCATACCCCGCTTCGGTTCCGGGGTGGTCAAATTCGACCGCTTTGGGGTCGGCGGCAGCGTCAAGTACGCGCACGACGGCCGCTTCTTCGGCTTTCGGAATCGTTTCATGCTAGGCGTTGACGTCGAGTTGCAGTCCGATAATCGACGCCGGTTCGATAATAACGAGGGAGATGTTGGTCAGCGCCGCTTCCACCAGGACGAAGACGTGCGCAGCGTGGGGCCGTTTGTGCACGACGTCTTCTATCTGCGCGACAATCTCCAACTCAGTTTTGGACTGCGATACGACAATGTCCGTTTTTCGGTGAATGACCAGTTTCTCGAAGACGGCGATGAGTCCGGCGTGCGGACCTTTGACCACATCAGTCCCATGGGAGGCATTCTGTATAGCCCGCTTGAGAATCTGCATGTGTACGCCAATGTCTCAACCGCCTTTCAGGTGCCGACCACGACCGAGCTGGCCCGACCCCACGAAGGGGGCGGCTTCAATAACGACCTGAATCCGCAGCAGGCCCTGAATTACGAAATCGGGGCGCGCGGCAATGTCTGGGAGCGCCTCACCTATAATTTTGCCCTGTTCTGGATTGTCATCGATGACGAACTGGTGGCGTTTGAAAGCGAATCGGGCCGGAATTTCTTTCGCAACGCGGGCCGTTCAGAGCGGAAGGGTCTGGAACTCGCGTTTGATGTCGCCCTGATGGAGGGTCTGCGCTGGACCCTGGCCTATAGTTTCCTCGATGCTGAATTTGACCGCTTTATCGCCCCGAGCGGGCGCTTTGATGATAAAGACGAGCCCGGCATTCCTCCGCATCAGCTCTTCACCGAACTCTTCTACGCTCATCCCTCGGGCTTCTACGGCGCGTTGAGCATTCAGCACGTGGATGACTTCTATGTGAACAACGCCAACTCGGCAGAGAACGATGCCTACACCGTGCTGAATCTGCGTATGGGATATGAAATGACCGTAGGGAACAGCCGGATTGCACCCTTTGTCGGCATCCGAAACGTCGCCGACGACGGCTATAACGGCCTCACCCGGCTGAACGCGCTGGGTGGACGTTTTTTCGAGCCCTCAGCCGGCATCAACGCCTACGGTGGCGTGACTGTGAGCTACGATTTCTTGTAAGCCAAGCTGTTCAGCAACGACGAAAAACTCTCAGCCGTCTTTGATCTCAAAACAGAGGCTTTTTGCATTGCAGCTCTGGTCGGTCCTGTTATGGTGGGAGGACCATGTCGGAGCTGGATGAGAATCGCCTACCTGAAAGTGCTGTTCGGCATCCTCGTTGTCACTGAAATCAGTCTGGTGGGCTGGTTGGTATCCAATTTTACGGAGGCTACCACCTTAATGCGGACGACGGGCCTCACTGCTATGGCAGCGCTATCAGTCACTATTTTCGCGTTTCATCGCAGAATTGAGACGCTGATCGAAAGCTTACGGGAATTATAACATGGATATTATTATCTCCCTTGTCTTCCTAGGCTCAGGACCTATAAATGATGATTGCTGGAGTGTAGTGTGGTGAGTGTTGGATACCCAGTCTCTATTGGAACAGGAGTTCTGTCATGTCAGGCCCTCCTCTGTGGCTCACCGATGCACAATTCGCCCGCTTGCA
>JAJDZM010000189.1 GCA_022824615.1 Candidatus Binatia bacterium | reverse complement strand
CCCGGACAGAGTCGAAGGAAAGTTTGATCCGGTCAAAAAGCGGGCAGGGGAACTCGATATTCCCGTGTATCAACACCGCTCCATGAAGAGCCCTGAGGTCCTGGAAAAATTTCAAGAATTCGATGCTGACCTTGCCGTCTTGGCATTTGTGACCCAAATCGTTCCGCCTCCAGTGTTCAACGCGCCCAAACTCGGCAGCATATGTTTTCACCCGTCACTCTTACCCAAATATCGCGGTGGGAGTGCGATTAACTGGACCTTAATCAATGGTGAGAAAAAGACCGGTATCTCCTGGTTCTGGGTAGACGAGGGCATTGATACCGGTCCGATACTGGTTCAAAAAGAGGTCGATATTGGCCCGGAAGAGACAACCGGCACCCTGTACTTCAACAAACTCTTTCCGCTCGGTATTGAGGCCGTCGGCGAAGCGATCGATCTGATTCAAGCCGGCAATCCACCACGTATTGTCCAAGACGAATCCCAGGCCAATTACGACCCATTATGTCGAGATGAACATTCGGGCATTGACTGGTCTCAGCCAGCCCAAGCCGTCTTTGATCATATTCGCGGATGCGACCCGCAGCCCGGCGCATCGACACTCTGGCAGGGACAGAAAATTCGCTTGTATGACTGTCGTCTGGAGCCGTCTGGTGGATCGACAACGCCGGGACAAGTAGTCGCTCTTGGGGGTGGGACGGTCAGCATTGCCCTGAACGGTGGCACGGTCGTCGCCAAAAAGCTCCGCGGTGAGCCGGGCAAAATCGCCGCCGATGAGCTCGCCGGACATATTGGGCTTCGGGTAGGTTCTCAGCTCGGCTGAGAGCACATCCACTGGGCTTACTCTGCTTCGATGGGCTCAAGCTCGACCAGAACCTGACCGAGTTCGACGAGGTCTCCGTCGGCCACATGGATGGCAGCCACACGGGCATTCCCTTCGGCAGTCAGTGCATTCTCCATTTTCATCGCTTCGAGAAGCACGAGGGTTTGGCCGTCTTCGACAACCTCGTCTTCGACAACTTTGACGGCGAGAATTTTCCCTGGCATGGGGGAGCGGATCTCAGCTTCAAAGCTCCCCCTCGTCCCCCACCGGCGGGCTCGGTCGTGCTTGGGAGGAGTGTGATTGAATTCGTAGGTCCGCCCCTCGATGGATATCAGGCTACGGTCACCATCCTGGACCACATGGGCATGAAGAGGATGACCATCAACGAGGAAGGTGATCGTACCATCCCGGACAGCGACCACCTGTGCCGGTTGCTGAGGCTGGCCGTTCCAGACAAGCTCGTACAGATCGTCGCTCTCGCCGTGCTGGTTATATTCCAGCGCCAGTTCTTCACCCGCGACATAGAGTAAGGTCTTCATCTCAGAAGTCGTTTCAGAAGAATTCGGGTATCAGGAGCCGAGGCGCCAGCCGCCAAGCTGTCGCCATGGAGTCGAGGGGTCCTGCGAGGGCAAAGCGGCTTGCCCATTCCCATTGCGCTGTGGACCACGGTGCAGGTTGGCGGCCAAAGCAGCCGCCAGCATATGTGGCTGCTCGCCAGGTTGCCAGTTCGGAAAATGCTCGGACAGAAAGCCGGTGTGGGTATCGCCAGCGGCAAAGGCAGGATGGTCCATGAGCTCAATTAAAAAAGGCAGGTTGGTCGTGAGGCCCAGAATTGCCGCTTGACGCAGAGCCCCGGCCATGCGTTTGCGGGCTTGTTCGCGGTCCGCTCCCCAAGTCGAAATTTTGGCAATCATGGGATCGTAGTACATCGGGACCTCGGTCTGCGACTCGACTCCGGAATCAACTCGTACCCCCGGCCCCTGGGGCGCATGCCAGGCCAGGACATGTCCGGGCGACGGCAGGAATCCGTGAGCGGCGTCTTCCGCGTACAGACGGCACTCAAGGGCGTGGCCGTTCCGGCGGATGTCGTCTTGCCGGAAGCCCAGCGCTTCCCCGGCGGCAATCCGGATTTGTTCTCGTACCAGATCCAGACCGGTCACCCACTCGGTAATCGGATGCTCAACCTGGAGGCGGGCGTTGACTTCCAGAAAATAGAATTTTCCGTCGTTGTCGAGGATGAACTCTACGGTTCCGGCATTGTCATAGCCGGCGGCTCTGGCCACGGTC
The DNA here is from genome assembly GCA_022824615.1 of Candidatus Binatia bacterium. Lineage (GTDB taxonomy): Bacteria > Desulfobacterota > Binatia > Bin18 > Bin18 > Bin18. The sequence goes on along the minus strand of JAJDZM010000189.1, from coordinate 15,502 downwards.
AGCGCCGCCCTCGTCATCTCCTGCCGCAGGGATTCGGACACGGCCGGCGAGGGAGTCTCTTCGACTATTTTCTGATAGCGGCGCTGAATGGAGCATTCCCGCTCGCCAAGATGGACGATATTCCCGGCAGCGTCACCAAGAATCTGGACTTCCACATGGTGGGGACGTTCGAGAAAACGCTCGACATAGACCGTGCCTTCGGCAAAGGCCGCTTCGGCTTCGCGCTGCGCCGCGGACAAGGCCTCGACCAACTCGGCTTCCTCGCGCACAATGCGCATTCCTTTCCCACCACCACCCGCAGCCGCTTTAATCAGGAGGGGGTAACCGAGTGCTGCGACTTGCTCGCGCACGGTCTCGGGGTCGGTCGCCGGGTCTTCAAGCGCGGGAATCACCGGAACGCCGAGTTGAGCCACTGTCCGGCGGGCGACAATCTTGTTACCAACCGCAGACAGGGCATCTGGGGCAGGACCGACAAAGGTCAGGCCGGCCTCAGCCACGGCCCGAGCAAAGGTCGCATTCTCCGATAAAAATCCATATCCCGGATGGATCGCGTCCACCCCGGTCTGACGGGCCGCGGCCAGAATGGACTCTATGTTGAGATAGCTCTCGCTTGCCTGAGCCGGTCCCACGCACACGGCCTCGTCCGCCGCATACAGATGGGGTGAAGAACGGTCAGCCTCTGAGTACACGGCCACTGTCGCAATACCCATTTCGCGACAGGTCCGGGCGATACGAGTGGCGATCTCACCTCGGTTTGCAATGAGTATCTTTGAAAACACAGTGGTCTGGATGCCTTCGCAAGGTTGCCGGGGCGCAGGGGTGGGCGGTTTCCTGTACCGGACTCAGGCGTTCACGCCTTTTTCCTCGGCATGGATCTTTTGATACTTGCGGTAATCATAGCCCGTTGCCATCGTGAGGAGCATCTGGTCCATCCCACCGCTCCGCTCCCGGCGGAGGATTCTGAGACGGTGAAAGAATTCCCTATAATCCTTATTCACCCGCCGCTTTTCATCCATGTGACGAAAGAAAAAATCACGCAGTCGAGTCAGGGTAAAACGGAAGGCGGAAAAACGGAGTTCATTCGGAAAGGCGTCCCACTCGGCCAGCGACAACGTGCGTTCGGACTGATAGCCGTCAAGGAGGGCGTTGAACCGACCAATATGGTAACGCTCCTCGTAATAGCACATGGCGTTTACGGCAGTTGCCAGGTCAGCAATCAACTTTCCAAAACAGGCCGCCTCAAAGTCGAGCACCCCAACGACTCTCCCACCACGAAACAGGACGTTATCAGGAAAGAGGTCGCCGTGGATCATGCCTTTGGGCAGCTTTTCTTCCCGATATTCTTCCTGATGGGCGATTTCATCATCCAGAACGTGACCAATATGCTTCAGATGGACCGCGATCCGGCCACGCAGGTTTTGATAGATGCTGCGTACACGATCAAAAGCAAACCGGTTTCTAATCGGGGTATCATATTCCTGGCCAATGAGATGGAGCCGAGCCAGGGCCTGTCCAATCTTTTCTATATGGTCAGTGGTGAGCGTTGCTGCCGAGAAGTCTTTACCGGCCCGGTGACGATAGATGGAGACCGCTTTCTTCTCGTATTCCTGGAGATAGGAACCGTTTTTATCAACCACCGGCCGTGGGCACGGAAAGCCGTGTTTACGCAAGAAGAGCAGAAAGTCGATTTCACGCTGCGCGTCGCTGGTGTCTTTGACCTCATCGATCCGCAGAATGAATTTCCCCTTCGTGGACTCAAGGCCATAATGGGTGTTCACCGACCCGGCAGAAATACCCTGGACGGTTGACAAACGTCCTAATCCATAATCTTTGACGAGACGATTAACGGCTTTGCGGTCAAGGACAGTGTAGACAGCCATGCAGACTTCTTCGGACATAGACCTCAATCTTTTCCACTCCATCCCCGTACTGTCCGGATGGGCAATCATATTATCGATGCTTGGGTTTTGTCAAGGAAAACTGACTGAATGTCCATTCAGAATAGGAAAAGCGGGGATTTCTTACGGCTCAGTTTGGATGTGTGGAGGCTGAATGTCAGTGCCCGTCCGCCCCGTTTCCAGTTGGCGGATAACGGTGTGACTAGCGTCAGACAGCAGGCTGATCTGGAGTCCGGCATATACTGGTGGATAGGTCCGCAGGGTCTGGCAAGCGCGCGTGAGCAGTTTGAGAGCACCCGGATATTGAGCGCTGGAGAGCTTGAGGTAGCCGGCAGCCAGCTGCACCAGCCCCTGGACAAAACGTTTCTCTTCACCAACCGTCTCATTCCAGAGCGCTTCCCAGATTTCATGCGCTTCAAAGAAACGGCCCGCGTTAAAAGCCGTCACTCCGCGTAATAACAGGCGACGAGGCATGGCCTATTCTTTTTTGCCGGAGCGTTCTTCAACGCCGAAAGGATCCACAAGCGCAATTTTAATATCCATCACGTTTGTTCCCGTTGAGCCTGGGCTAAACAAGTCGCCGAGGGCAGCGAAGAAGGTATAGGTATCATTATTGCGCAGGAATTGAGTGGGATCGAGATTTTTTCGACGCGCTCGGTCCAGCGTCTGGCCGTTCACAAAGGCTCCGGCGGCCTCGGTCGGACCATCTATACCGTCCGTTCCGGCACTCAGCAGGCTCCACCCGGCTTCCCCGACAAGCTCTTGGGCGACCGCCAGCGCAAATTCCTGGTTGCGCCCCCCCTTCCCAGAGCCTCTGACCTGTACCGTTGTCTCGCCACCAGCCAGAACACATGTCGGGCCAGAGCAGTGTTGGCGAACGGCTCTCAGCGCTTGAGCAAAGGCGCGTCCGGCCACGAGGGTGTCACCAGCGAGAGGCTGGGCAATCAGGTGCGAGCGCAGCCCGCGGCGTGTGGCAGCCTCGCGAACCGCCTGCAAGGCCAAGTGATTCGACCCAATCAGTATATTATGGACGCGAGAAAATAGCGGGTCTCCAGGTTTTGGCGTCTCGGGTCGGGCCCCACGGACTCCTTGCTGTAGATGCACGCGCACAGACTGGGGGAGCCGCGAGGCGATACCGTACTGCTCCACAACCCGCCAGGCGTCCAGAAACGTTGTTGGATCAGCGACGGTCGGGCCCGAGCCGATCACACTCATATCATCGCCAATCACGTCCGACAGAATCAGACTGACCACGGCTGCCGGCTGAGCGTGGTGCGCGAGCCAGCCGCCTTTGACCCCGGATATGTGTTTGCGCACAGTGTTCAGCGCCAGGATGTCCGCCCCACATTCCAACAAGACGGCATTGGTGATGGTCTTGTCTGCAAGCGTCAGCCCAAATGAGGGACGCACGAGCAGACTGGAGGCTCCGCCGGTCAGACACACCAGGACGAGGTCGTGGGGTTGGACCTGGGAAAGGCTCTCTATGAGCGCTTGGGTCGCGTGCGCACTGCCCGGTCCGGGCAAGGGATGCTCTCCTTGCACAACCCGCACTCCGGGCAGAGACAGGTCGGACACCGCTTGCTCGCTCGGAATGATAATACAGCCGCCTATTCTCCTCTGGCCCAGCGCGAGCATCAGCGCCTGGGCCATGCTACCTGCCCCCTTACCTGCCCCAATCAGGAAGAGGCGACCCGTCAACGCGAGCGTCAACGCGTCAACAGTCTCGTCTCGTGGCCGAACGATCAGCCTTTCCTTTTCAATCGTAACAGTCTGTGGGATCAGATGGTGCGGATGGACCGCCTCAATGGCCGTCCGAAAGAGCGCACTAAGGAGAGTGTCTTGGTGGTCGTCGGGTCGCATCTCATCATCGCGGGCCGACAGCAGGAGTGCCTTGCGCAGGCAACCAAAATAGACCGAGGAAAAAGGCGGAGCTGATTTTACCCGTCGTCCAGATCAACCAAATTGGACCGACCGAATCCGCCCCCATCATCAATACGGCGCTGAAAGCGCGCTTCCTTTTCGCGTCCCTCTTGACAGGCAACACACAGCCTGGTGAACGGCAAGGCTTCGAGGCGGGCTTGGGCGATTTCTTCTTCGCAGTCTTCGCAAATGCCGTATTCGCCCTCTTCGATCCGCTCCAGTGCGTTTTCTATGGCTTGCAGTTTATCTCGATCACGGTCACTCAGGATCAGATGGATTTCCCGTTCGCGCTCCTCGCTGGCGAGATCGTAGGTATCCATTCCTTCGTCCAGTTCACTCTCTTTGCCCTCTCGGATCTCTTCGTCAAGCTGCATCAGGATTTGCTGTTTCTGGCCAGCGAGCGTTGTCCGCATTTTTTTGAGGAACGTTTTTCTCATGACGCCTTCTCCAAAGGGTAAACGTGCCCGGCTTTATTTGGATGAGTGGAGGACATGTCGACTCTTTTTCACCAGGTCGAGATAAAAAGGAGAGACACATTAGGGAGAAGCGGCTGCCAAGTCAAGAGCTGTGGGCGTTTGCAGCGGCTGCTCGGAAAGACAGCGTGCTTGCAGGTCATAGCCGGACACTCCGGTAATCCGGGCGCGAACCATGTCGCCGCTGTCAGCCAGACACTGTTCCAGGAAGACGATGCCATCGATATCCGGAGCCTGGCCCTGCGTTCGTCCCCACCAGCGGCCGTGATCGTTCTGACCACAGACGAGTACTGCTCGTTCCTCACCCACCAGCGCCCTGTTTTTTTTATGCACGACCGCGGCCTGGCAGGCCATCAATTTATACCAGCGTTCCTCCTTAATCTCTTCGCTGACCTGGTCGGCCATGGTGCCCGCGGCCGTCCCTTCCTCCTGGGAATAGCGAAACACCCCTACGTGATCGAGTTTCGCCTCGGTCACGAAATCGCACAGTTGTTGAAAATCATCCTCTCGCTCACCGGGAAAGCCCACAATAAAAGACGAGCGGACAACCACACCGGGAATGGCGTCCCGAATCCGGTCCAACACGCGGCGAATGCCGTCCCCGCTTTTCTCCCGCTTCATCCGCCGCAACATCCGGTCGCTGATGTGCTGGAGGGGCATATCAATATACGGGCACACCTTTTCTTCTGCGGCAATAAAATCTGACAGGGCTTCGTCGAGATAATTCGGATAGCAGTACAACAGCCGAATCCAGTCCAGACCCTCAACCCGCACGAGGGATTTGAGCAGGGCCAGCAGGGTCGTCCCATCACGGCGCTCTCGCCCGTAGGCGGTCAGGTCCTGCGCAATGAGATTGATTTCTCTCACCCCTCGTGCAACCAGCCCGGTGGCTTCGGCCACGAGAGAAGCGATCGGCCGACTTTCCTGTAAGCCGCGAATTTTCGGAATAATACAAAAGGCGCATTTATGGTTGCAGCCTTCGGCAACCTTGAGATAGGCGGAGTAAAAATGGGTGGTCGGGATACGCGGCACGGTATGATCCGGCAGGACATGGGAAGCCCCCAAATACAGGGTCGGACCAGAAGAGGGAACGGGTCCAGCTTTTTTGTCTGATTGGAGGATACGTTCCCTCTTTTCAAGCGCGCGCCGCTTCTGTTCCAATATCTCAGTGATCCGCAGAAACTCTCCCGTTCCCACAAAAACGTCCACTTCGGGGAGGAGTTCGCGCAGCTCCCGGCCGTAGCGCTGAGCGAGACAACCGGTCACAATGAGCTGTTTCTCGAAAGAAGAAACGTGTTCGGCCTTTTTATCTGATTGGAGGACACGTTTCCTCTTTGTCTCCGTCGCCTTATAGGACGCCAGGTCCAGGATCGTCTCAATCGACTCCTCCTTGGCCTCGTCGATAAAGCTGCACGTATTGACCATCAGGACCCCGGCCTGTTCCGGGTCGAGGCTCAGCGTATAGCCCGCATCCGCCAGCAGGCCGAGCATGACCTCGCCATCCACGAGATTTTTAGGACAACCCAGATTCACCAGATACACGGACTTATCCGGTCCGGGCCGGGCCTCACTCGTCATCTTTACGATCCTTACGCTGCTGCAAGAAACGCTGAAGTTCTTCGGCCATATCCTTGCCGTTGGCATGCCCATTGCCGTTGCCGTGTCCGTTACCGGCTTTGTCCTGCGCGGCGGTCTCCATTTCCAGCCCCTCTTCCTGCTCCTGTTCTTCCAATCGTTTGACGTAGGCGGCCAAGTTGGGATTCTCGGCAATCGCCTTTGCAACCTGCGCGTCAAACTCCGCCGCGCCTGTCACCAGCTCGGTGGTATCCAGGGCGAATTGGAGAAAGGACTCAAGACGGCTGACGAGAGCCAGGGCGGCCTTTGGGTTTGGAGAAGCGGAAATATAGTGCGGCACGTTGGCCCAGAAACTGATGGACGTCAATCCAGCCTGACGGCAGGCATCGTTCAGCACCCCCACGATGCCCGTTGGCCCCTCGTAACGGGACGGAGTGAGTTGGAGTTGGGTCGCAATATCGGGGTCGCTACTGAAGCCGACCACGCGCACCGGTCTGGAGTAGGCCACATCGGCCAAGAGCGCACCCAGGGTAATCACGAGGCGCACCCCACACTGCTTGGCAACGTCCAGACAGGCCGCTGTATACGCCTTCCAGCGGAGATGCGGTTCAATGCCCAGACCCAGGACCATGCTGCACTTGAGCTGCTCTGCGCTACTCGCAAAGAATTCATTGGCTGGCCAGCGAATCTCACGGTAGAGCCCGTCTCGCAGGCGCACGTGGGGCCGGACCTCACTGAAATTATAAAATTCTTCAGGGTCGATCGTCGCGAAACGCTGTGCCTGGAGTCGCTTGATGAGGAACTGCGTGGCATGCGTCGCCGCGCTACCGGCGTCGTTCCAGCCGGCAAAGGCGACAATCAGGACAGGGTCGTTCAGTTCCGGAATTCGTTCAATTGTCAACGCGTTCATGGTCTCCCCCTAGAAAGAGTGAACGTGCTCAGCATCTCATACCTGTTGGAGAGCACGTTTCCTCTTTGAGGCGCTTACCCCCTGGTTTCAGGCAAGGACAGAAAGAGGAAACGTATCCAGCCTCTGGGCCTGATTGGTGGACACGTTTCCTCTTTGTCGCAGGAGTGTACCTGCTTCCCGGATGATTGCCAAGAGATTGTGCTGGTCTCGTGACCCGGTTCACGGGCCGAGAACGGCCGAAACCGTTACTCGGCTACCGTCGATTGTTGGAGCAGATAGGCTTCAATAAACTGATCGATATCACCATCCAGAACCGCGTCGGTATTCCCGACCTCCACGCCGGTGCGATGGTCTTTGACCATCCGGTAGGGATGGAGGACGTACGAGCGAATCTGACTCCCCCAGGCAATGTCCTTTTTGCTTTTATGCAGGCCCTCCATTTTCTCCTTTTGTTTCTCCATCTCCAGCTCGTATAAACGGGCGCGGAGAATTTTCATCGCCATGGTTCGATTCCGATGTTGGGACCGTTCGTTTTGACACGCGACTACGATTCCACTTGGGAGGTGGGTCAGCCGGATCGCGGAGTCGGTTTTGTTGACATGCTGTCCCCCGGCTCCACTGGCCCGGTAGGTATCAACGCGCAGATCTTCAGGACGGATATCGACTTCGACCGCCTCATCAATATCCGGATAAACAAAGACAGAGGCAAAGGAGGTATGCCGCCGGGCGTTGGCATCAAACGGCGAAATCCGAACGAGCCGATGAATGCCTGCCTCCGCCCGCAGATAGCCGTAGGCGTAGGCCCCTTCAACAGTAAAGGTGGCATTTTTTACGCCACCGCCCTCACCAGGCAGGTGTTCAGCCATCTCTACGCTATAGCTGCGGCGTTCCGCCCAGCGCAGATAGAGTCGCAGGAGCATATCGGCCCAGTCCTGGGCCTCAAGACCACCAGCACCGGGATGGAGACTGACGATGGCACTCTGCGCATCGTGTTCTCCACCCAGCATACGCTGCAATTCGGCCCGACTCACGGTCGCCTCAAGCTCGGGCACCGCCCGCTCGACTTCTTCAACCGCCTCGGCGTCTCCGGCCTCGGCCAGTTCCAGAAAGAGCAGCGCGTCAGATGCGGCCTGGGTCTGCTTTTTCCACTCCGTTACCGTGTCGAGTAGGCTTGCTCGCTCCTTGAGGATGGCTTGCGCCTTTTCCTGATCTTGCCAGAATCCGTCGGCCAGCGTCTGCTCTTCCAGGGCGGCGGCACGAGCTTCCTTATCCGGGATGTCAAAGATGCCTCCCAAGACTCTCAATGCGTGCGCTCAGCTCATGTAATTTTTCTCTGATTTCTGCCAGCATCTCCGCCTCCTCCAGTTCGCTTGACGAATACTACAATTATCCCTGTATAACCTAACATAACGAGCGTCCCGACGACGCACAACGTCACAAACCAGTCGCCGTACCGGGTATAGAAAGAGGTCACGTGGGGCCAGGCAAGCTGGTTGACAATAAAGGTGGTCTCCAGGAGCGCCGTTTGGGCCTGAATCTGTCCATCGATATTCACAATAGCTGAAATCCCGGTATTGGCGGACCGCACCAGGGGCACTCGGTTCTCGATAGCCCGCATGGCCTCCATGGCCAAGTGTTGATAGGGAGCCGAGGTCTCTCCAAACCAGGCATCATTGGTCACATTGATCAGCAGCCGCGCGTCATTCTGAACAAAGCGACGCGCGAGGTCAGGGAACACGCCCTCATAGCAGATGAGCACGCCAAAAGTCTCAAAGGCGTCAACGTGTCCAGCTTTGTCGTCTGAGTGGAGGGCAGGTTGACGCTTTAAGGGGAGAGAAAAAACGGTCGGCGTCGTCCCTGGCGCAAAGTCGCCCATCCCTTCCACGAGTTTGTCCAGGAAGAAGAGCACACTGTCTTGAAAGGGGATATATTCGCCAAAGGGGGTAAGGATCATCTTGTCATAATGCCCCAGAATCGTCGTGTCCGGAGACAGGAGATAGGCCCGGTTGAACAGCGTGAGTTGCGTATCATCGACTCGAAAGGCCGGACTGCCAAACAGGATGGGCGTGTTGGTGTCTTGGGCCAGGTCCAGCAGCCGGCCGCGATAGGTCACATCAGACTGAAAGAAAAATGGCACCGCCGCCTCCGGCCAAATAACGAGGTCGGTTGCGTGTTCCGTGATCTGACGCGTGAGTTGCTCATAGCGGGCGAGAGTGACCTCTTGATAATCAGGGTCCCATTTTTGATCCTGGGCGATATTCCCCTGGGCGACCCCGACGTGCAGCGTGTGGACAGGGGGCAGAGCCGCCAACTGGCTGCGACGCCAGTTTCCCCAGCCCCACAGTCCGGTGATAATCAGGAGCAGGACCAGCACCAAGCGCCCGCGGCCCTGACGGGAAAAAGCGATAAAGAGAACAGCATTACCAAAGATCACCAGCGCCGACAGCCCGTAGACACCGGTGTATTCGACAAACTGAATCAGGTTTACGAAGTTGTATTGTGAATAGCCCAGGCTGGCCCAGGGAAACCCAATAAAAAAGAACGAGCGGACCCATTCCAGGGCAACCCAGAGCATGGGTCCAAACACGAGGAGCAACCAACCGCCGTGGTGCGGCCGGCTCTTGTGACAGACACACAGGCCGGCAGCAAAAACGCCGGTGTATGCCGATAAAACGGCACACATCAGGAGCAACGGACCGACGGCAATAATATGAGGAATATTGCTGTACAGGCCAATCGTATCGACGATCCAGTACAGCGTACAGAGATAAAACCCCATACCGGCGATCCAGCCAAGGCTGAAAGCACGGCGTAGCGTCTGCCCCTGCGTCATCCAGAGCAGCGGGATGAAAGCCACCCAGGCCAGAATATTCCAATCGACTTTCGGAAAGGCCAGGGCAAGCACAACACCACTCACGCCGGCGAGCAGAACGGGCCACACACGCTGCATACAGACCGCAGCCTAGCCTGACTCTTCCAGCCTGGAAAGGCCAACCGTCGGAAGCCTTCTGTTTTCTGGTTCCAGCCCGTGCCGCTCTCTTATTGATTATGGTCTTGTAACACGGCCTTCAGTTCACGCTCCTTTCGGCGCATGCGAACGGCTTCGCTGTCCGATACTTCGTGGTCGTAGCCGAGCAGGTGCAGGATGCCGTGAATGAGCAGGGCGCGCAGTTCGTCGGCGAAGGCGCGTTTGCGCTGCCGGGCCTGCCGCCGGGCGGTGTCGATCGAGATAACCACATCGCCCAGAAGAGTCGGACAGCGTTCATCAGCCAGCGGAAACGACAACACGTCCGTTGGCCGGTCTTTGTGCCGATACTGCCGATTCAGCTCATGGATGGTCTGATCCGTCACGAAGGCCAGACTCAGCTCGGCCTGTTTCACTTTCAGGTGACGCAGGATCGTTTGACTCCAGCGTCGGATCTGGGGCCGGCTCAGACCCGGCACTGTGCCGCTGATGTCTACGCTCAGGCCGGGCCTGGAGACGACTGCGACGGAGGGCGCGGCTTTCCTGGTTGCGGCGCTCTTGGGCTTCTTGGGCGCGTTCATAGGCGGTAATCACATCCTGGACAAGACGATGGCGGACCACGTCCTTTTCCGTAAAAAGCGTAAATTGGATCCCGTCGATATCGCGCAGAATGTGCCGAGCCTCTTTTAAGCCTGAGCGGGTTCCGGCGGGCAGGTCGATCTGGGTGATATCGCCGGTAATCACGGCTTTCGACCCGTAGCCCAGCCGGGTCAGAAACATTTTCATTTGCTCGCGGGTCGTATTCTGCGCTTCGTCCAATATGACAAAGGAATCATTCAGCGTCCGGCCGCGCATGAAGGCCAGTGGAGCTACCTCAATCACGCCGCGCTCAATCATTTTTTGCGCGCGGCCAAAGTCAACCATATCGTGCAGGGCGTCGTACAGAGGCCGTAGATAGGGATTGATCTTTTCGGCCAGATCGCCCGGCAGAAAGCCCAGCTTCTCCCCGGCCTCGACGGCAGGCCGGGTGAGAACGACCCGACTCACTTTCCGCTTCATCAGCTCGGCCACCGCTACGGCCATGGCCAGATACGTCTTACCCGTGCCAGCCGGCCCGATACCAAACACAATATCGTAGTTGCGAATGGCATCGATGTAGGCTTTCTGGGCAAGACTCTTGGGAGTAATGGTTCGGCGGTTGGACGACACATAGACCGTGTCGAGAAAAATATCCTGCAAATTCGCCGTGTGGTCACGGCTGAGGATGCGGACCGCGTAATCCACATCACTCGGATAGACGGGATAGCCGCGTTGGATGAGGTCGTACAGTTGGGTCGCCACCCGACCCGCCAGGGCGCGCTGAGGCTCGTCTCCGGCAATGATGAGAGCGTTGCCGGAGGCCGAGATTTTCACGCCGAGCGCGTTCTCCAGGCCGTGCAGATGCGCGTCGTGTTGGCCGAGGAGATCGCGTAAGAAGCGATGGTTGCCAAACTCGATATGAGATGTCTCTGCTGTCACCTGTTCTACTTCAGCCAAGCAGCCTCCGTCAAAAGCGTATTAGGGCAATTCACGAATTACCCCTACTAGCCACGAATCACTGGCCACTTCCCCTTCAGGCTTTATGCATCTTTTTCAATCAGCTCATACACCTTTTGGAGGGCTTCATCCAGGCGCTTCGGATCTTTTCCTCCGGCCTGGGCGAAATCGGGCCGGCCGCCCCCACCGCCGCCGACCAGCGGGGCGATCTCTTTGATAATCTTTCCCGCATGATACTGCTGCACCAAATCCTTACTCACTGCGGCGAGGAGCGACACTTTCGCCCCGTTCGTTGCTCCAAGGACGATAACTGCAGGCTGGTGTTTATCACGCAGCGTATCCGCCATCTCTCGGAGGGCTTTCTGATCTACGCCCTCGACCCGACTGGCGATGACATTGACCCCGTTGGTCTGACGGACTTGGGAGGCAATCGCGTCGCTCTGCGAGCCGGCGAGTTGGCTCTGAAGCTGGGCAAGTTGTTTTTCAAGCTCGTGTTGCCGACTCAGCAGTTTTTCCAAGCGCTCAAGCGCGTCCTCCTCAGAGCCTTTCAGGATACGGCCCATGTCCTTGAGCACGTGCTCACGTTGACGCACCCAGTCGAGGGCACCCTCGCCCGTGACCGCCTCGACCCGTCGGATACCGGACGCCACACCTGTCTCCGCTCTGAATTTGAACAGTCCCACGTCTCCGGTCCGACTCACGTGGGTGCCACCGCACAGCTCGGTTGAGAAATCTCCCATCCGTAACACCCGAACGATCTCGCCGTATTTCTCACCAAAGAAAGCCAACGCCCCCTTTTGGAGCGCGTCGGTAAAAGACATTTCCTCACTCGTCACCGCGGCATTTTCCCGAATATGGTGATTCACCAGGGTTTCGATTTCATCCAGGACATCGTCCTTGACCGGACTGGTATGCGTAAAGTCGAAACGGAGCCGACCCGGGGTGACCAGGGAACCGGCCTGCCGAACGTGGGAGCCTAGAATCTCGCGTAGCGCGGAGTGCATGATGTGCGTTGCGGAATGGTTCAAACGAATGGCCTCACGCCGCGGGGCGTCAATACTGAGCTGGACAGCATCCCCGGTCTGCACCGCGCCCTGCACTACCCGACCCTTATGCACAATGAGCGAAGGCTGGGGTTTGAGCGTATCCAGCACCTCAATGAGGTCGCCCCGGCTCGTTCGTATCGTCCCCGTATCTCCCACCTGTCCGCCGGACTCACCATAAAAGGGCGTCTCGGCAGTGATCAGATCAAGCGCTTCCCCTTCACCTACTGCGTCTCTTCGGGGCTGTCCGTCCACTAGCAGCAGGCACACCTCGGATTCGTGCTCAGCCTGACGGTCGCCAACGAAACTGGAACGCACATCCGAATCGGAGAGCCCGGTGCTGGTAGAGATCGAACCCTTTTGTCCCTCACGCGCGCGGGCTCGCTGCTCTTCCAGAGCAGCCTGAAATTCATCCTGGTCAACGCTAAAACCTTCGGACGACAGAAAATCCTCGGTCATATCCAGCGGGAAGCCGTAAGTATCGTACAACCGAAAGGCGGTTTCCCCGGACAGGATCGTGGCGTTGCGCTGACGCAGATCGTGGATTTCTTGTTCGAGCAGGGCCAGGCCCTTGTCCAGGGTTTCCGAGAAACGGGTCTCCTCAGTGTGTATGACCTCAGTCAGATAGTCCCGTCGTTCCACCAGCTCGGGGTAGGCCGGGCCCAGGAGCTGGACCACGCTCCCGGCGACCTGAGAGAAAAACGGCCCCTCAAAGCCAAGCAGTCGCCCGTGGCGTAAGGCGCGGCGCATGATCCGCCGTAATACATAGCCTCGCCCTTCGTTTGTCGGCACCACGCCGTCGGCAATGGCAAAGGCCGCCGTGCGCGCATGGTCGGCAATCACCCGAAACGACACGTCCTGTTCACTCGTATCGCCGTAGCGCTTATCGCCTAACCCTTCGGTAAAGGTAATGATGTCGCGCAGCAGGTCGGAGTCATAATTGCCCGGCACATCCTGGAGGACAGAGACAATGCGCTCCAGGCCCATACCCGTATCGACGTGCGTCTCGGGCAAATCGTCCAGGGATTGATCCGCATTGCGGTTGTACTGGATGAACACCAGATTCCATAACTCAATATAGCGCGGACAGCCGCCATTGACCGCGCAGGTATGGCCCGGTGTATTGGCTAACTCGCAGGCCTGCGGACCACGGTCAATATGAATTTCCGAGCACGGTCCGCAGGGGCCGGTCTCGCCCATCTCCCAGAAATTGTCCTTTTCAGCAAAGCGCAGTATCTGCCGCGGATCAATATCCGTTTGGGTCCGCCACCACTCATCGGCTTCGTCGTCTGTCGTATACACGGTTGCCCAGAGTTTCGGCTTGGGCAGTTTCCAGACCTCAGTCAGCAATTCCCAGGCCCAGCGGATGGCTTCCTTTTTGTAGTAATCGCCAAACGACCAGTTCCCCAGCATCTCGAAGAAGGTGTGGTGGTAGGTATCGCGGCCTACTTCTTCCAGATCGTTGTGCTTCCCGGAGACGCGTAAACATTTTTGCGAATCGACCACCCGCCGGTGGGTCGGCCGCTCGATTCCGAGAAAAATATTCTTGAACGGCACCATCCCGGCATTGGTGAACAGCAGCGTCGGGTCATTGGCTGGAATCAAAGACGCACTCGGGACGATCTGATGACCCCGGTCGGCAAAAAATCGCAGGAAGCTGTGGCGTATCTCGTTCCCTGTCATGGCGCTTGCTCTTTCCATTCGCTAGTCGTTATACGCCTCAACGAGTAAACATGCTGGTCTCTCAATGTCTGTTGAAGGCACGTTTACTTATCTCTTCCTAGCACGCTTGCCGCAACACTGGCAGAGTATCCTCGTCGCAATAGGAATCGATACGCGCGAGCGCGCGTCTTGGGCTCTTTGAGCGCGGCAGCGGAGAAACGACGCTGGATAAGCTGCGCGGCGATACTGATATCCGTACCCTCTTCCCACTCGCTCAGTGCGGTGGTAATCACGTCGTCCGGGAGTCCTCGTTGCTGGAGTTTGACCCACACCCCACATCGACCAAAGCCTTGCTTCTGAAACCGCTCGGCCAGACCGCGAGCCAGGCGAGTATCGTTCAGATGACCCCGCTCCCTCAGGGTATCAACCGTCTCGGTTACGGCCTGTGACGTGAACCCCTTGAACCGTAATTTTTCATGTAAACGAGCCGCGCTGTAGTCGCCCCGGGCCAGGAGACTATAGGCATAGTGCAGCGGGGTCTGCTCGGAAGAGGAACGCGGATGACTCATAAGTGAAGGAATGCAACGCTAGGCGTTCTCAGTCACCTCTTCTCCCACTGCGGCTTCGGCTTGAGGAGCGCTGAGACCAAACTTCTCCCGAACCTGATGCTCGATCGTCTCGGACACCTCGGGATTGTTCCGCAGATATTCTCTGGCGTTCTCTCGGCCTTGGCCGATCCGCTCTCCAGCAAAAGAATACCAGGCGCCGGCCTTTTCAACGATATTGTTGTCCACGCCAATGTCGATCAGCTCACCCTCTTTGGATATGCCGCTCCCGTACAAAATATCGAATTCCGCTTCCTTGAATGGCGGGGCAACTTTATTTTTGACCACTTTGACCCGGGTGTGATTCCCAACCACTTGGGCGCCTTGCTTGATGGCGCCCGTGCGGCGGATATCCATGCGGACGGAAGAATAGAATTTGAGGGCGTTACCGCCGGTGGTGGTCTCGGGGCTGCCGAACATGACGCCGATCTTCATCCGGATTTGATTGATGAAGATGACCAGGGTGCGCGAGCGCGAGATCGTACTGACGAGTTTCCGTAGCGCTTGTGACATGAGTCTGGCCTGCAGGCCCATCTGCGGCTCACCCATATCGCCTTCGAGCTCAGAGCGGGGAACCAGGGCCGCCACAGAATCGACCACAATCACATCCAGCGCACCGCTTCTGACCAAGGTGTCCGTGATTTCGAGCGCCTGTTCACCGTTATCGGGCTGGGAGATCAACACCTCGTCAACTTTCACCCCAAGTTTGCCGGCATAGCTCACGTCCAGGGCGTGTTCCGCGTCAATATAGGCGCAGGCACCATCCACTTTTTGTGCCTGAGCAACGACGTGCAGAGCGAGCGTGGTTTTCCCTGATGATTCAGGTCCGTAGATCTCGGCCACACGTCCGCGCGGCAGGCCACCAATACCAAGAGCGAGGTCCAGGCCCAGCGAGCCGGTCGAAATCGAGGCGAT
>JAJDZM010000003.1 GCA_022824615.1 Candidatus Binatia bacterium | reverse complement strand
GGGCAACCACGGGGGGTTGCCCCTACAATTTCCCCCGTTTCCAATACGGCTCGGTATCGAGCGGTGGTTTGGTGTCACTGAGTTGAAACAGCACGCCACACGCGCTTTTCGGCGAGATAAAGGCGTCACGGAAATCCGACTCGTCCAGATGCTTATCGACCACGCGCACCCCTTTGCCTTCCAGAAACGAAACTTTTTCTTTGAGGTCCGGGGTTTGGAGCGTGATATGATGTATGCCCTCACCCCGCTTTTCGAGGAATTTGGCGAGAAAACCGTCCGGATCGATCGGCTCCAGGAGTTCGATCGTGAAGCCCTGGAGGTCAAAAACCATAAAGCGAAACGTGCCGCTGCGCTCAACACGTTCAAACACGAACTTTGCCCCGAGTATCCCCTCAAAAAACGTCCGCGCCTGTTCGATGCTGCGCACTGCAATGCCGACGTGATCCAGCCGGCCAAGTGGTGGGCTGTCCTCTGCCATGGCTCCTCCTTGACGCCTGTCGCGCTCGCAGAGGGTGTAGCGTGTTTGGACCGTTGAAGGCAAGAGAGGTACGCCGCGCTTTTCCCCTTTACTGTTTCCCCGCGGCTGGTCCATAATGCGGGCGAAAGGAGACCGACCTATGGAGCATGCCCTGCCGAGCGGTCCGGCCCCCAGCCGACTTAAAGTCTGGATTGAAGCCTCTCGTCCCTTTTCGTTCACCGCTTCTGTGACGCCCGTGGTAATCGGATCGGTCTTGGGCGCGCTGGACGGCCCTTTTTCCTGGGGACGCTTTTTTGTGGCGCTGTGTGGCGCGCTCTTTATTCATATTGGGACCAATATGGTCAACGACTACTACGACCATCAAAGCGGCGTGGATACGTTGGCATCCCAGAGCGGCAGTCAGGTCCTGCCGCGCCAATTGCTCTCGCCCAACGAAATGTATTGGGGCGGGATTATCGCCTTTGTCCTTGGCAGTGTCTTCGGTCTGGCGCTGGTCTGGCTGTGTGGCTGGCCCATTCTCGCCCTGGGTGTCGCCAGTGTGTTGGCCGGATATTTTTATACGGCCAGACCGCTCTCACTCGCCTATATTGCGCTGGGCGAAGCAACCGTTTTTGTCTTCATGGGAACGGTGATTATTATTGGGGCCTATTATGTCCAGCGTGAGGCGTTTGCCCTGGCTCCGGTGCTGATCTCGCTGCCGGTCGGCTGTCTGGTTGCCGCTATTTTGCAGGCCAATAATATCCGAGACATTGAGGCCGACACCTCCCACGGCAAAAATACGCTGGCGACGCTGGTGGGGCGTCGAGCGGCCAACTGGGAACTCGCGGCTCTGATCTATGGCGCGTTTGTCCTGACCGGGCTCCTCGTCTTTTCCGGCTATGCACCGTGGTCGATTGTGCTGACGTTTCTGTCCATTCGGCTGGCGATTCCTGCGGTCCGGCGCGTGTTTCACGAAGACGAACTGCTCGGCATTGACGAGCAGACGGCAAAGCTGCACCTCGAATACGGCGCCCTGCTGATGGTCGGTCTCCTGCTCAGCCGCTTCGTCGGCTAGCGGCGGCGTGGAATTGACATCACCTCCGGGCAGACTTAGCGTATACCTATAGTCGATAAGACGACCAACCGGCGCTCGCTTCGGCTGAAATTGAGCGCGGAGGAGGCGACCACCATGCTACGGACCACCCTTTTACTCGGAGCCCTGACCGGCCTGATTATGCTGATCGGACAGTATTTCGGCGGCTCTCAGGGGCTGACCATTGCCTTTATTTTTGCCATCATCATGAACTTCGGCAGCTATTGGTTTTCGGACAAGATCGTCCTCAAAATGTACGGCGGTCAGCAGGTCTCGGAAGCCGACGCGCCACAGCTCCACCGCATTGTGCACGCCCTCACCGTTCGGGCCGGCCTGCCCATGCCCAAGCTGTATATTATCCCCTCCGAGGGGGCGAACGCCTTTGCCACGGGTCGGAATCCCGAAAACGCGGCCGTGGCGGTCACCCAGGGAATTCTGCGTGTGATGAATGAGCGCGAGTTGACCGGCGTCCTGGCGCATGAACTCGCCCATGTGAGGAACCGCGACATCCTCATCAGTTCCATTGCCGCGACCCTGGCCGGGGTCATCATGATGATTGCCAATATGGCCCAGTGGGCCGCCATTTTTGGCGGGTTCAGCCGGAGCGATGACGACGAAGGCGGTGGCGGGATGCTGGGTCTCATCCTGATGGCTATCCTGGCGCCGCTGGCGGCCACGATTATCCAGATGGCGATCTCCCGCACGCGCGAATACGCCGCAGACCGGAGCGGCGCCCAGATGAGCGGCGACCCGGAGGGCCTGGCTTCGGCCCTGGAAAAGCTCGGCTTCGCGTCCGAGCGCATGCCCATGGAGGCCTCGCCTCAGACGGCCCACTTCTTTATCGTCAACCCGCTGTCCGGGCGCTCCATGGCAGGTCTGTTTACCACCCATCCACCGCTGGAAGAGCGCATCGTACGGCTGCGGGCGATGTCTGGACGAATGGCGTAACGGGCACGATCTTCACAGGACTGGCGCATTGTCGTTTCTCGGATTCGTCCAGGGGCATCAAGGTTGACCCTCTCCCGCCTGCGTGCCAGGATGCCTCGGATACAGTCCACGAGAATATCCCATGCACGTTCAACGGTTGATTCTCAGGAATGTCCGCTCAATACGAGAATTCGATCTCCATCTACGGCCAGGCGAATTCCCCGGCTGGCACGTCATTCTAGGTGATAACGGTGCCGGCAAGTCAACGGTGGTACGCGCCCTCGCGCTGGCGCTCATGGACGAGGCGAACGCACACGCCACTCGTGAGGACTGGTCTCGCTGGATTACGGACGGTGAGAAATCCGGGTTGATTGATGTCAGGCTACGTCACCATGACGAGGATGAGTGGATAGGCCAGGAGGGGCGAGGAGATCGCGCGATTCATGCTGAGGCAAAAATCCATACTAACTCGGGCAGTGACCAACCGAATGGAGGTCACGCTTCGATTAAGTTCTCTTCCCATCGGTACGCCCCCAGAACCGTTTGGGGAAAGGGTGTCGGCTGGTTCTCCGCTTCGTTCGGACCGTTTCGCCGCTTCTCCGGCGCTGACCCGGAGATGGACCGCCTCTACGTCACCCACCCCCGCTTGGCCCCCCACCT
>JAJDZM010000291.1 GCA_022824615.1 Candidatus Binatia bacterium | reverse complement strand
TTCCCGCGTGGACCGGCCCGGCTCCCCCAAAGGCCAACAGCGCAAAATCTCGCGGGTCCCGCCCCCTGGCAACCGATACATAGCGGATGGCGTTAATCATGCTATTATTGGCAATGTCAAAAATCCCGCTGGCCGCTTCTTCCACACTGATATTCATGGGCTCGGCAATATGATGCTGGATCGCCTGGTGGGCGGCCTGTCGATCAAGCTCCATTTGTCCATCCAGAAAAGAGCCCGAGTCGAGATATCCCAGGACAAGATCGGCGTCCGTCACCGTGGGCTCGGTTCCGCCACGGCCATAGCAGGCCGGCCCAGGCTGGGCGCCGGCCGAGCGCGGCCCAACCCGGAGTGCCCCGGCGTCGTCGAGCCAGGCGATCGAGCCGCCGCCAGCCCCAATGGTATGAATATCGATCAGCGGGACGGCGACCCGATAGCGGCTGATCCAGTTATCCACGCCAACCTCCGGGGCGGAATCCTTGATCAGACAGACATCATAGCTCGTGCCGCCCATGTCGGCCGTAATAATATTCTTATAGCCGGACTGCCCGCCTAAGAATGTCGCCGCCACCACACCGCCCGAAGGACCGGACAAGACGGCTTCCACGCCGTGCTCGCGCGCAAAGCCGATATCCATCATCCCGCCGTTGGACTGCATCAGGAAGAGTCCACCCCGGAACCCCTGGGATTCGAGCCTGGCAGACAGCTGTTCCAGGTAGGCCCTCAATTTCGGGCTGGTATAGGCATTCACGACCGTGGTGCTGACCCGCTCGAACTCCCGTACCTGGGGTAGTACGTCCGAGGACAGCGTGACAAACAGGTCCGGATCAACCTCGTGGATAATGTCGCGCACGCGCCGCTCGTGGACAGGGTTCACAAAGCTGAACAGGAGACATACGGCAATGGCCTCGACCCCAACCCCGCGCAGGCGCTCCAGCGCGGTATATACCTCCCGCTCGTCCAGCGGCGTGACAATCCGACCGCTGGCATCAATGCGCTCGGTCACACCCAGCCGTTTCCCGCGCTCAACAATGGGATGGGGTGGCGGCAGCCGGATATCGAACAGGCTTTCTTTATACCCGCGGCGCAGCTCAATAACGTCTCGAAATCCCTTGGTTGTAATCAGGCCGATGTTTGCGCCGGCAAACTCCAGCATGGTGTTCGTCACAACGGTCGTACCAAGGACAATAGGATCAGTCTCGGCCAGGAGCGTCTGAAGGGAGATGCCAAAATGGGCCGCAATCTGCTCCAGCCCGCCAAAGACACTGGCCGCTTCGTCGGCGGCGATCGTCGGCGTCTTCCCGCTATACATCTGCTGGTCGGTATTGACCGCAACAAAATCGGTAAAAGTCCCGCCAACGTCGATCCCAATACGATAGCCCATGAGTGCGTCTCGAATAGTTCTTAGCTGAAATACAAAGAAATACAAAAACCCTATGCGACCTTATATGCCTCCCCTAGGGTACGACAGCCATTGCCTCAACTTCGATCCGGACCTCATCCGAGACAAGTCGGGCCACTTGGACCGTGGCCGAGACCGGCGGTTCACTCGGCCAATACTCGTTCCGGACCTCTTGGATGGCCAACACATCGTCCATGTCTTGAATATAGACCGTCATTTTGACAACGTCGTTCAAGGTCGCACCGGCCTCGGCAAAAATCGCCCGCATCTGCTCAAAGATGCGCCGTGTTTGCGCCTTCACATCGCCGGGGGCGACCGTATTCCCGTTTTCGTCGCGCGCAGTCATGCCCGTTGTAAAAACAAGGTCGTGCCCCGCAGGCACCCGGATCGCCTGCGCCCAAGGCCCGAACTCGCCCGGCCGTGACCAGAACGAGGTGTTCAGGATCTTCTTTGTGCTCATTGTTTCTCTCCCTGTTCATCGGCGGACGCGGAGCGGACACGGGTGAGGGTCGCTCAGTTGCTCAGCGTGAAGTTGACACCTGTGATCCTGTATCCTTGCTCCCGTTACTTGCCGAGCTGCTCGCGTAGCACCCGCGTGGCCTCTTGGTCGATAGCGAGCGTTTCATCCTCAATACTCCCGGTCAGGACAACGCCATACGCGATGCGTGCCTGCTCGACCGACACCCAGCGTTCAAGGACGTCGCGACGCACATCTTCCGGATTGCGCTCGGTCGGCGGACCATAACCGCCGCCGCCACAGTCCCGGTAGCGTATGAATTCACCGGGCAGCAGGTCTCCGGTAAAGATGTTGGGCAACGGCATCTCGTTCCCGTCCCGGTCGATCTTGGTTGCCCAGGCCCTGCTGCCGGCCTGACCGCCCCGCGCACCTTTGGCCGGCGTCTCGTAGCCTTCCATAGGAAAGGTCAATGTCACGGGGTCGCCTTTCGGACCGTATTCCGCTTCAATCGCAGGCGCGCCCCGAAACCGTCCCGGTCCACCACTGTCTTGGGCTAATTTTTCAGACTTGACGAACAACGGGTACTTCTGTTCGTCGATCTCAACGCTGTCCCGGTACAAGAGGCCCGAGATGACGGCAATACCGTAGGTCACCCAGCCGTCGCACCCAGGAGAAGCCGGCCCGCCATTGCCCCCCAGGATGAGCTGGTTGACGTAGGCGGCACCGTTGCGCCGCGTGTCCGTACCCGAGATAACTGCATAGCCCGCGTTTTGGGCAACCCCGCCTTCCGCAGTGCCCCAGCCATCACCGAGTTCGGCAAAGGCCGACTGGGTGATGACCACCAGCCGGTTGGCCGGATTCGTGGTCGCGAGTGAACACGAATGCGGAAAGCGCGGAATACCGACCACACACCCTTCCCGGAGCTTGACGTGGATACGCCGGAAGCTGCCGGCATTGTGGGGCACGTCAGGGTCCAACGCGCTAAAGATGCCTTGCATGACGCTCGATATCGAACATGCCTCCGACGAGTTTGCCCCGCCGGCAACGTTGTCCGGGTTGTCGCGGAGGTCGACGGCAATCCGACCCTCCTGCGTATCGATAGCAATTTCGACCTTGAGCGGCAGGCCATCGGGCAGACCCGGAAACGGGTCGTGCCGACCGGTCCCGATCACGTCGCCGCCTGGCAGTTGCTTGATGGCGTGGATCATGCGACGTTCCGAATAATCCAGCCACTCGTGCACGAACGTCTTGATCGTCTCGGAGCCGTACTTTGCGACAAGGTCCTGAATCTTCCGCTCACCAACCCGGGCCGCGCCGACCATCGCCAGATAGTCCCCATACCACTGCTCGGGAACGCGGATGCGCCGGCGACACAAGCGGATAATATCGTCGATATTTGCGTAGGCGCGTTGAACGCGGACGCAAGGGAAGAGCAAGGCACCCTCTTCGTATACGTCGCGCGCAGCCGGCATATACGAGGTGGGCAACGCATTGCCGATATCGGACAGGTGGGCCTTGGCAACCGCCGTGAACAGATGCTGTCCCTCGCAGAAAACGGGCACGAGGATGGTGTGATCTGCGGGATGGGAGTTCCCCAAGTATGGGTCGTTATGCAAAAAAGCATCGCCCTCGGCAAGATCGGGATGCAGCTCGCACATGGCCCGGGCCTGAAGATGAGAGCCGTAGATATGGGCCGGCAACCCTTCTGCTGCGGCCAGGAGCTCGTGCGGGCCAGTCACACTGGTTGTGATTGAGCACGAAAAATCACGCGCAATACTGATCGCGGCTGAGCGGCCGGCCCGGAGCAGGGTTTGGGTCATCTCACGCACGATCGCTTCAAATCGATTTGCCAGCACGGCGAGCAAGGTCGGATCAAGCGTTGTCTTCTGCACCTCTCGACTGTGTGTCTGCGCTGCCATCCGTCCTGCCTTTCTCATACGTCAATCAGGGCGTGCTGATGAGATAGTTATTCAGCGGCGCCACCTGGGCGACGCTGTGTGGGTAGAGCACTATCGTCGTCGTTGGCTCCTCGATGATCGCCGGTCCGTGGAGCTGCATGCCGGGCTCAAGGGCTGATCCCAAGTACAGCGGAGTATCAGTTCGACCCTGACCTGCGAAATGCACACTCCGGTGCGCATGTGGTATTGCCCCCCGCGGCGTATCCTGCGCAGGCGGGCGGTCTGGTTGCATCCGATCCAGGAGCCCGGTCAAACGGCCCTTCCAGTACAGGCACTCGACCTCGGCCCCTTCTTCCTTGACGGCAAAAACGCGCTCGTGCACCCGATGGAAGCCCTGGACCAGGGCGGCAACGTCGGGCGGCCCAGCAAAGCTGTCCTTTTCCAGGGGAATTTCAAGTTCCCAGACCTGGGTGGGATAGCGGGCCTCAACAAAGAAGTCCCGCTTAAAATGGCGGAGGCCCCGCCCCCGCAGCTCCGACTCAAGTGTATCCATTTCGGCGTGCAGGGACTGTAATGCCTCGTTCACCTCGGTGTAGGCGAAATCGTCCGTCACAGCCAGTCTACTCAGGCTGAACTCAGCGACAATGTCCGAGTACTGTGCGCCACAGGCGCTGAGCGCACTCGCGGTCCGGGGGATGAGCACCTGAGGACAGCCCAGGGCTTGGGCAATAGCAACAATGTTCAGTCCTGCGGCTCCTCCACCAGCGACAAGCAGTGTCTCGCGCGGGTCAATACCTTCGTTCACCGAGATTTCCTGGATCGCCTGCACCATGGCCTCACCGGCAATGGTCAGAATAGCCTGGGCGGCCTGGTCGATCGTCTGCTCCAGCGGCTCGGCAATGGTTCCAACGGCTTGCCGCGCGGCCTCCCTATCCAGTTGCATCTGTCCTCCCAGGAAGTAGGCGGGGTTCAAGTAGCCAAGCACCAGGGCCGCATCCGTGACAGTCGGCCGTGTTCCCCCCCGTCCATAGCAGGCCGGGCCAGGCTCAGCGCCCGCACTGTGCGGGCCAATACGGAGCAGACCACCGGGGTCGATCCAGGCGATCGAGCCGCCGCCTGCGCCAATGCTCCGGACATCAACGGACGAGAGGCCGGTCATGTGTCCAACCCACTGCCCACCGAGCCAGGTTTCACGCGTAGCCTTTATCAGACCATCCCGCACCAGACTGACGTCGAAGCTCGTCCCACCCGTATCACACGTGATGACATCTCGGCTGCCAACTTCGGCCTGTGCGTAATGCAGCGCAGCCACCGGCGCAAGCGCGGGACCCGAGCGAACGGTATTAATAGGACGCTCCGCCAGCTCCTGAATATGCATGACGCCACCAGACGATGTTGCACCGAGAATCTCTCCACGAAAGCCGGCGCGACTCACATCCTGGGCAATCTCACGCAGATGGTGCTGCATGAGCGGTTTGAGCGAGGCATCGATGACGGTTGCCGAGGCCCGACGATATTCACGAATAATCGGATTGAGCCGGGATGAGAGCGTGTAGGCAACCCCGGGCAGTTCCTCCTCAATCAACCCGCCCAGAGTCGCTTCGTGGGCTGGGTTGACAATGGACCACACCAGACAGACACCAATCGCCTCAATGTGATGCGCACGGAGGCGCTTGAGAACACTGCGCGCGTGCTCCACATCGAGCGGGACAACAACCTCTCCCTCCGCATTCACCCGCTCCCGTATTTCAAAGGTGAGACGCCGCGGGACATAGGGTTCCGGGTAGGGGGCGGTGAAGTCATAGGCATTGGTCTTGCCGCCCTCGCGGAGCACCAGAATGTCAGGAAAGCCCTCAGTTGTCAGAAATGCAGTCTTGCCGGTCTTCCCCTCGACCACGGCGTTCGTCGCGGTGGTCGTTCCATAGATAAAGAGGTCGGCCTGGCTGAGCAGGGTGGGCACGTCAGGCTCGCCAAGCTGCTGGGCCGCGACGGTCAGGCCCTGCTCCACACCGTGAAAGACCCGCTCCCGGGTAGTGAGGCCCTTCCCGATCGTCATGCGCCCCATGTTGTCAGCGACAACAACATCGGTAAACGTGCCGCCAACGTCGATGGCAATGCGATAGCCCATGAACAACCCCAAACGATGCTGAGCTGAAATGCCGGATAAGTCCGGGCATTATACTCTCAGTCTTTCAGATATCCAGCGCTACCTGCATATCGGGAGTGTCTCACTTTGAAATCCCCCCTCACCCCAGCCCTCTCCCTCCAGGGGAGAGGGAGCGAATATTCCCTCCCCCTTGAGACGTGTGATGCAAATTAACTTATTGGACGGCTGGCGGGCTCTTTTGCCCTCACCCCACCCCCTCTCCCAGAGGGCTCACGACACG
>JAJDZM010000290.1 GCA_022824615.1 Candidatus Binatia bacterium | reverse complement strand
AACCTGGTTTTTTGTTGCCCCAGCCGGCAGAGATGCCGTTCAGGTCGACGGCGCGGAAATCAACGCCCATGCCTGGATGCGCCCGCGCGAGGCGCTGGCGGAGCGGCAGGCCGGCGAGCTTGAGCTGCCACCGCCAACATTTGTTTCGCTGACGAAACTCTCGGCTTTTGGGTCGGTCGAGGACGCGCTGGCGTATGTCCGCGGACGTGAGCCGGACATCTTTTTCCCCAAGCTTGAGAAAGTCGAGGACGGCTATTGTTCGATCTATCACGGCGATGCCGGATACGAATCCTCGAACGTCGATGAACCGGGAAGGCGGCACCGGTTATGGATGCGCAAAAGTGGCTGGCACTATGAGCGCGCGCAGGAGCATGCCGGTTGAGTGCGGTTTCGCTTTTCAGGAGGACCTGACCATGGCCGTATCGTTCTCAAAAATTACGGATATCTTTGGGGCAGAGGTTGATGGGGTGGACATCGCAGCCTCGTCTATGCGGCGCTACAAGGCCGCTGGGACAGGAGCCGGGTCCGAATGTTCTCGCTTCTGCCTGAGCGGGATAAGCTGATCACTGCGTAACGTGACAAGAGCGTAAGTGTAGCCGTCTCGGGCGACGAACTCGACTTCAAAGGCGTCGTCCGTATGGCACTCAACAACCGTTCCAATTTCTCCACGATGAAGATCGTGGTCTGGAAGGTCAGTTGTCAACGCTACGACATCAAGCAGTCTCACATCGGCACTCATCAGTCTTCCTCCTGAACAGGATAGCACGTTACAAGGCGCGGGAAATCCTCAGCAGGGCGTATATTCCATACACTTCGCAGGGAAGCCTTCCTGCCTTTCCACTCCAATATAAAGTCCACACAGTATCGTTGCCCATGCTCGTCTCTGTCGTGGATATCAGCATCATGGTCTTTGACTGCTTGAAGCAAGAGGGCTCGAAGTTCTTCAGAATTATCCGAATTTATTCCCAAGCGTGTAGCAAACAATAAGGCTTTATGCTTACCGACTCGATGTTCTGTGTTCAGTGCGTAATCTTGTAGTTTACGGATATCAACGAAGGCTCGTTTTGCGTTTGGGATTCTCACCACATCTATCCTGAAGACGAAGTGTTGCTTTAGGCCAACGCTGCCAGCTCCTTCACCTTCTCTTCCTCAACGAGCACTCCGGCCTCGGTGAGCCGGGCAATCTCGGCTGCGGAATAGCCCAGATGGGTGCTGAGAATCGCCGCATTATGCTGACCAACGAGCGGCGCCGGACCCTGAACCTCGCGTGGAGTTTCGGAAAAAACGAAGGGCGCATTGGTAATCTCCATCCGACCAAATACAGGATGCTCGACTTCGGCGATCATGCCGCGGGCGCGGATATGCGGATGATGAAAGGCCTGCCCCACATCAAGAACGGGCGCGCAGGGAATGCGCGCTTCGGCCAGCACGTGCAGGGCCGCCTCATCGCTCGGGAAGGACTGAAGCCAGGCTTCAATCATGGCGACAAGTTCATCCCGGTTTTCGAGCCGCTGCTCGTTGGTCGCGAACTTCGGGTCAGTCACCAGGTCTTCGCGCCCCATGGCTCTCGCCAGTTGGGGGAATTGATGCTCAACCGCCTGGAGCACGAGATAGCCGTCTTTGCCGTGGAAGACACCCAGGGGGGCGACCCCAAAATGGTGTGCCCCGAAGCGCTTCGGGTTCTGTTCGCCATTCGTGAGTGCGTGCAGGGGAATATTGATCATGTCCATAAAGAAGAGCGAATCAACCTGGGCGATATCGATCAATTGCCCTTTGCCGCTGCGGTCCCGGTAGAAGAGCGCCGCGCACACCGCCAGGGCCGCGTGTACGCCGGTGTTGGTGTCGCCGATATAATTACCGACGTACTGGGGCGGGCCGTCCGGGTCGCCGGTCATATGCATCACGCTGCTCATGGCCTGTCCAATGATGTCGTAACTGGTGTTCTTGGATAACGGACCGGTCTGGCCAAAGCCCGAACAGGAAGCCATGATGATCTTGGGATTGATCCGAGCCGCACTCTCATAGTCCAGGCCGAGCCGCGCCATGACGCCGGGCGCAAAGTTTTCAACCATCACGTCTACCTTGGCGAGCAGTCCGGTGGCGATTTTCATGCCTTCCGGCTTTTTCAGATCGACACACAGGCTTTTCTTGCCGGCACAGGTATAGAGAAACATCGAACCCAGGCCGCCCTGGACCGGAAAAAGGCTGCGGCCAAATTCCCCGTTCGGCGCGGGCTCAAGCTTAATGACCTCGGCCCCAAGATCGCTCAGAATTCGGGTACAGGTTGGCCCGGCCAAGGCGTGGGTAAAGTCGAGTACGGTGATCCCGCTGAGGAGCTTTGAACAGTCTGGATTGGATGTTGCCATATCAGTTCTCCCTTCGATTGTCCCGCTACTGTTGCCTCATCTGTTCGTGAATGGACGGCCCTCGTGTTTCTCTATATATCTCGTGTGGACAGTGCAAAAGTCAACGCAAGGGAGAAAGGACTCACGGATGCGTATTGGTATGATGATCGGTGAAGGGGCGGGCGAGTCGCCCAGTATGGATGAAGTCATTCGGCGGGCCCAGCGCGCGGAGGAAGTCGGGCTCGATAGCGGCTGGCTGGCACATATTTTTTCACACGATGCCATTAATCTGCTCGCCCTGGTCGGTCGGGAGACTTCACGTATTGAACTGGGAACGGCGGTCGTACCGACCTATCCGCGCCACCCCGTGGTGATGGGTCAGGCCGCACTGACCACCCAAGCGGCGTGTAAAGGCCGTTTTACGCTGGGCATCGGACTGTCCCACCAGATGGTGATCGAGGGCATGTTCGGCCTGTCGTATACCCGTCATATGGCCCATATGCGCGATTATCTGAGTGTTTTGAAACCGGTATTGCGTGGCGAGGCAGTCAAGTACCAAGGTGAAGAATACCGTGCCAATCTTGAGGTTGCGGTTCCAGGAGCCGAATCGGTCCCACTCGTGCTGGCCGCGCTCGGACCCAAAATGCTCGACCTGTGTGGGCGTGAGGCCCAGGGCACCGTCACTTGGATGGCCGGCCATAAGGCGCTCAAAGACCATGTCGTCCCGCGGATCACCGCAGCGGCCCAGGCGGCCGCTGCACCGGCGCCGCGCGTCATTGCCGGGGTGCCCCTGGCGGTCACCAATGATCGGCAAAACGCCCTTGAAGTGGCGGCCAAGGTCTTCGCCATTTACGGCCAACTACCCGCCTACCGGGACATGCTGGACCGGGGGGGAGCCCAGGCCCCGGTTGATATGATTCTGACCGGTGACGCGGGTGCCATCAAAGACGAGGTCAAGCGCCTGGAAGATATCGGCGTCACCGATCTGTGCGC
>JAJDZM010000010.1 GCA_022824615.1 Candidatus Binatia bacterium | reverse complement strand
GTGCAGCGGGGAGCGAGACTCTCCTATTCGAGATTGGCCTCAATGAGCAGCGGTCCTGGGTTTTTGAAGGCGGACTGGAGAGCCTCGTTGAGTTCCTCCGTGGTATGCACAGCCCGGCCTTCCACGCCAAAGCCCTCGGCTAATTTCACAAAGTCGAACTCAGGAGAATCGAGCGCCGTCAGCGCCAGGCTGGCCTCTCCCGGTGTCATCTTGGCGCGTTCCAACTCCCAGCGTAAAATGGAATAGGCTCTGTTCTTGCAAATAATACTGGTCAGGTTCTGTTGCTCGCGCGCCATGGTCCACAAGGACTGAATGGTGTACAGCGAAGAGCCGTCGCCTTCGAGGCAGATGGTCGGACGATCCGGGGCCGCGACCGCCGCCCCCACCGCACACGGCAGCCCTTGGCCGATCGAGCCGCCCGTCAGCGCCATATAGGTAAACGGTGGGGCTCCGCCGGCCATGCCATGATAGGCGAACCCCGCGGTTGCCCCCTCATCCATGACAATCGCTCCCTCGGGCTGGGCCGCAGCCAGGGCTCTACACATATTGGCCGGCGTGAGGGGGCCGCTCGGCACTTCCGGACGGGGCAGGGCCGGCGCCGTGCGCACGGCGGGCGCGTCAAGCGCATCGGCGAGCGCGGCGAGCGCGGTCGCCGGATCAATATCGGCACTGCATAACTGAATAAGCTGCCCATCCTCCGCGCACAAACTGCTGCGGGTATTCGGATAGCCAAAAAACGCGACCGGTTCGTGGGCTCCGGCCAATATGACATTCTTATACGGCTCCAGGAGTTGCGTGGCCGGTTCCGGGGCGTAGGGGATTTTGTCCGGGGAGATCAGGCCGATGCCGCGATCCTGAATGGGCGGAAAGGTTGGCGTCAGCACCCGGCAGCCGGTCGCCCGTTCAATCCGGTCGGCGGCTTGCAGCCCTGCGGTGCGCAGCGCACTGCCGCTCAGCACCAGCGCGGTCTGACCCGCGCGGAGTGCCCGGGCCGCACGCTCGGTCTCGTCCGCGTCCGGCGGCGCGGGTGCGGCAATCTGCGGCTGAACGGGTGGGGTAGTCACATGTGCCCATTGGATATCGCCCGGCAGAATCAGGGTGGTCGGCCCGGTCGGCAACTGGCCCGCGCGGGCAATCACCTCGGCCATATCCTGCCCGACCGTATCCGGGCTTTTTGCGGTCAGGACGAACTGGGACATGGGCCGGGCCAGAGTTTCGATGTCCGCGGTCAGCGGCGCGTTGGCGGCAATATGCCAGGTAGCATGTTCGCCCACGATGGACACCACGGGCGAGTGGGCCTTGCGGGCGTTATGCAGATTGGCTTGGCCATTGGCCAGCCCCGGACCCAAATGGAGGAGGGCCAGGGCCGGGCGGCCGGTGACCCGCGCATAGCCGTCGGCCGCGCCGGTACACACCCCTTCAAAAACCGCCAGGATCGGCTTGATGCCCGGACAGCGGTCGAGGGCCTGCACCAGATATAACTCGGTCGTGCCCGGATTGGCGAAACATACATCAATGCCGGCCGCGGCCGCGGTCTGAATGGCAACTTCCGCACCGGTCAGGGGCTGTGAGTGTGGTTGTGTTTCCATGGGTCTGTCTGCCGCTCGCTTTCTGTATTGGATCGTCCGTGTCATACCACCTAGGCGAACGGGCTGCCAGCCCGCATAGGTGCGACCCGAGCGTTGCTTTCCGTGTCCCAGGGCGTAGGATGCGGCCATGGCGACCGCTCCACAACCCGACCATACAGAACTGAAACTCGTCCGACAGGGGGACGCACTACGGATCGCCCGCATGTCGCGCGATCTGGTCGAGCATGGCTTGGCGTGGACGTGGACTCCCCGGCGGGTGATCGCGCATATTCGCGGGCGTGACAGCAATGTCCTCGGCGCCTGGCATGAGGGCCGACTGGTCGGCTTTGCCATTATGCAGTTTTACGCCGAACAGGCCCATTTGAACCTGCTGGCGGTCCAGCCGGCTGCCCGCCGGTTGGGGATAGGGCAGCATTTGGTTGAGTGGCAGGAAGAGGTGGCGCGCGCCGGAGGCATCCCGGTCGTCAACTTAGAGGTGCGCGCCAATAATCCCGGCGCGCAAGCGTTCTACCGCCAGCTCGGCTACCGTCAGGTTAAATATCTGCCGGGCTATTATCAGGGGCGCGAGGCCGCCATCCGCATGCGCCACGACTTACGGGTCAGTGAGTAAGGGCTTCCCGTAAAGCGTCACGAGAAGGATGAGAAAGCGGGCCGACCTCCTATTCTGCCAGTGCCTTGGTCAATGGATCGCCGCATCTGATAAGCGTGATACCTTTCCTTTGTTCACGCAGTTGTATTTTTCCGGAGCGGAGCACTTTGAGATCGTTCCGATGAATTTTTCTCCCATGCGCCAGGACTGGAACGAGTTGGAATGAAATCCCTTGTGGGAGCCACCCGTCAGCCATTCTGATGCCTTCCTCAAGCTGCCGTAGTGCCTCCCTGACACTCCCTATCTTACCTCCCTTCAATTCAATAGGGACTACCCAGGTTGCATTGTTCTCTTCACCGACGAATAGATAGTCGCACTTTTTCTGGCTGTTCGGGATTTGTAGGGCAGCGCAGTCCATATCGATAATGATACGCTCTCGCGGTGCCCCTTGCAGACCAACCCGGCATCCGTCTTTATTGCAGCGCGTAGCATGGCAGGAATCGGGGACTTGGTTGGCGCAGACTGTAACCGTCCCGCTCATTCGGCCTTACTGTCCTGGATACGGTTGAAGATATTGACGCTATCGTTGTACAGCTCCTCGCTGACTGCATCATAATCGGTTGGATAGAGACCGGTTTCCTCATCCATCTTTATCTCCTCCACAACCGACCCCTTTGGACGGCGTTTTCGCTTGAACAGCCATGCCCCCACTTGATCTGGGCGTAGCGAAACAGTGCTGTCCGCGTCTCCTTTCCGGCGATTCTCGGGAAGTTTGGATCGCTGCACGATATTCGCAAGCTCCTCAAGCACCCATTCGCTGTGCGTTGTGATAAGCACCCTGACACCTGCCTGAACAAGCGCGGCAAGCTGACGGATGAATTTGACCTGCATGGCCGGATGCAGGTGCGATTCCGGCTCCTCGACGATCAGCACGTCCCGGGGTTCAATCACATGGCGCAGATACAGCACTACCGGCGCAAGCTCCGACACCATAGAGGATGCGTTCATTAAGGGCAGGTCGTCCTTCCAGCCCTTTGGCCGATAGATGAAGCGTGGGTAGTGGGTAACCTCAGAACTTTTGGCCCTCACCGACCCGCCGAGCAAGGCGGCTTCGAGCGGCGTGCCGAAGTCGTATGGGGACTCGCGCCACTCTGGAGAGCTAAGTCTGAGTAACTGGTCGAGAAAATCCGCCAGAACGCCCGACAGCAGAGGGGAAGGAGGGGTTGGATGCAAACCTGATGTTGCCGAGCCTTGGATCAGGGCGCTAACGACCATACGGTGGGCGTGCATCACGCCGGTTCGATCTGCGGGGAGATAGAACGGGAGATAATACAGGGGGGCGAGGATATCGGACCAGACGTGAGAGACAAAAGAGTCCAGAGGGGGCCACGCCCCAAAATCCGAGGGTTTTTCCGTCCGGTCTGCCATCGAGAGCACGTGCTCGGCCCAGGTACGCCAAAACTCGGCATCTCCGCCAGCGACCCGCATTCGTGTTCCGTCGGGAATCGTTGTCCTGAATGCGGTTGCCTGCGCTCCGATTGTCAGCCCATGCTCAATTGAGGGCTCAGCGTTCGACCCAGACCGGCGGAGAACAATGTGGGCGCCTTCCCTGCTTCCCTTTCGGATGAGCGCGTCAGGTGCACCGATGCCAAAGCACCGGCTGATTTCGTCGCCCAGACCGTCGCCGGTTGCCTCAAGTACGGAACGGATGACATCCGCAACCGGACCGGACAGAACGATGCCCTCTTCATAGAGCGCCTGTCTCTTGTCCGTCCCAAGTATCTGTTCCGCCATGTTGGTCAGCGCAGACAGGGTTGTCTCCCGTGTCAGCTCCCACTGTAAGCCGCTCCAACCCATCCAGGCTCCTCGGGAAAAAAGCATTGGCTCGGGTCGGCCCTTCCTATCGCTGAAATGACTGAAACGTTGATGCAGCGCGTAAATCAGAATTGCCAGATAGGACTTGCCGGTGTTGCTCGGCCCGACGAATACTGTCAGTGGGCGCAGGTCAACTGTGGCCTTGATAATCGGCCCGAAATTGGTCACGTCAAGTGCAAGGGATTCTTGTGTGGATAAATCGTCCATAGCGTCATCCCCCGTTCGGTTAAATCTGTTCACTGCTTAAGCCCAGAGGAGAATATACCCGAGGGATATAGGCTTCCAGTCCGCAACGACCGGTAGTGTAGCCGCCCGTCATTCCTGCGGAAGCAGGCATCCAGCCCCCCAGCTCCCTCCGCCCGCTGGATGCCGGATCGCGTCCGGCATGACGGGAGTCCATGCCCGACTAGAGCCGGTCGTGAAACGCGCTAGCCACGCTCCAGGGTATACCCATAAACCTCCTCGCCACAGCATTACTGCCCGGACAACTTCTCCAGTAACTCTGCTTCGCTCAAAATAGGGACTCCCAGCTTTTCGGCCTTGTCACGTTTTGAGCCGGGGTCGATGCCGGCGACAACGTAGTCCGTCTTTTTTGAAACGCTGGACGTGACCTTTGCGCCAAGGGCTTCGAGGCGCTGTTTTGCCTCCGGCCGGGTCAGGCTGGCCAGGGTGCCGGTCAGGACAAAGGTCTGTCCGTGCAAGCTGCCGGCCGGCTTGACCTCAAGCCGCGGGAAATTCACCCCCGTGTCGAGCAATTTCTTGACAACCGCCCGGTTACGTTCCTGCCCGAAAAAAGCGGCCAGGCTCCGGGCGACCTCCGGTCCGATATCGGGTACGTCCTGGAGGGCCTCCTCCTCGGCCTGCATGATGCGATCCAAATCACCCAAATACTCAGCTAATTGACGAGCCGTGGCCTCGCCCACGTGGCGGATACCCAGCGCGGCGATCAAGCGGGGCAGGGTGGTGGTCTTGCTGCGCTCAAGAGCATCGGTCAGATTGTGAGCGGATTTTTCCCCCAGCCGGTCAAGCGCGGCAAGCTGTTCAGCGGTCAGCAGGTAGAGGTCGCCGGGGTCTCGGACGAGATCCTTGTCCACCAACTGGTCGATGATTTTCTCCCCCAGTCCGTCGATGTCCATAGAGCCGCGGGCGGCAAAGAAGGTGAGGCTTTCCTTGAGTTGGGCCGGACAGGTCAGGCCGGTACAGCGATACGCGGCCTCCCCCTCCTCGCGCGCGACCTGCGCCCCGCACACGGGGCAGGCGGTCGGCATCGTAAAGCTCCGTTCCTGGCCGGTGCGCTTCTCCGGGATGGTTTTCACCACATAAGGGATAACATCGCCGGCCCGCTCGACAATAACGGTGTCGCCGATACGAATACCTTTGCGCTCGATTTCATCCATATTATGCAGGGACGCACTTTTGACGGTCACGCCGCCAATATGGACTGGATCCAGCGTGGCCACCGGGGTGAGCGTGCCGGTCCGGCCGACCTGAGGGACAATGTTCAATATACGGGTCGTTGCCTGTATGGCCGAGAATTTATACGCCGTGGCCCAGCGGGGCGAGCGTGAAGTCTGGCCGAGCTGGGCTTGCAGTGCAAAGCTGTTCACCTTAACCACCACGCCGTCAGTGTCGTAATCCAGACTGTCGCGTTGCGCTTCCAGATCGTCAAGGATGTCGAGGACATCCTCGACGGTCGGACACACGCAGCCCTGCGGTACCGGTTCCAGCCCCCAGACCCGGAGGGCGCGGACAAACTCCTGATGCGAGCGAATCGGGGCAGGACAAGGCTGCGTAAGGATTGAGCAGCCTTGGAGCATATAGACAAACTCTTGGTGCGAGGTGGGTATCTGACCTTCTAGGCGGCCCAAGCCATAGCAAAAGAAATAGAGCCGCCGTTGGGCGGTGATGGACGAGTCGAGTTGTTTGAGCGAACCGGCGGTGGCATTCCGTGGATTGGCGAAATGAGGCTCACCGGCTTTTGCCCGGGTGTCGTTGAGACTATGAAAATCTTTCTCGGGGAGAAAGACTTCCCCGCGGATTTCGAGCCACTCCGGGACCGGATGGACAGGATGGGAGCGGAGGGTCAAGGGAATGGAGCGCACGGTTCTGAGATTGGCCGTGACGTCCTCGCCCGTGACCCCATCCCCACGTGTCGAGCCCACGGCCAGTTTCCCGTTTTCATATACCAACTCGACGGCGACCCCGTCGATCTTCGGCTCGGCCACGTATTCGATATCCTGCGTTGTTTCGAGCCCGCGTTGGACGCGCTGATGAAATTCCTGCATCTCGTCCCGGGAAACGACGTTGGCCAGCGACAGCATCGGTACGCTATGGCGAACCTGGGCGAACGCGGTCAGCGGCGGCGCACCGACCTTTTGGGTGGGGGAGGCCGGATCGTGCAGTGCCGGATACGCGGCTTCCAGGTCAACCAGGCGCCGAAAGAGTTGGTCGTATTCGGCATCGCTGATGAGCGGCTCGTCAAGGACGTAGTAGCGATGATTATGCAACGCCAACTCCGTGCGTAATCGCTCCACTTCCTGCCGGATTTCCTGGCTCACAGCCGTGGAACCAGCAGCCATTTCCTTCCTCGTCTCTGCGTCCACTATCTCCTTAATTTATCCTTGATCGAGTACGGTGTACATGTTCATGCCGGTTGATACATCCGGTCATACGCCGGCTGCTGCATGGTGATGCAGTGCAACGCGCCGAGGCCGACTACAAGATCACGACACGGAATCCCCCGGATGTGCCGTCCCGGAAACAGCTCCTGGAGGATAGCCTGGGCGGTGCGGTCCTGGGGATGGTTATAGGTTGGAACCAGCACGGTGCGATTGGCGATATAGAAATTGGCATAACTGGCCGGCAGACGCTCGGCTTCATCCTCTATCGGACCTGGCATGGGGAGCGGAACCACACGCAGGGCTTGTCCGCTCTGGTCGCGCATGGCCCGCAGCCGGCGCAGATTGTCCTGAAGCGGTTTATAGTTCGCGTCGGCTGGATCGTCTTCGACCGCACACACCACGGTCGTGGGATTGACGAACCGGGCGATGTCGTCCACATGGCCGTCCGTATCATCCCCGACGATCCCCTTGCCGAGCCAGCCAATATGGTGAACCCCGAAAAACGCTTTCAGCCTGCGCTCGATATCGGAGCGGCTGAGCGTCGGATTGCGATTGGGGTTGAATAAGCAGGACTCGGTCGTCAGCAGCATGCCCCGGCCGTTGACCTCAATGGACCCGCCCTCAAGCACCATGTCCGGAGTAAACGGGATAATGTCGAGACGCTGGGCGATACGTTCCGGAACGCGGTCGTCCAGGTCCCAGGGCGGGTATTTGGCTCCCCAGGCGTTAAACGTCCAGTTGGTCAGGCCGAGTTCGATTGTCTGTCCATGCTGACGGGTCAGAAAGATCGGACCGTGATCCCGGGTCCAGGCATCGTTGGTCGGAATCTCGTATATGCCCATACGAGTCAGGTCCACTCCGGCGGCTTCAAGCGTTTAGCGGACGCGCCCGGCAGTCCCAGGGTCATTCACACAAATATGCACCCGTTCGTCCTGGTGCAGGGCGGTGATCAGCTGGACGTACACCGCGGCAATGGCCGAGTCCATGCCGGGCCAGGTGTCCCGATTATGCGGCCAGGCCAGCCAGGTAGCGGCGTGCGGTTCCCATTCCGCGGGCATCCGAAAGCCGAGCTGGGCTGGTGTGGGAGAGTGGAGAGTGGAGAGTGGTGAGTGGTGAGTCATACTTTGATAAATGTAGGGGTAATTCATGAATTGCCCCTACCACTCACTTCACTCTCCCCACCGCCGGGTCAGGTCGGCGTAGGCGTCAATCCGGCGGTCGCGGAAAAAAGGCCAATACTGGCGTGTGGTGTTGAGCCGGTCGAGCGCGCACGGAACAATCAGGGTTTCCTCGTCGTCGGCACTCGCCTGCTTGAGGATGCGGCCAGACGGGTCGCTGACAAAGGACGTGCCCCAGAAATTGAGCGCGCCTTCCCGGCCGACGCGGTTGACCGCGGCGACGTACAGCCCGTTGGCAATTGCGTGGCTGCGCTGCATGATCTGCCAGGCTTCCCGCTGCGCCTGATGCTCTTCTTCACCGTCGTCTGGATGGTCGCCAATAGCGGTTGGATAAAACAGGACCTGGGCGCCGCTCAGCGCGGTGAGCCGCGCGCCCTCGGGAAACCACTGGTCCCAGCAGATGAGCACCCCAATGCGTGCATAGCGGGTGTGAAAGGTCCGAAAGCCGAGGTCGCCAGGGGTAAAATAGAACTTCTCGTAATAGAGCGGGTCATCCGGGATATGCATCTTGCGATACTGGCCGAGGAGCGACCCGTCGGCGTCAATGACCACCGCGGTGTTATGAAAAATCCCCTCTGTTCGTTTCTCAAATACAGGCACAATCAGGACGACCTGATGGGCAGCGGCGAGTTGACTCAGGCGCTCGGTAGTGGGTCCGGGGACGGGCTCGGCCAGGGCGAACTGCTCAACGTCTTCGCTTTGGCAGAAATAGCGGGACCCGAACAATTCCTGGAGACAGATAATCTGTGCTCCCTGCCGCGCCGCCCCCTGGATCGCGGCAACCGCCTTGTCCAGGTTGGTGCCTGGCCGGTCGCTGCACGCCATCTGCACCAGGCCGAGAATGACCTGCTGAGTGTGGGTGGAGGAAGAGAGTGCTGTCATGACGGGAGAAATTGTAAGGGATGGCGTTTCCGGGCTCAATGCCATTTGTGCCACTGCGCTTTTGACACGAAATATGAAAGTCTCTATAAAATCTCGTTGTCTTTCCTCTGCTGAGCGCGCACCAGATATCTGACTACCTCAAGTGAGTGTCTTTCATGACTCGTATGACCAGGAGCGAACCCAAGGAAGCCAGACAGCTTTCCCTGACACCGGCGTGGGGAGCCGAGGTGGCGGTTGTGGACAGCCACGCCTTGTCTGCCCAAACGGTGCTGGAAGAGACGATCGCCCTGTACGGTATTCGGAACTGGGGCAGTGAGTACTTCCGGGTGAATGACAGCGGAGAAGTCGTGTGTGCCTTCCCCGCATCGCAGCCTGCTCACACCCCGCTGAAAGACTTGGTGACCCAACTCGGAGCCCAGGGCATCGCCACGCCGGTCGTGCTGCGTTTTCCCCAGATTATTCAGCATCAGTTGAACATCCTGGCCGGAGCCTTTGCCTCCGCCATCAAGGAATTCGGCTACCACAAGGACTACATCCCGGCCTATCCCATCAAGGTCAACCAGAAGAAAGAGGTGGTGCGGGATGTCCTCCGCTTTGGAGACCCGTACCAGGTCGGCCTTGAGGTCGGCAGCAAGGCCGAGTTGGCCGTTGCGTTAGCGCTGACCCATAACCGGCACTCGCCCATTATCTGCAATGGGGTGAAGGATGCGGGTTATATCAAACTGGCTCTGATCGGCACACAGATCGGCAAGCGCGTCTTTCTTGTGGTGGAGAGCATTTTTGAGCTGCACGCGCTGCTGGCGTGTAGTCAACACTTCGACATCCGTCCGCGTATTGGCCTCCGCCTCAAACTGTCGGCCCGCGGGAGCGGCAAGTGGGAGAAATCGAGCGGCGATCTGTCCAAGTTCGGCTTCACCACAACCGACCTCCTCAAATGCCTGGGTTTCCTCCGCGAGGCCGCTATGCTCGACTGTCTGAGCCTGCTGCACTTTCACATCGGCTCACAGGTCACGGAGATCAGACGGGTGAAGTACGCGGTCAAGGAAGCGGCCCGTACCTATGCCAAGCTGCGCCAGTCCTGCCCGCAGCTAACCTATCTCGACGTGGGCGGCGGGCTGGGCGTTGATTATGACGGCTCCCGCACGGCTTCGGAGTCGAGCGTCAATTATTCTGTCCAGGAGTATGCCAACGACATTATTTACTCGATCAAAGAGGTGTGTGAGCACGAGGGCGTTGAAGAGCCTACCGTGCTGACGGAAACCGGACGGATGATCGCCGCGCCGCATGCCATGCTGGTCTTCGATAGCGTCGATGAAATTGGGCTCTCGAACGGCCCGGTGCGGGTCGATGACTATGAGAGCCGGCCGGAAGTCATCCAGGAGATGTACGATATTTATACCGGGACGAACGCCAAGAACTACCGTGAGTACTATCACGATATCCTGGAGCAGCGCGAAGAAATGTTTTCACTCTTCAACCTCGGCTATCTCTCCCTGGAGGACCGCGGGCTGGGTCAGGAACTGTTCTGGGGCACGTGCGAGCGAGCGCTCAAGTTCGCCAAGGCGGTCAAGCATATGCCCGAAGAGTTTGAAGACCTGGAACAACGCCTGGCACATAAATTCATTTGTAATTTTTCCGTCTTTCAGTCCATTCCCGACTCCTGGGCGCTTGAACAGCTCTTTCCCATCATGCCGATTCATCGGCTGAATGAGATTCCCGAGCGGCGGGGCTATTTGGCGGATCTCACCTGTGACTCGGACGGGAAGGTCGATAATTTTGTGGATCTGCGGGACATCAAGGAGTATCTGGAACTCCACGCCTTGAACGGAGAGCCATATTATCTGGGAGTGTTTTTTACGGGTGCGTATCAGGATGTCATGGGTGACTACCACAATCTCTTTGGCCACGTCCACGATGTCTCGGTGGTGATTGATGAGAACGGTACGGCACAGATCACCGAGATCATTCCAGGGCATACCGTCGAAGACGTTCTCCATATTTTCCGCTACGAACGGGAAGAACTTCTGGCCGCATTCCGCACTCGCATCCGCGAGGGCGCCGAGCAAACCGGCGTCCCTGCCGAAGTGGAGGAGACCCTGCTCAGAGAATACGAAGCCGTCCTGGGCAGCTATACCTATCTGACCCCGGAAAAATAGGATGGGGTTGGAGCCTCCAATCCCCAATACGATGTCCCGCATCCTTGACGGCAACGACCCTCGGACAATTCTGCACGCGGCCGAACGGCTCGGGGCCGGAGAGATCGTGGCCTTCCCCACGGAAACCGTCTACGGCTTGGGAGCGAACGCACTGAGCGAAAAGGCGGTGGCCAAAGTCTTTGCCGCCAAGAACCGCCCCGAGTTTGACCCGCTGATTGTCCATATTGGGGATAAAGACGCGGTTTCCCAATACGTCACCGCCCTTGACCAACGCGCCCGGCAACTCATGGACGCCTTCTGGCCGGGCGCGTTGACGCTGGTCCTACCCAAACGACCCGTCATTCCCGACCTGGTCACTGCCGGGCTGGGAACGGTTGCGCTACGCATGCCGTCGCATCCGGTTGCGCTAGCGCTCCTGCGGGCCGTCGCCTTCCCCATTGCGGCCCCGAGTGCCAACCCGTTTGGGTACGTCAGCCCAACGACCGCGGCGCATGTGCGTGACTCGCTCGGGGACGCGGTTGATCTGATTATTGACGGTGGGCCGTGCCAAGTCGGCGTTGAGTCAACGGTCTGTGCGCTGACCGAGCACCAGGCCGTGCTGCTCCGGCCTGGGGGCGTAGCGCTCGAACAGATCGAGTCGGTCATCGGCCCGGTCCGCATGGGTGAGCCGACCCAAATGGACCGGCGTTCTCCAGGCACGCTGCTGTCGCACTATGCACCCCGCGTCCCGGTTCTTTTGCTGAAGCCTGGAGACGCCCTGCCTCAGCCCGAGGCTGGCGAACGGCTCGGGCTGCTCAGTCTGACCCCCCGGTCCGATGCCCGCGGCTATACGAAAACGGAAGCGCTGTCACAGGACGGGAATCTGCTCGACGCGGCGGCCCACCTGTTTGCCGCGCTCAGGCGGCTGGACACATCGGGACTGGATCGAATCGTCATCGAACCCGTTCCCGAGACCGGCATGGGTCGGGCAATCATGGACCGGGTGCGCCGGGCCGCGGCGCGCGACTGATATTCGAAACAGAACCATATCGGTTGCAACCGTGGATGGTAAGCACCGTCGCGAACTTCCTTGAACTGGCCGCTTATCTGAAGGATTTGGACGGGATTATCAGAATTTTCACGAATTAGTTGTATTTACTTTCTATCGTTTCAAGACCCTTATGCAGGAGCGCATCTGCTTCTGTCTTTGCCTCGCTGTCCGGGGCGTTATCAATAATTTCTTCGTAACTCACATGCTTGATCATCAGTCTATTCAATATGTCGCCTATCGTACTCTGGTCCGGGTATTTCCAGTCAGCCGTATTTCTGGCTCTCAGATTGAAGTTGAGATCGCTTTGCAAAGACTGAATCCCGCTATACCGATTCCGGTACTCTTTCATCTTGTAACCGTACAAGCGGGAGGACGGACCTTTTTCCTGCTTAAATACCTTTGGGGTAATAAGAGTGAAATAGAACTCTTTCGGTCTGTTTTGCTGAGCGTCCTGGAAACTGATGAGGTTGTCGATGACACGGGCGATTTGGTTGCGGCGCAAACTGTAAGTCACGCTCGTGCTAATGTCAGATTCCCACTTCATCTCACAGAAACACACCTGATCTCCGAAAGCGGGACAATGCTTTATGCCGTTCTCCGTGCCGTTTCTATCCATTATTCCTCCAAGGGCCAGGTCGAGGTGTGTATTCCCTTCTCTTTCCCTGGGAGGGTCGGGCAGCGCCTCCAACCAGAGCTTCTGTCTCGGCACCGATGCCTTGCTACCAGTTAGTATACGGAACAGTTCGTCCAATCCCTCATTCGCGCCCAGATAGGGCAAGACAGCCAAAAACGTCCAAACTGTCTCATCATTGAGTTTCTTCTCACACTCATCTATCCCACGTTTCAATTTTTTCAGATTCTTATCTGTGCAGCCGATTAGAGCGCGTTTGGTCTCGATGAGATGTTCGATTTTTTTGTATTTCATATATCTCCATGCGGTCTCGATGACCTTGAATTGCTTCGCATCGCCGCGAACGACTCCTCCGGAAGATGGAACGAGGAGAGAAACGCGGACAACTCGCACCGCCCGCTGCTCAATATGCCAAACGCTGCCGGATTGCATGTCTTGAGCCGAGGGGAGGGCAGTCCCTCCATCTCGGCTTTGACCAGTACGAGCAGTCCAGCTGTGTTTTACAGCCCGTCAATAATGGCGTTAAAGGTCGCGCTGGGCCGCATGGC
This sequence comes from Candidatus Binatia bacterium, assembly GCA_022824615.1. Classification (GTDB taxonomy): domain Bacteria; phylum Desulfobacterota; class Binatia; order Bin18; family Bin18; genus Bin18. The sequence continues at coordinate 8,297 of JAJDZM010000010.1, read as the reverse complement.
CTGGCCGGCCTTTTCCGGGTCGGGCACGTAGTAGCCGCCGATATCGACCGGCTCGCCCTGGGCGGCCAGCAGTTCTGCGGTAATCGTGGCTTCCTGCTCTTCGAGTTGTTTTGCCACTCCGGCAAAGCGGGCCTGTATGGCCGTATCCTTGGTCTGGGCGGCCAGGGCCTGAGCCCAGTACAGGGCCAGATAGAAGGTGCTGCCCCGGTTGTCGATTTCGTTCACCTTGCGGGATGGGGAGCGCGAGTTTTCCAGGTAGGTGCTGATGGCCTGATCCAGCGTTTCCGCAAACAGCGCGGCTTTTTCACTCTTGGTGTTTTCGGCGATCAGCTCAAGCGAGGGCACCAGGGCGCAGTACTCGCCGAGCGAATCCCATCTGAGGTGGCCTTCCTGTACGAACTGTTGCACATGCTTGGGAGCGGAGCCGCCCGCGCCGGTCTCGAACAGGCCGCCGCCCTTCATCAGCGGCACGATGGACAGCATCCGGGCGCTGGTGCCCAGCTCAAGAATCGGGAACAGGTCGGTCAGATAGTCCCGCAGGACGTTGCCCGTTACCGCAATCGTGTTTTCCCCCCTCCGAATCCGTTCCAGGGAAAAGCGCATGGCCTCCTGCGGTTTCATCACGCGTATGTCCAGCCCCGTGGTGTCGTGCTCCGGCAGGTAGGTATTGACCTTCTTGAGGATTTGCGTATCGTGCCCCCGGTTCTCGTCCAGCCAGAAAACCGCCGGTGACCCGGACGCCCTTGCGCGTGATACCGCCAGGCGGACCCAGTCGCGGATCGGGGCGTCCTTGGTCTGGCTCATTCTGAAGATATCACCAACTTCGACGGCCTGCTCAAGCAGGCTGGTCCCGGCCGCATCCGCAACGCGTATGGTCCCGTCAGCCGGGGCTTCAAAGGTCTTGTCGTGCGAGCCGTACTCTTCGGCTTTCTGGGCCATCAAGCCGACGTTGGAGACGTTGCCCATGGTCGTCGGGTCAAACTGCCCGTGCTGTTTGGCGTTTTCCAGAATCTCCTTATACATGGTCGCGTAGCAGCGGTCCGGCACCATGGCGATGGTGTCCTGGAGTTCGTCGTTCTTATTCCACATCCGGCCGCCGTCGCGCACCACGTTGGGCATGGAGGCGTCGATGATGATGTCATTCGGCACGTGCAGATTGGTGATGCCGCGGCGGGCGTTGACCATGGCCAGTGCCGGTCGCTTGCCATACACCGCGGCAATATCGGCTTCGACCTCGGCTTTTTTCTCGGCCGGCAGGCGGTCGAGCTTGGCCAACACATCGGCCAGGCCGTAGTTGACGTTCGCCCCGATTGCCTTGAGCGCCTCGGCGTGTTTGTCGAGCGCGTCCCGGAAATAGACGGACACGCAGTGGCCGAACATGATGGGGTCGGAGACTTTCATCATGGTTGATTTGAGGTGCAAGGACAGCAACACGCCGTCTTTCCTGGCCGCGTCCATCTGCTCGGCATAGAAGGCGCGTAGCGCCTTGACGTTCATGACCGAGGCGTCAATGACCTCGCCCTCAAGCAGGGCCAGGCCATCCTTCAGCACAGTCACGCTGCCGTCACCGGCAACAAATTCGATCCGCGCCTGGGCCGCCGCCTCCAGGGTGGTTGATTTCTCGCTCTCGTAGAAATCCCTGCCCTGCATATGGGCCACCCGGGCCTTGGAACCGCTCTCCGGCCACTGCTGCATCATCTTGTGGGGATTCTTCTGAAAGAATTTTTTGACCGAAGTGGCCGGCCTGCGGTCGGAGTTGCCTTCCCGCAGCACCGGATTGACCGCCGAGCCGAGGACCACGGCAAAGCGCGCCTGGAGCGCCCGCTCCGCGTCGTTCTTGGGCTCTTCCGGATAGTCGGGGATATCGTAGCCTTTGGCCTGCAATTCTTTGAGCGCGTCTTTGAGTTGGGGAATGGTGGCGCTGATATTGGGCAGTTTGACGATATTCGCCTGGGGCGTCTGTGTCATCTCCCCGAGTTGGGTCAGAGAGTCGGGAATTTTTTGTTCCTCAGTCAGCTTGTCGGGGAAGTTGGCGATAATTCTGCCGGCCAGGGAGATATCGCTGGTTTCCACCTCGATGCCCGAGCCTTTGGTATACGCCTGGATGACAGGCAGGAGCGCAAAGGTTGCCAGTGCCGGGGCTTCATCAATCTGGGTCCACGTAATTTTTGCTGCGGTCATATTCTCTCCTTACCTCTTCATGATGTGCGATTTTATCGCGCGGGATTATACCAAATCACAGCTCAATCGGAAGGGTGGTGGAACGGGCAGCCGCCCGCAGCCACGTTGCAAAGCGTGGGGGAAGAGGGTAGACAGGGGGTTCAGCCAGCGGAAGTAGGCCGATATGCGACGCATCCCTCTCCTGTGTGCTCTTGTCTGTATCCTGAGCGCCTTCCCGGCGTGCCGTGACGCGATTGAGGAAGTGCCGCTGAGTACCAGCCTGATTACCCTGACGGATAAATTTTTTGACGTCGAGGCCCTCTCGGCCGAGAAAGCCGTGGTCGTCGGCTATGCGGGCAAAATCCTCCTCACCACCGATGGTGGCCAAAGCTGGCAGGCCAAGGACAGCGGGACCAATGCCGCCCTGTACAGCGTGGCCTTCCCCGATGACCAGCACGGCTGGATCAGCGGGCAGGACGGCGTCATGTTGCACTCCGCGGATGGGGGTGAGACCTGGCAGCCGCAGGACAGCCAACTGAGCGATCCGATATTCGGCATTTCTTTTATCGACACCCATCACGGCTGGGCCGCGGCCGACCGGGCAACCTATCTGAAAACTACCAACGGCGGAGAGTCCTGGGAGTCGGGCTATATCCAGCCTTCGCTCGAAGGAGTCGGGGCGGATGCCACCTTGGCCCTGGTGGACCCTATCTTCTACGATGTCCAGTTCCTGGATGAAAATACGGGCTGGATTGTGGGCGAGTTCGGTAAAATTTACCATACCACGGACGGCGGCCAGAACTGGGTCGAACAGCAGAACAGTCTGCTCGGACAGGCCGGATTCAGCGATGCCTTGAATCTTCCCACGTTTTTTGGGGTCTCCTTTTCCGACGCGAACAATGGGGTGGTTGTCGGACTTGAGGGGAAGGTTGCGGCAACCTCCAACGCCGGGCAGCACTGGACCTTTATCGGACAAGCCGATGGAGGAGCCCTGTTCGATACGGAACCGTTATACGCGCCACATTTAATCGGCGCGGGCGACGCTGGCTGGATCGTGGGCGGAGCCGGCCGGGTCCTGCGCCTGCAGGCCGGAGAATGGCAGCCGACGAGTGTCGGTATGCCCATCGCCACCTGGCTGCGGGCGGTTGATTTCTCCGATGCTGACCATGGCTGGATTGTGGGGGGATATGGCGCCATCTTACGCACGACGGACGGTGGCCAGAGCTGGCTGCGCGTTTTCGGCTAACTCGCACGCTGGGGAGTAAAAAAGACTATGACTGACGCGGCGTTTGATATTGCGGGTAAAGTCACCATTGTGACCGGCGGCGGCACCGGAATCGGGGCGGAAATCGCGGCGGAGTTCTGCCGCCGGGGTGCGCCGGTGATGATTACCAGCCGGACGATGGACCACCTGGGCCCGGTTGCGGACGGGATCAGAAAGGATGGCGGCGAGGTTGACGCGATTGTGTGTGATGTGCGCAAAAACGATCAGGTCGAGGCGGTGGTCGAGAAAACCGTCCAAAACTGGGGTCGGGTCGATATTGTGATCAATAACGCCGGGGCGAGCTTTGTGGCCAACGCCCACGAGATCTCGGCGAATGGGTTCGGCGCCATTGTGGCTATCAATCTGAACGGCACCTTTCTTTTTTCCAAGGCCGCGGCCCTGGTGATGATGGAAAAGAAGACCGGCGGCAGCATCATTAATATCTCGTCCGACGCCGGGGTGTTTGGCTCGGCCACGATGTCGCACTATGGGGCGGCCAAGGCGGGGATTATCAATCTGACCCGCTCCCTGGCCATTGAATGGGCCGACTATGGTATTCGCGTAAACTGCATCTCGCCCGGTCCGATTGAAACCCCCGGGGTCAAGGAAGTCCTGTGGCCCACCAAGGAACTGCAAGACAAAGCCACCGGCTCAACCGCCCTGAATCGTTTTGGAACGGGCCTCGAAGTGGCCTGGCCGTGTGTGTTCCTGGCTTCAAAGGCGGGCGGCTATGTGAACGGCGTCAATCTCCAGGTCGACGGCTGCATGACCCGCGCGGGCATACCGGAGAGTCGGCTCAATTAAGCCGCGCTACACCAGAAAGCGGAGTGCTGAATATGGTCGGTATTGTTTCGTATGGGTCGTATATCCCTTCCTATCGTCTCCCGCGTGATGTGATCGCCAAAGAGTGGGACACCCCGTCGCTCGGCGGGGAGCGGGCCCTGGCCAGCTTTGATGAGGACAGCCTGACCCTGGCCATGAATGCCAGCATAGACGCCCTGGGCGAGCGCAACCCGAAAGAGGTCGCCGGGATCTTCTTTGCCTCAACGACCTCGCCCTACCGCGAGAAGCAGGCCGCGGCCACTGTGGCCACGGTCCTGGATACGGATAAAGAGCTGCGGACCATGGATTTTACGGATTCGCTGCGTGCCGGCACCTCGGCGCTCCTGACCGCCTTGGATCTGGCCAAAGCGGGCGAACTCCTCCTGGTGTGTGCCGGCGACGCGCGTATGGGGGAGCCGGACACGATACAGGAACAGAACTACGGCGATGCCGGCGGAGCCCTGGTCATTGGCTCGGAAAACGTCATCGCCGAGCTGGTCGGCACCCATACGGTCAGCCAGGAATTTCTGGGGACTTGGCGAACCGAAGAGCAGGACTACCTCAAATCGTTCCCCGGCGGGTTTGAGAACAAGTTCGGCTATAACCGTTTTATTGCGGAAACCGTTCGGGGCCTGCTGCAAAAATGCAATCTCGAAGCCAAGGATATTACCAACGCGGCGATTGCCGCCCCCACTCAGAGGGCTCTGCAGGGCGCTCTGCGCAGCCTGGGATTTGATATCAAGAACCAGGTACAGGAAACGTTTTGGAACACGGTTGGAGACGCCGGGACCGCCCAGCCGCTGGTTCTGCTGGCCGCGGTACTTGAGCGGGCCAAGCCGGGTGACCTGATTCTCGTGGCCGGCTACGGAGACGGAGGCGATGCGGCGCTGTTTCGGGTCACGGACGGGATTGCCGGTTTTCAGGTGGCCCGGAGCGTGTACTCGCAGATTGAGGTCAAGCGGACGCTGCAATCCTACGGCAAATACGCCCGCTTTCGGAAGCTGCTGCGGAAGGATTACACGACGCAGGACGAATCCACTCCGGTCGTGCTGTTGCGCGACCAAAAACAGATTCTGCCCCTGTATGGCGGGAAATGCCCGGCGTGTGGCGTCATCCAGTTTCCCATTCACCGCATCTGTACGGAATGCGGCTATCGTGACGGGCTTGAAGAGATCAAGCTGTCGCGGCGGGGGACGCTCTTTACCTTTACGAATGACTATCTGACCGAGACACCCGACCCGCCAACGACGCATGCCGTGGTCGATCTTGAGGGCGGCGGGCGCGTCTTTGTCCAGCTTACGGATTGTGAGGCCGATCGGGTTGAAATCGGCATGCCGCTCGAGTTGACATTTCGCAAATATCATGAAGGCTATGGGATCAAGAATTATTTCTGGAAGGCACGGCCTGCAGAATAGGTGAACATCGGCAAGACACAACATCCTCGAAGGGAGGCAGTATGAATATCCGGGACAAGGTCGCGGTGATTGGGGCTGGATGCAGCAAGTTTGGTGAAAACTACGACAAGAGCGCCGAAGATATGATTGTCGAGGCCGCTCTTGACGCCTATACGGACGCGCGTATCGATCCGAGCCAGATTCAGGCCGCCTGGGTCGGGACGCTCAGCTCAGCCAGTGCCGGCAACGCCCTGGCCGACCCGCTCAAGCTGTTCAACATCCCGATTACCCGCGTGGAAAACTACTGCGCCTCGGGTATGGATGCGTTTCGGAACGCATCCATGGCGGTGGCCTCCGGGATGTATGATGTGGTCCTGGCGCTGGGTTTTGAGAAGCTGCGCGACTCCGGTCAGCGCGGGCTGGGGACGTTTGGCGACCATCCCGTTGTGGGCTACGGCACAACGGCCCCGTCGCTGTTTGCCATGGCGGCCAATCGCTACTTTGAGACGTATGGCATCGATAAGACCGCCCTGGCCAAGGTCGCCATCAAAAATCATCACAACGGGACGATGAGCCCCAAGGCCCACTTTCGGATGGAGGTCTCGGAAGACCAGGTCGTCAACGCACCGTTGATCTGCAGCCCGCTCGGTCTGCTGGATTGCTGCCCGACCACGGACGGCGCCGCGGCGGTGATTATCTGCAAGGAAGAACTGGCCCGCTCATTCCGACCCGACCCGGTGAAAGTCAAAGGCGTCGGCTTATCCGTCACCTCGGGCGAGCCGTATATGAAACCGAGCTTCGCCTACACGGGTTTCCCCGCCACGGCTCAGGCAGCCCAATCGGCCTATGAACAAGCCGGCCTGACGGCCAAGGATATTGACCTGGTCGAATGCCATGACTGCTTCACCATTACCGAGATCCTGAACTATGAAGACCTCGGTCTGTGTGAAAGAGGCGAGGGCTGGCGCTATGTGGCCGAGGGCCGGGCGAACATTGACGGCGGCGCGGTTCCGGTGAACCCCTCGGGTGGTCTGAAATCGTTTGGTCATCCCATTGGCGCAACCGGCATTCGCATGATCTACGAGGTGTCGCAGCACTTATGGGGCAAAGCCGGAGACCGACAGGTCAAGGACGCGGAAGTGGGTTTGGCCCATAACCTGGGCGGCCCGGGTTCGGTTGGCTGTGTGACCATCCTGGCCAACAGCTAAATCAAATAATAACGGGCGATAACGAGGACTGGGCACCACTCAGTCCTCGTTCTTTTTTGTGGGGGTGTCATGGATTTCGGTTTTAGTGAAGAGCAGGATCTTCTGCGCCAATCCGCCGCTGACTTCTTACGCAACGAGTGTCCCATGTCCTATGTCCGCCAGATGATGGAGGACGAGCGGGGCTATGCGGACGAGGTCTGGAACAAGATGGCCGAACTGGGCTGGATGGGGCTGATTGTGCCCGAAGAATACGGTGGAGCCGGGCTGTCCCTGGTTGACCTGGTCGTCGTGCTGGAAGAGATGGGTAAGGTCGTGCTGCCCGGTCCCTTCTTTTCGACCGTGGCGCTGGGCGGTCTGTGTGTGCAGGCCGCCGGGAGTGAAGAGCAGAAAAAGGCCCTGCTGCCCGGTATGGCGTCCGGACAGACCACGCTGACCCTGGCCGTCCTCGAAGAAAACGCCCGCTGGGATGAGGCCAGTGTCAACCTCAGTGCGGAGAAGAACGGTGCTGGGTATGTATTGAACGGGGTAAAATTATTTGTGTCCGACGCCCATGTGGTCGATCACATCATCTGTGCCGCGCGCACGTCCGAAGGGGTGACGCTGTTTCTGCTCGACCGCCAACAGGCCGGCCTCGGAACCCGTCTGCTCAAGACCATGGATCAGACGCGGAAGCTGTGCGCAGTGACCCTGGAAAATGTGCACGTCGGTGCCGATGCCCTGCTGGGGGCGCCCGGCCAGGGCTGGGATTGTTTGTCCCGTGTCATCAATCAGAGCAAAGTCGCCCTGAGCGCCGAAATGTGTGGGGGCGCGCAACAGGTGCTGGACATGAGTGTGGAATACGCCAAGGTGCGCGAACAGTTTGGCCGTCCGATCGGGTCGTTTCAGGCCATCCAGCATAAATGCGCTGATATGCTGGTGCAGGTCGAGGGGGCCAAGTCGGCCACGTATTACGCGGCCTGGGCCGTCTCAAACGATACGTCCGACGCCGCGCTGGCCGCCGCCATGGCCAAGGCGTATTGCAGCGATGCCTACCGTCAGGTGACGAGCGAAGGCATACAGGTCCACGGCGGTATCGGTTTTACCTGGGAGCACGACATGCATATCTATTTCAAGCGCGCCAAGGGCTCGGAGGTGACCTTTGGTGACGCGACCTGGAATCGTGAACTCGTGGCCCAGCATACGCTGGATTAGGGGCACTGCCAGCTAGAGGGTGTTCTGCACGTTGCGGGGTAGGAGGCTTATGCTGCGGGGATGGAACGGAGAGCGTATCCGAGCGATGGGAGTGCTGAGGAGTGGGCGTTAGTCGCGCCCTATGTGACGTTAATGACGGAAGCGGCACCCCAACGGCGGCAGGCGTTGCGAGAGGTCTTCAACGGCGTTCGCTGGCTGGTGCGGGACGGTGTCCCGTGGCGAATGTTACCCAATGATCTGCCCCCGTGGTCGGTGGTC
>JAJDZM010000303.1 GCA_022824615.1 Candidatus Binatia bacterium | reverse complement strand
GTACAGCAGATCACAGTCGCAGGCGGACAGGCTACCTTTGTGAAGGCCGATGTCGCTCAAGCCGCTGAGGTCGAGGCATTGGTCAACACGGCGGTTGAAACCTACGGACGGATCGACTGCGCGTTCAATAATGCGGGTATTGAGGGCGAGCAGTCTCCCACCACCGAGTGTAGCGAAGCCAACTGGGAGCGGGTCGTGGCTATCGACCTGAAAGGGGTCTGGCTGTGTCTCAAGTATGAAATTCCACAGATGCTCAAACAGGGCGGCGGAGCCATTGTCAACACGGCCTCTGTCGCCGGTCTGGTCGGCTTTCAGGGCATTGCTCCCTATGTTGCGGCCAAGCACGGGGTCGTGGGACTGACAAAAACCGCGGCCCTGGAATATGCCAAGGCCGGGATTCGGGTCAATGCCGTATGTCCCGGTGTGATTGACACCCCCATGGTCCAGCGGGCTTTCAGCCAGAATCCGCAGCTGGCGGAATCGGTCGCCGCAGTCGAGCCGGTCGGCCGGCTCGGCCAGCCCCAGGAGATTGCCGAGGCCGTGGTGTGGCTGTGTTCCGATGCGGCCTCGTTTGTAACCGGCCACCCCATGGCGGTCGATGGTGGCCTCGTCACCCAGTAGGAGATCAAGAGGAGAAAAATATGCCAGGACGATTGGACAACAAAATTGCACTCGTGACCGGGGCCGGGTCCGGTATCGGGCGGGCCACGGCGCTCGTCTTTGCCCGAGAAGGTGCCAAAGTCGTTGTGTCAGATATTGTGGTTGAGGGCGGGGAAGAAACCGTGCAGCAGATTAAGGCTGCGGGTGGAGAAGCCCTCTTTGTCAAAGCCGATGTATCGAAGGCCGCAGACGTAGAGGCGCTGATTACACAGACGGTTGAAACGTATGGTCGCCTCGATTGTGCGTTCAATAATGCGGGCATCGAGGGAGGTGTGAAGCCGACGATTGACTGTACTGAGGAAGAGTTTGACCGGACGATTGCGGTAAACCTGACCGGTGTATGGCTGTGCATGAAATATGAGCTCCAACAGATGCTCAGCCAGGGCGGTGGCGCTATTGTCAATACGGCTTCGGTCGCCGGTCTGATTGGCTTTCCCGGTCTGCCCGACTATGTGGCGAGTAAGCACGGCGTACTCGGCCTAACCAAGACCGCGGCCCTGGAGTACGCCAAATCCGGTATTCGGGTCAACGCGGTCTGTCCGGGCGTGATTCAAACCCCCATGGTCGAACGGGGGGCGCAGTTGTCGCCAGGCTTCGACGAAGTCGCCGTATCAATGGAGCCGGTTGGCCGCTTTGGACAGCCGGCGGAAATCGGCGAGGCCGTGGTGTGGCTGTGTTCCGACGCGGCCTCGTTTGTGACCGGCCATCCTATGACGGTCGATGGCGGTCTGGTGGCGCAATAGCCATCTCGATTCCAAAAAAGGGAGCCTAGGGCTCCCTTTTGTTTGCGTGCGGGCGGTTAGCCGTCCTTATCCTTCGTTTTATGCCGTTCGGCACATTCCTCGTGGTGCCGTTCGGCACATTCCCCGTGGTGCCGCTTGGCGCGTTTCTCGGCCCAACGCGCCCGTATCTCCTCAAGTTTGGTCGCGGCTTCCGCGCGTTGCGCCGGAGTCAGTTCGGCCCGGATGGCCAGGGCCATGGTCAGCGATTCTTCAAGCAGGGCCGTGTGAAGCCGGCTCAACTCGGCTTGCAGGGCAGTGAAGTCACCGACTTCAACGTCCGCCTCGCCTAGCAGGCGGTTCATGATCTCCCGGCGAGCCGCTCTCAGATCATTTTTAAGACCGGTCAGGCTTTCTCGATGTTTCTTCTTGATCGTATCGATACTGGCCTGCTGAGTCTCGCTCAGGTCCAGGTGCTGCAACACCCGCAAGGGGAAGGACCCCGGCCCGCCCCAACCCGAGCGCCCGTGTCCAGGACGGGCGGATACGAGCGAGGCGAGCAAAAATCCTGCACTCACCACGCTGACACCGACAATGATCCATTTGCTTTTTGTCATACTCTGGCCTCCTTGATCTGCGAGTCTGTCTGGTTAGACACGCGTGGACGGATTCCGGGTTACTGGGATGCGTCCGGTGGGGGAGGGGAGTGGAAGTCCTGAGGCCGACTAAATCCACGTCGGCCACGACCGGGGCCCGTATTGAGCCGTTCGAGCAACGTGGCCCGTTGTTCCGGGCTCAGGAGAGCGCGGACACGGAGCATGGTTTTTAATTGCTCTTTGCGAAGTTCCGTCCGCAAACTACCAATGCGGTCGGCCTGTTCCAGCAGTTCGGCTTCCTGAGGCTCCTCTGCTTCCAACAGGCTGCGCATCTGCTTGCGTGCTTCCCGCAATTGGCGCCGCAGGGTCCGTTTCTTGGTACGGGAAGCGTCAATAATCGCATCTACCTGGGCCAGGGTTTGCGCATCAAGTCCCAACTCCTCGACAAGGCGCTCAAGGCGCGGACTATGAGGCGCATGACGGGCAGGCGAACCTAAGGGCTGCGCCCAGCCGCCCGCCGTCCAGACACTCCATTCACACAGAGTGAACACGGCTGCAAGTATAAATATGCCGGTCTTTCTCATAATGGTTCACAGCAGTTCAAAGGCATCAGCCAGGGCAAGATATTCAGCAGGAAGAAAGTCCTCCTGCGCTTCTGACTGGTAATAGGCATACGCCAAGAGGGTAGGGTGAGAGAGAGTGTCTTGCCTATCCGACATCTCCGTCGTAGCAGTATCCCACGCGGGTGGGGTGCGGTCTTTGGAGTAAGGGAGTGCAAACCACAGCAGCAAGGCCGCACAAACGGGGATAAGAATGCTGGAGGGCCGCAGAAAAGGGGATCGGGCGGAGTCCGCCAGCCGTTCTTCAAGCACCCGGTCAAACGTCGCCTGCTGCGCTGCTGAGAGTGGCTGGGGCGCATAGTGCTCGGCCATACGCCGAATAAAGCGCTGCTCGTCGGGCTTGAGGTCCGCACGCTCATTTGAAGAGGGCATGGTTACGCGCCTCCAGTCTTTGATGTATGGTCCGTGCCTTCGTTCAGGTCGGCCAACTCCGCGCGCAGTTTGACCAGAGCGCGATGGAGATGGCTCTTCACGGTCCCGCTCGGTTTCCCTAAAAAATCGGCGCACTCCTGCACCGTAAATCCTTCAAGATGGACAAGTACAAAGGCTTCGCGCTGGCGACGTGAGAGTTGGTCCAGGGCCTGAGCAATGCGCCGACGCAGTCCAGGGTCGCCTGGCACGGTCGATGTTGGATCGGCAGGCTCTGCTTCGCTTTCTCGCTGCCAGAGGGTTCGCACCGCTCGCCAGCGACGATAGTTGTGCGCCTGACGGACGAGGATGCGATAGAACCACGTTTCGAGACTGGCCTCGCCCCGAAAGCGGCCAAGCGCCTGATAGGCCCTGACAAACGCTTCTTGAGTGACATCTTCGGCCGCGGCTTCATCGCCGCCGACCAAGCGCCAGGCCAGCCGCCTCGCCCGGTCGCGCTGAAGGGCGACAAACGCGCTGAAACACTCCTCACGTTCAGCCGGCAGAGCTCCCATCTCAGCTATTCCAACTCCGACGAGCATGGACGCAGTCATCCTCTATCTGTATGAGACACCTGAATCAGCCCTTTGGGTTACAGGCCAATTGGACGAATGTCTCTATCCCCAAATCATATTGTGAGTATGCTGTAGGGGCAATTCATGAATTGCCCCTACGTACGTTTTGCCTCCGTCGCCAGGGTGTGCAGAGCCTGGCCGCTGAGCCGGTAGGGCAGCCATTCGTCCATGTGGCCCATACCCAAGCGATGGTAGAACTCGCGGGCGGGGTTCCAGTCCAGAACCTGGAGCTCCAGGCGCTGATAGCCGCGTTCGACACAAATCGCGGCCAGTTTTGCCATGAGCGCCCGCCCGACTCCGTGTTTGCGCGCCGACTCGATGACAAACAGGTCTTCGAGATACAGGCTCGGCCGTCCCTCCCAGGTGGAATAGGTTGTAAAAAACAGGGCAAAACCGACCGGTTCTTCATCCCGCTCGGCAATCAGCACCTCAAATTGGGGCCGTTCGCCAAAACCGTCGCGCAGCAGGTCTTCTTGTGTGGTCCTAACCGCGTCCGGTTCCTTCTCAAATCGTGCCAGTGCCCTGATGAATTCAAGGATGAGCGGCACGTCGTCCGCGGTGGCGGAACGAATAGTGGTGCGAGGCATAGGGCAACGGGACCGGGCAACCACAGGGGGTTGCCCCTACAACTCATTACGGCTCGGTCTTCACCAGACGAAAATCGCCCCTGACGGCATTTCGGTACAAATTAATCTGCCCAATATGCCGTGCGCGGCCTTCCTCGTCCGTAACGCCCAGCCCTTCCTCCGGGGCGAGGCAGAGCACACCAATTTTTCCGATCTGCGTATTGTGGTGCACCCGATACGCGGCCTCGCCGGTCTCGGCCAGGGGATAGGTCTCCGACAGGAGGGGATGGATGGCGCGCTTGCAGACCAGACGATTCGCCTCCCAGGCTTCTCTGTAGTTTGCAAAGTGCGAGCCAATGATACGCTTCTTGTGCATCCACAAATAGCGGTTGTCGTACTCATGATTATAGCCGCTGGTAGAAGCGCAGGTGACGACCTGCCCCCCAGGGCGCGCCACAAAGACGCTGGCCGCAAAGGTCTCATGGCCCGGATGCTCATACACCACATCCGGGTCCTCGCCACCTGTCATGTCACGAATCTGTTTGCCGAAGCGCCGCAGTTCGCCCAGGTTTTGCGATCCGTCTTCATTCCAGAACTGGTAGCCCTCGGCATTGCGGTCAATCACCCAGCGCGCGCCTATGGTTTCGCACAACTTGACCTTGTCCTGGGATGACACCACGCAGATGGGAAACGCACCCGCGTTGAGCACATATTGCAACGCAAAGCCGCCCAGTCCGCCAACCGCGCCCCAGATCAGGACGATATCGCCCTGTTTGATATGGGTACCGTTTTCGCTGACCAGCATACGATATGAGGTGGAGTTGACCAGCGGCATGGAAGCCGACTCTTCCCAGGTGAGATGCGGTGGCTTGGGCATGAGCTGGTTCGCCCGGACAACGGCAATTTCAGCCAGAGCGCCAAAATTGGTTTCAAAGCCCCAGATGCGCTGGTCCGGGTCGAGCATGGAATCGTCGTGGCCGTCCGGGGCCTGCATGTCCACATAGTTGCAGTGAACGGTGACTTCGTCGCCCGGCTTGAACAGGTTCACTCCAGGCCCGACCTTCAACACCACCCCGGACGCGTCGCTGCCCAGAATGTGGTACGGCAGATTATGCTGGCTGTCCCACGGGCTTTTCTTGGCGTTTCGCTCCAAAAACAAAAATGTCGGCAGGGGCTCAAAGATGGCGCTCCAGACCGTATTGAAATTGATGCTGGAGGCCATGATCGCAACCAGGGCTTCGTTCGGGCCGACCTCCGGTACCGACACTTGGTCAAGGTGCAGGCTCTTCCTGGGATCTTTTTCCCAGGACTCAAGCCCCTGGAACATGTTCACGTCGTCTTTATGCGTGGTCATGGCCAGCATGGATTCCGGGAGCGGTAGCCCCTCAAAGTCTTCGGTTTTGGTCTGGCCATCCATGATGGCTTCACGGATGTTCTTCATTTCCCTCGTCATGGTTATCTACTGCTCCTCCTCATATGATGCGTCGTTGGAATCAGCAACGCGGATCGATTAACACGCCCGGATTCAACAGACCCTGCGGATCAAGGGCGGCTTTCGCAGCCTGAAGGGCGCTGGCGAAGAGGTCCGGGCGCTGCTTTTCATACTGCGGACGATGGGTCCGCCCGACGGAGTGGTGATGCGTCACCGTGCCGCCATAGCGCACGACCGCCTCCGACGCCGCGGTTTTGATCTCATGCCACTGCTCCAACTCGCTGCCCTTTTTGCCCATGCCGGTGAAGGTGAAATACGGCGCGGGACCGTCGGGATAGACGTGGGTAAAGCGGCACGACAGCACGCCGCCACCACACACCTCATCCAGCACGCTTTGGACATCTCGCATCACGCCGGCGTGGAATTCGTGAAACCGATTCCACGGAATCGAGCTCTCGGTCGTGTCGAAAATTGCGCCCATGGCCGCCATGGTCGAAAAGGCGTAGGGCATACGAATAAAGGCGTTACGCCAGTCGCCAACCGAGCCTCCCCGCCCTGTCGTTTCTCCACCGCCTTTAATCACGACCCCGTTGGGTGTCGTGCCGCCGAGGTCGGTGCAGCATTCAAGCGCGCGATTGATCCAGGCTTCGAGCGGATGGTCCGCGGACTCAAAGCCGAGCATGAGCAGGCTGCCGTCCGTGCCATTGCCGACATTGTTCCGTTTGACCTCGGTCGGATCGAGAATACGACAGTTGGTAGGATACAGGCCCGACTGACTGAGCAAACGAATCGCCTCTACCCCATTCTCAAACTTTTCAAAGTGCACCGCGGTTGACGCCCGATAGACCGGTCGATGCTGCAAACGCATCCAGGCTTCGGTAATGATACCCAGAATCCCCTCCGAGCCGATAAACATACGGTCCGGGCTTGGACCGGCGCCCGACCCAGGCAGGCGGCGCGAGGCGACAATTCCGTTCGGGGTAACGACTCGGGTGGACTCGACCAACTCGTCGATATGGGTGTACAGCGTGGCAAAATGCCCGCCCGAGCGGGTGGCAATCCAGCCGCCCAGGGTCGAGAACTCAAACGACTGGGGGTAATGCCGCAGGGTATAGCCGTGCGGCTTGAGTTGGGCCTCAAGGGCCGGGCCGTACACACCGGCCTGAATGCGGGCCGCGCGTGAGGATTCATCAATTTCCAACACTTTGTCGAGATAGCGCAGGTCGATGGACACACTCCCAGGGTAGGTGTCCCCTGTCGGAGGCTCGACACCGCTCGTTACGCTCGATCCCCCGCCAAACGGAATAGCGGCGGCTCCCACCTCGTTGCACCAATCTAAGACGGACACTACATCGTCCTCGGTCCTGGGAAAGACCACCACATCGGGCGGGTTCGGAAAGTCGAGACGGAAGGCCCGCACAATATCGGGCAGGGCTTTGCCGTAGGAATGAGCTGCGCGGTCATAGGTCTCGACCGAGCAGATACCGGCAAGAGACTCGGGCGGTGAGAGGCGCGGCGCGCGGAGCTGAATATCCTCAACGCGGGGCTCCGGGTCAAGGGTAAAATCGCTGGTCCCGACACTCTCGGCAATACCTTTGGCAATGTTTTTTTTCTGTTCCGGGGTGGGCTGTTCGTCCTCAAATCCCCAGCCCCAAATGGTGGTTCGACGCTGTGTCATATTGCCTCCTTGCGCTAATACTTCCCAAACGGGGGTTCCTGAATGCTCATTTGATACTCAATGAGATGCATCTCTCCGGAGGCGAGCGTCCGGTCCAGAGCCGATTGGAGCTCTGCCGGAGAGTGTACGCGCGTCGCGGGGACGCCAAATGCTGCGGCGAAGGCCAGGAAGTCCGGATTCGTGAGTTGAGCCTGATAGGCCGACTGGTAGGCGGTCCGCTGCAAATAGTCGATCACCCCAAACGCGCTATCGTTGACGACAACCAGTGGAAAGCCAATATCGTGACGCACGCATGTGGCCAATTCTTGAGCCGTGTAGAGAAAGCCACCGTCGCCGATCAGGCCAACAACCGGGGTGTCCGGCCGCGCCAGCTTGACGCCAATGGCCGCTGGAAAACTGAATCCCAGCAGACCAGAACCTTTGGCCCCGATGATCCCGTTGGTCTGGTAGGACGGATAAAAATACTCGGCCCAATAGCCAAGTTGGGTATTATCAATAACGAGGGCACTGTCCCGTGGCAGCACGGCCCGGATCGCCTGGAGTGACTGAAGTTCGGGCCGCTCCAGGCTGAGACGCTCGAACTCCGCATCGGCCGCCTGCCGCCAGGTTGCGGTCCGCTCCTGGCGCGGGCCGGTATAGGGCTCTCCTTCGAGCTGATCCCGCAGCGCTCGGGTAATGGTTGTAATATCTCCGACCAGCGGTACCGCAGCCGGATAATTTTTGCTGATCCAGCGCTCGTCCCAATCGATATGGATCAACTGTTCGGGCAGGACCAGGCCACGGCGTTTGGCATCGACCTCGCGCAGTCGGGAACCGATCACGACGGCCGCGTCACAGCCGGGGACGATCTCTTTGACAACCAGTCGACGTGCCGCATTGCCGAAGGCCAGGGCGTGGTCTTCCGGGACCACACCCTTGCCCGGCGTGTTGGTGATGACGGGCGCGCATAGGGCTTCGGCCAGGGCTTGGATGTCTTCGGCAACATCTGTCCGAGACGCGTCCGTCCCCGCCAGAACGAGGGGCTGCTTTGCGTTGCGCAAAATGGCGACCGCCTCGTCAAGCCGAGGGGGCAGCGGTGGAGAGGCTGGGGCCGTGTCCGGCGGTGTTGGAGCCGCCGCAGGCGCGTCTCCGGCCATCAGGTCAGTCGGGACTTCCAGGCATACCGGGCCGGGCCGGCCGGCCCGAGCCAGGGCAATGGAGCGCTTGGCAAGTGCATATAGCTCCTCGTCCGCCTGGGCAACAATCACCTCTTTAGTAATGGTCCGAAAGAGTGCAGTCTGCTCTTCCAGTTCGTGCAGGACGCCTAAGCCCTTGCCAATCTTGGCGGCGTCGATATTGGTCGTGATCATCAGGACCGGCGAGCAACTACCCCAGGCTTCTTGCAGGGCCGAGACCGTAAAGCCCGCACCCGGACCGGTGGACGAGATAATCACCCCCAGCCCACGGCTTGCCCGGGCGTAACCGTCTGCCATATGGGTTGCGCCAGCCTCGTGCCGACACCCGATATGCCGAATCGAGGGCTCGTGGCGCAGGGACTCGTACAGACCGATATTATGAATGCTGGGGATACCAAAAATGGTTGAGACACCCGCCTCTTTCAGAGCTTGAACGACGCCATCGGCTCCTCGGGGCATGCACCCTCCCTCCTGAATCTACTTGATCACACCCTTGTGTTTTAGTTGCTCCACCTCATCCCCACTCAGGCCCATCTCCTGCAAAATCTCCCAGGTATGCTGACCCAGGGTCGGGGGGGCGAGGCGCACGGCGCCCGGCGTTTTCTTGAGCTTGGCCGGAATGCCGCCAACCTTGAGTTTGCCGACCCGTGCATGGTCCACCTCGACCGCCATGTTATTATGCTGGACTTGCGGGTCGGTAAAGGTTTCGTGCAGAGTGTTCACCGGCGCGGCCATCACGTCAGCCTCGCTTAAGCGGCGCATCATGTCGTCCACATCTCGTTTGGCGAACTCGGCCTGCAACGCCTCGTTGAGGGCTGCTTCGTGTTGCAAGCGGAGCTCTCCGGTCTCAAACTGCGGGTCCGCCATCAGGTCTTCGCGTTCGATCGCGCGGCAGATATTGTGGAAAAACTTGTTATTAAACGAGGCAATCTGAATGTCCCGGCCATCTTTGCAGCGGAAGGTTCCATAGGGTGCATAAAACGGGCTGGCATTCCCGACGCGCGGCTGAATGTACTGACTCAAAAAGAATTGGCCGACTTGGGACGGCTGAACGTGAATCAGCCCGTCCATCAGACACAGCTCAATCTGCTGACCAATACCCTGCTGCTCGCGGGTCCACAGGCCGACCATGGCGGCAAAGGCGACCAGATTGGCACAGGTCGCGTCGGCGATAGCCGGCCCGGCCTTCAAGGGCTTTCCGTCCCGATCGCCGGTGACGCTCATAAAGCCGGTCAGGGCCTGAGCCAGGGGGTCGATGCCCGGTCGTCCGCCATACGGTCCGTCCTGACCAAAGGCACTGACCGAGATACAGATGATTTTCTCATTATATTTACGCGTTTCTTCGTACGTCACTCCCAGCTTGGCCTTGGCTTGGGGCCGAAGGTTGTCAACAATAATGTCGGCCGTTCGGACCAGCCGAAAATACAGGGCTTTGCCTTCCGGCTGGGTCAGGTCCAGTACCATACTGCGTTTATTGCGGTTAATCCCAACGTAAAAGCCGCTGTCATCTTCCACCCTGGGACCAATGGCACGGGACTCATCCCCATAGGGGGGCTCGATTTTAATCACGTCCGCCCCCATATCGCCCAGCATGGTCGCGCCGTACGGGCCGGCCAACATGCTGGCAATATCCAGAACGCGAATTCCTTGCAGTGGCAGTGCCATTGGTACCTCCCTCCCGTGCGGTCAACGCTCTGTGCGCAGACGCTAGCACACCGCACCCGGAATGCCAAAGGCGTGGGCACTGCGTGGTATGGTCAAGGGCTAGGCTAGGCGCGGTTTTTTTGCTATGCCCCGAGCAAATCTATCCCAGAAGGAGGGAAATCGTATGCCGCTCTATCTCGACGAAATCTATTGGGAGCCATCCCGGACCAAGGAAGTCCACAATATGTTCAAGGGGGTCTTAAGCGGAGCAACCGGCTTTCCCGAAGGGGTGACGCTGAAAGCCGGACCCTGGGCCTCGAACGAAGAGGCGAAGATGGTGCTGATTCTGGACATTCAGGATCATGCCAAGACCTTCACCACCTTTTCGACCCTCGTTGCTCAGGGCCTGATTACCAAACGCCGCCTCACGCCTATTGTTGAGTGGAGTGGTATGGACGGTGTGGTGAACAATCTCTCGTGAGGAAGAAGTGGGGAGGGGACTGACCTCTGGGAGTATCAGTCCCCCTTCCCGAGAACGGGATTCTCTCGCCGAGCGGACTGCATAACAGCCCCATTACACAGCTATGCCTCCTTTCCACTCTCCTGACCGACCACGGGCCATCACCGTCTACTGCGCGTCAAGCAAACGTTGTCCGCAAGTGTATCTGGATGTGGCGGCTGAACTTGGCCACCTGCTGGCGCAGCGCGATTACACCCTCATCTACGGCGGTGGTAATACCGGCTTGATGGGAGCCTTGTCCCAATCCACGCTTGTCGCCGGTGGGAAGGTGGTCGGTGTCATCCTGACGCGCTTTCTTGAAGACGGCTATGCACAGGCTGGGCATGAAATGCATACCGCCGATGATATGCGCAGCCGGAAACAGGGACTGGATGAACGGGGGGACGCCTTTATCGCCCTTCCGGGCGGGTTCGGGACCTTTGAGGAGGTCCTTGAGGTCATCTCCTTGAAACAGCTCGGCTTTCACGCCAAGCCGGTTGTTCTGGTGAACACCAACGGCTATTTCGATGGCCTGTTGCAGCAGTTTGAGCGTGGATTTTCCGAAGCGCTTATCAACCAGAAATTTCGCGGCCTTTACGCTGCGGTCTCCACTCCACAACAAGCCTTGACGTATATTGAACAGGAACTGGCCCTGCAATAATTACAGGAGGGCGGCTTCGGCAATGGGGCGCGTATTTCAGGATTTTTAATCCGCCGTCCTTGATTCTTCTGCGGATACGTTTGGGAGATTCTGTCCAGTTATTTGGGCGTAAAGCACATCAGGATCAAGGTCAGCCCCATTCGGCCAACAGATCGTCCCGAGTTCAGGCTTCACAGAAACTTTTCTAAACTCGGCCGGCTCCTTTAAGGGGGCAAAAATGCCGGTAAAATGAATGAGTTGGGTGATATCGACTTCACCTTCCACCCCATCTTCAAAACAGAGGTAAAGACAATAATCCGTTGTTGGCTGGGCTCTCACAATATCTTTTAACATGGCTCTACTCCAACGGCTCGATTGGATATAGCGGATCCTGCCGTCTCGCACGCTCCCAATTCTCAACTAACTCAACCCTGTGCTGGGCTGCCCACTCTATGACAAATCCTAGCACGCGTGGCGAGAGGGAACCACGAATGACACTCAATGTATCAATAGCAATGAGTGCTTTGTGGCTTCCATAACGCACGTGAAAATGCGGCGGAGCATGGTCACCGTAATACATGGAAACGGCAGTGCCAAAGAAGCGGCTGATTTCTGGCATCCGCAAGTACTCTCCTAATCAATAAGAACCTACCTCCCCCGAAACGCCGGCATGACTTCCTGGGCAAACAGCTCCAACGAGCGTGTGACCTTTTGCGGGTCGAGCCCTGGGAGTTGTGTCCCCATCACAAAATGGGTGCAGTGAAAACGCTGGCAGAATTTTTCCATCTTGCGGGCGACCTGGCCTGGAGTGCCGATCAGGGCGGCCCGGCCAAAGCCTGAATCGCGAAGTTGGCTGGCGTGGGTGAACTGCCAGCCGTCTGCGTCGCCCGGCGCGTCGTTGGCTTCGGCCAGAATAACGCCGTAGTACTGCATGGAATAGTGCAAATGCTCCTGGACGTCTTCCCAGGCCTGGTCTTCATTCTCAGCGACATAGACCATCCGGATTTGTCCGATATGGAAATCGTCTGGGTCATGGCCGTTTTCTCTCAGGGTCTCGATATAGAGCGGCGCGGGGTCCGGCCCGATCGTTGCCATGAGATGACAGCCTATTTGGGCCACGCGTCGAATCGCCTTGTCGGCCCGTGCGCCGATCCACAGCGGGATATGCGGTTGCTGGACTGGCTTTGGAGAGAGCGTCAGGTCGCTGACCTGCGTGAAGCGACCCTCGAACGTCACGTTTTCTTCGGTCCATAAGCGACGGACCAATTCGACCCCTTCCGCCAAGCGCGCCGAGCGTTCTTTGCGGGGGACGTGCAGGGAACGAAACTCGCCCGCGGCATAGCCCTGTCCAGCGCCCAGATCAAAGCGCCCGTTGGACCAGATATCGATGCATGTCGCGTCTTCCGCCACCCGGACCGGGTGCTGAAACGGCATCAGCAGAATATAGGTTCCAATCCGAATGCGGCTCGTTCGCGCGGCAATGGCTGCGGCGGTCGGCAGGGTGGACGGATTATAGCCGTCTTCAGTGAAGTGATGTTCCGCCAGCCAGACATTGTCATAGCCTAATTCTTCAGCCCGAACGATTTGATCGAGGAGGGCCTGATACAGTTCAGGATAGGGACGGTGCCATTGGGCGGGATTGCGAAAGTCATGGATAATACCGAATTGCATATGTGCTGCCGTGTTGCATATTTGGCCTGGGCTGTCCAGTCACCGTGGGTGTGCTCTTCCCATTGATTGCTCTGTCTGGGTAGGTATACGCTTCTTTTCCGTGGTAAGACCGCTGGAAAGGGAGGTCCTGATGAAAGTTGCGGCCGGCCGAGAATTTTTTGTCCGTTTTGGAGAAGCTGCCCAGGCTATCGTGCCAGAGCTGGGCTGGGCCTTGATTGAGCCGGACGGCTCCTGGTCCACCTCGCCGGATGACTGCGACCTCATCGTGTTAGCCGGTGACGCGTACCGCAAAGCATTCATCGACACCATGAGACAGCTCCCGCAGCCACGCTGGGCGCATACCGAAGACGCCGGCACGGACGGCCGTTTTTATGATGCCATGCGGGCCAAAGGTGCGCTCGTCTCTCACAGTCCCGGCACAAACGCCCCCGAGGTGGCTGAGTTTGCCGTGGGCTTTGTGCTGTGGTCGGCAAAACGTTTTGGGGAACTGTCCGTCCGTCAACGCCAGCACCGCTGGCAGGAACTCGGGCTTGAGAGCCTGAGCGATAAAACCGCTCTGGTCGTCGGTCTGGGTGCCATTGGCAGTCGCATTGTCGCCATGCTCACTGGCTTTGGGCTGCGGATCCTCGGTATTCGTCAATCAACTCAGCCTGTGGTCGGGGTGGAGCAGCAAGGTACGTTGGCCGACCTGCACCAATTTCTTCCAGAGGCTGATTTTGTCATTCTGGCCACTCCGGCTACCCCCCACACGCGCGGGCTCATTGGCACAGACGAACTGGCTCTCATGAAATCCTCCGCCACCCTGATCAATATCGCGCGGGGAGTCATCGTCGATATGACGGCGCTCAAAGAGGCGTTGCGGGCAGGAAGGCTGCGCCACGCCTGCCTTGACGTTCTGCCCACCGAACCGTGGCCCGCGGACGACGACTTATGGGATATGCCGAATGTGTTTATCACCCCGCATACGGCCTCCACCTCGCCCCTCTATCTGCCGCGGGTCGGCGAGCTGTGGCTGGACAATCTCCGGCGTTATGTGCGGGGAGAAGATCTGCGGCATCGGGTTGTGTGGTCGAAAGAGTAAACGTGTCCTTCAATTCAAATAGATAGAAGCTGGACACGTTTACTCTTTGTAGCGAAAAGGGCAGCCACAGGGGGCTGCCCCTACGGAAGCCTCTACAGGACCTCGGCCTCTCGCAATTTTCCTACGTCTTCCCAGGAATAGCCCAACATATCGACCAGCACCTGTTCGGTATGCTCGCCAAACTCCGGGGCCGGGGCTTTCGGGTCGGCCGGTGTCTCGCTCAAGATCAGGGGTGAGCCGACGATCTGCGTTTCGCCCCAGGTGGGGTGGGCATAGTCCACGACATAGGCGTTGGCCTGCATTTGCGGGTCGTCGGGCAGGTCGGTGATGTTATTCACCAGGGTATAAATAAAATCGCCGCCGTCCTTCAGGATTTGCATCCATTCGACGCGAGGCTTTGAGGCGAAAATTTTATCGACAATAGCGATGATCTCCTCGGCGTTGCGACCGCGTACCTTCATGTTCTCAAAGCGTGGGTCTTTCTCCAGTTCCGGGATGCCGAGTGTCTTACAGAAATCCGGCCAGTAGCGGTCGGCCTGTGGCATGGCCAGACAGATCCACTTATCGTCCTGGCATTTATAGTGATTCCAGAGTGGGTTCACCGCTTTTGTGCGATAAAAACGCTTGAACTCTTTACCCAGGGTCAGGCGACAGGCCAGATTGAGCCCCTGGAGGGCCATCATACTGCCCAGGTGTGAGGTATCGACCTCCTGGCCGACGCCCAAACGTTCGCGGGCCAACAGGGCCACGGTAATGCCGTGGGCCAGCATAATGGCGCCCATTTGGTCGGCGATACCACCGGTGATGTTCATAGGCTCCATGTCCGGCTCACCGGCCGCGGTCATGATCCCGGACCGGGCCAGGCCCATATAGTCAAAGGAGGGTTCACCCGCGTCCGGCCCGTTCGGGCCATAGCCGGTTGCGCTGGCATAGATCAGCTTGGGGTTGTGTTTCGAGAGGGTGGCATAATCGAGACCGAGCTTGGCCGCCACGCCCTTCCGATAGTTCTGGACAAAGACGTCTGACTTCTCGACCAGCTTATAGACGATTTCTTTGGCCTCGGGTTTCTTGAGATCGAGCGTGAGGCTCTTTTTATGCCGGTTATTGGCTTCAAAATAATAGTTGCGCGCGCCAGTTTTGGCTCCGGCAATTTGCATCACGCCACGCCCGGGGTCGCCTCCCACGCGTTCTTCAATCTTGATGACCTCAGCCCCGAGGTCGCCGAGCATCATGGTCGCGACCGGTCCCTGCTGCC
Source organism: Candidatus Binatia bacterium (assembly GCA_022824615.1). Lineage (GTDB taxonomy): Bacteria > Desulfobacterota > Binatia > Bin18 > Bin18 > Bin18. Next base: position 12,780 of record JAJDZM010000303.1, on the reverse strand, counting down.
ATATGGTCCAGTCAAGAACACGAATTCCATCCAGCGGTTTTGCCATACAATGCCCTCCTTATGATGTGCTTCCTACGTCTGCTTTTCGCTTGCCCGAACTCTAGCACAAGGCCAGGAGGCGAACCAAGTGAGCGGAACAAAAAAGACCGCTCAAAGAAAGAATGCCATGAGGAATCGGAAGAAAAGGCGCTTATTTTTTCTGCGACTCCCGAAATCGGTCAGAGACGCTCTTCATCTGATCGCGGAGTTTCATCAGGAGATCACCGTTACCGTACAGAATAAACACGGTGGCCGCGACCGCGCCAACAATAAACCCAAACCAGAACATGGACCCTCCTATACCGCCAGCGCCTGAATCGTGTCCACCCTGAACTTCTCCGAATCAGACGGAAGTCTTGCTTGTCTCGTGCAGGAAAGTGGTCACCGTGTCAAGAAAGGTCGCGGGCTGGTCGAGAAAAACATGGTGCCCGGCCTGGGGAATTTCGATCCCTGTAGCCTGCGGACAGGCACGGGCCAGATGGGCTAAGCGTTCAGCCGAGAGCGTCTTGCTGTGCTGGCCCCGGATGAACAGGATAGGGCAAGCGATGCGTGTGAGCTGCGGCTCCAGGTCGCACGGCTGGCGGACCATGGTCGCACGATCGCTTTTCAGGTGAAAACGTCCTGTGTGGTCAGGTCTCACACTGTATTGGGCAATATATCTCAGCAGCTTGGGCGTTGCCCACGTCTCTGCCGGCAGCAAGCGAAATCGAGTGTAGACATCGGCTTCAGTGGAGTACGTCGGTGGTGGCAGAGAACGTAGCAGCCGCATCGTTCGACTCGGGCGCAGCCGGGGTCCGATATCAACAATGACGAATACGCCACGGTTCACTGTCACTGTCGTGGCGTAACAGAGCGCTACAAAGCCCCCGAGCGAGTGACCCATAAGAACGGGAGCATCGAGCTCAAGAGCGGTGATAACGCCTTCAAGGTCCGCGACGTAGTCCGCGATCTCGTAGGCGGGCGGGTGCGTCCAGGCACTCTCTCCATGCCCGCGGAAATCGAGGGCAAGCACGCGGTGCGTCCGTGCCAGCGTCGGGGCAATATGGTCCCACCAATGGGCATGAGCCGAGCCGCCGTGAAGCAGGATGAGCGCAGGATTCGCCGACTCGCCCCACTCCAGATAATGCAGGGCAAGGCCGTTCACGCGGATGAAACGACTCGTGGGGGCGTAACGCATGGGCACTGACTATTGCCCGGCTCAGATGAAAGCGCAAGGTGATTGCCGCGTCCTGACGTAGAGCGCAGGGCTCCGTTGGCAGAAAGACAACGTTGGCTAGGCAGTCGGTTTTGGCGCGCTATAATGAAGCGGTCATGGATAAAAAGACAAAATTTAATATCTGGTATCTTTTCATTGCGCTCTGGGGTGTCGTCATCCTGCATAGCGTCTGGATGCAGGCAACCCGCATTGAACAGATCCCCTATAGCCAGTTTCAGGAATACTTGAATGACGGCCGCATCGCGGAGATTCGTATCTCGGAGCGCTATATCCAAGGCACGCTCAAAGATCCCATCGAAGGACATTCCAGCCAGTTTGTGACGGTCCGGGTAGCACCCGACTTGGCCGAGCAGCTAGCCACCCGTGAGGTCCGCTTTGCCGGGGAGATTGAGAGCACTTTTGTTAGTGACTTGCTGTCCTGGATTTTGCCCGTCCTGCTCTTCTTTGGCGTCTGGCTGATTCTGATGCGGCGGATGGCCCAGCGTGGGGGCTTCGGTGGCGGCTTTATGTCGATCGGTAAGAGTAAGGCCAAGATCTATATGGAGCAGGATGTCAAAGTCCGCTTCACCGATGTCGCGGGAGTCGAAGAAGCCGAGACGGAACTCCAGGAAGTCATTGAGTTTCTCAAAACACCGGAAAAATTCAGTCGGCTCGGGGGGAAAATCCCCAAAGGCATTTTGCTGGTCGGACCGCCGGGGACCGGAAAAACCCTGCTGGCCAAGGCGGTGGCGGGAGAAGCCCAGGTGCCGTTTTTCTCGATCAGCGGTTCCGAGTTTGTGGAGATGTTTGTCGGCGTCGGGGCGGCCCGCGTCCGAGACCTGTTTACCCAGGCCAAAGAAAAAGCCCCCTGCATTATTTTCATGGATGAACTGGACGCCCTGGGCAAGGCGCGTGGTATGGGACCCGTCTCGCACGATGAGCGGGAACAGACTCTGAACCAGCTCCTCGTGGAGATGGATGGGTTTGATCAGCGGGCCGGTGTGATTCTCATGGCGGCCACCAACCGGCCTGAAATTCTGGACCAGGCCCTGCTGCGGGCCGGGCGCTTCGACCGCAATGTGGTGGTAGACCGGCCGGACAAAACCGGTCGACTGGCCATTCTTCAGGTGCACGCCCGCTCCGTTCCCCTTGAGGCTGAAACCGACCTGGAAGTGATTGCCGCCATGACACCGGGCTTTGCCGGCGCAGACTTGGCTAACATCGTCAACGAATCGGCGCTGCTGGCGGTCCGACGCGGTAAGGACACGGTAGGCTTGCCCGAACTCCAGGAAGCGGTTGAGCGGGTGATTGCCGGACTGGAAAAGAAGAATCGGGTCCTCGGCCAAAAAGAAAAGGCGCGCGTCGCCCACCATGAGATCGGGCATGCGTTGGCGGGCATGTCGTTACCGGGGTCGGACGAAGTGCAAAAGATTTCGATTATTCCGCGTGGTGTGGCGGCCTTGGGCTATACCCTCCAACTGCCGAGCGAAGAGCGGTTTCTGATGACCAAATCTGAGTTGGAAAACAAGATTGCTGTGCTCCTTGGTGGTCGGGTGGCCGAAGAGCTGATTTACCAGGAAATTTCGACTGGGGCTCGGGACGATCTGCTCAAAGCAACTGATACAGCCAAGAGCATGGTTAAAGCCTACGGTATGAGCGACAAACTCGGTCAGCAAAGCTTTGACCAGGAGCGCCAGCCCATGTTCCTGCAAAACGGCCAACCGCACGGGCCGGGCGACTACAGCGAGGAGACCGCCCGGGAGATCGATAATGAGATCCGCCGTATTATCGAGGAACAACACGCGCGTATCACCAAGATATTGAAGGCGAAGCTCCCCATTCTGCGTCAGGCCGCCCAGGTCCTGTTAGAGAAAGAGACCATCTCCGGGGAAGAACTGGAACGAATTGCCGCCCAGTTCGAGCGGCAGCCCGAGATAGCCCAGACGACAGTCGAGGTGGACTGAGCATTTCAGCAGGAAGATGCCCCTCTTGCCAGCAGCGGGGAAGGGCAGTATCTGTCCTGCTGGATGCTCAACGCACTGGAGGAGTCAAAAAGGAGGGCATCATGAGCAAGGAATCGTTTACGGTATCTGTCCCGGATGAGGTATTGACGGACCTGCGGGAACGGCTGGCAAAGGCGCGCTGGCCGGGCGAGTTTGCCAACGAGCAGTGGGCGTACGGGACAAATCAAGCCTATCTCCAGGAATTGGTCGAATACTGGCGTACCGACTACGACTGGCGCGCGCAGGAGCGTGAGATGAACGCCTTCTCCCACTATAAGACGACGCTTGAGGGGGTGCCGATCCATTTTATCCACGAGCCGGGAAAAGGTCCGAATCCGACGCCGCTGATCCTGAGCCACGGTTGGCCGTGGACCTTCTGGGACTTTCACAAAGTCATTCGGCCGCTGGCCGACCCGGCCGCGTTTGGCGGCGATCCGAACGATGCGTTCGATGTGGTTGTGCCGTCCCTGCCGGGATATGGATTTTCCACCCCGCTGACGACCCCAGGCATCAATTTCTGGCGAACGGCCGACCTGTGGCGCGGGCTCATGCAAGATGTCCTGGGCTATGAAAAATTCGCCGCTCAGGGCGGAGACTGGGGAGCGCTCATTACCGCCCAGCTTGGGCATAAGTACGCCGAGGACCTGCTCGGCTGTCATGTCAACCTCATGGCTCCGCTGGATATTTTTGTCGGCCCCATGCCCGAGGCGTCCGAGTATGGTCCGGGGGAGGAGGGCTGGCACGAAAAGAACCTGAACTTTTTTGCTGCCGAGAGTGGCTATTCCGCCTTGCAGACCACCAAGCCGCAGACCCTGGCCTTTGCCCTGAATGACTCGCCGGTTGGACTGTGTGCCTGGATCCTGGAAAAGCGCCGCACCTGGAGCGATTGCAACGGGGATGTTGAAAAACGTTTCAGCAAGGATGATCTGTGTACCACGATGACGGTATACTGGGTCACCCAGAGCTTTGGCACGTCCGCACGCTACTATTATGAAGCCACGCATAACCCCTGGCAGCCGTCGCATGAGAAGACACCGGTTGTCCAGGCACCGACCGGCGTTGCCGTTTTTTCAGAAGAAGTCATTCTCATGCCGCGCAAGTGGGCCGAAGGGTATTACAATTTACAACGGTGGACGCCCATGGACTCGGGTGGACATTTCGCGCCAATGGAAGAGCCCGAACTCTTGGTCGATGATATCCGCGCCTTCTTCCGCCCACTCAGAGCATAAGCGGTCAGGAGCGAGCCCGCACGAACAGGACAATACCTATGAAACTCAACGGAACCCGAACCATTCCCGCCTCCCAACAGAAGGTGTGGAATTTCCTGACCGACCCGAACCAACTCGCCAAGTGCATGCCCGGTTGTGAAAGTCTGACAGAGAGCGGCGAGAACGAATACAGCGGGGAGATCAAGGTGGGCGTGGCCGCGGTCAAAGGCGTCTACAACGGTACGGTCAAGATGGAGGAGATCCAGCCGCCCTCGCATTACAAGCTCAGCCTTGACGGAAAGGGTAAGCAGGGCTTTCTCAAGGGGACGGGCACGGTCGATTTAGCCGAGCAAAACGGCCAGACCCTGCTGACCTATCACGGCGATGTGCAAATCGGCGGGCTGCTGGCCAGCGTCGGACAACGCCTGGTGGACGGTGCGGCGAAGATGTTGATCGGCCAGTTCTTCAGGGCCATGGAGACCGAAATCCAAACCTTGCCCGATGAGGTCAAACCCGAGAAAAGGGGAGGGCTGTGGCGGACCTTCGTCAGATGGTTGAGCCGTCTGTTTGGAAAAGGAAGCACCGCGTAACCACCGTGCCACTGTGAACACGCACTTCAAAATTGGCATTGCCCAGCTCAGCCCGCGTCTCGGAGATGTTGCCGCTAACCTGACCCTCTACGAGCAGGCTATTGCCCGCGCCAAGAACGAGCACGTTGCGCTGCTCGTTTTTCCCGAGTTGAGTCTGACCGGCTATCACTTGCGGGACATGGTGGCGACGGTCGCCCTGCGTCAAGACGCGCCGGAGTTCACCCGACTGCGGGAGCTGAGCAAATCAGTGGCCTGTCTGGCCGGTCTGGTCGAAGAGAGCCCGGACTTTCGTTTTTATAATGCTGCCGTTTATCTCAGTGCGGGAGAGGTTAGACACGTTCATCGCAAGGTCTATCTGCCGACCTATGGCATGTTTGACGAGCAGCGCTATTTCGCACGCGGGGACAGTGTGCGTGCCTTTGACACCCCATACGGTCGCGCGGCAACTCTGGTGTGCGAAGATCTATGGCATCCGTCCACAGCGTATATTGCGACCCTCGATCAGGCCCTGATGCTCATCTGTCCGTCGTCCAGCCCGCTCCGTGGCATTGCTGACAATAGAGAACGGGACGAGAACGCGCGCTATTGGGAGGCACTGAATCGCGTCTATGCCGAAACCTTCGGGGTGTTTGTGATCTATGCCAATCGGGTCGGCTTTGAAGACGGGGTAGGGTTCTGGGGCGGCTCAGAGGTGATTGATCCTTTTGGACAGTGCATTGCCAAGGGACGCTATTATGAGGAAGATTTTGTGACCGCGGACCTCAGCCTGGATGTCGTCCGGCGCAAGCGTATTGCGGCACCGCTATTACGGGATGAGGATATCGACCTGACGATTAACGAATTACTCCGGATACGTGGACGGAGACAGTAAAACCGCAACAGGAGGACCGAGCATGTCTTACGCGGACGATATTATTGCCATTCAGCAACTGCTCCACACCTACTGCCATGTGGTAGACCGTGGCACGGTAGGCGAAATCGCCGCCCTGTTTCACCGCGACGCAGTTCTGCTCCCGGCCTATGAAAGCGACATGCGTTATGAGGGCCGCGACGCCGTGAAAGGCTGGTATGCCAACTATGACAGTACGCTACGGAACGGTGTGCGCTTTCTGCGCCACAAAATCGAGTCGCCCGTGATTGAAGTATCGGGCAACGAAGCCACCTCAACCTGCTATCTGGATGCCGACGCCATCACAAAGTCGACTGATAAGCCCATGGTTGTCTTTGGTCGTTATGATGACAAATTCATCAAGGACGAAGGCCGCTGGTGGTTTAAGGAGCGCAAGATCATTACCTACTACAGCCTGTCGGCCGACGACTATACACCCGGACGCGGGGCAGAGTAGCTCCAGCTTCGTATCTTCTCTCTTCTCCAGTTCCGGCGTTCTCCTGCTCAGTACCAGCCAAAACCGTTCTCGACGCTGGCTCCCTCGTCCTCACCGCTGGGACAAGGGTGCCTGCTTTTGAGCCAGCTTGGTTGACGCTGTGCGGCCACGCAAGATAGGTTGCTGCGCACCGCTTTGATCCAGGGAGTGGGCGTAGCTATGAAGAGTATTGTGTTGGTGAAGCAGGTGCCCGTGGTCTCGGCCATGAAGCTCGACCCGGAAACAAAAACCCTCCAGCGGGAGGGCGTGCCGTCCGAGGTCAGTTCGTTTGATATCCGTGGATTGTTGAAAGCGCTGGAACTGCGGGACGAACACGGCGGCGAAGTGGTTGCGCTGACGATGGGACCACCCCAGGCCGAGGAGGCGCTGCGCTACTGCTTGGCCCTGGGAGCGGACCGGGCCGTGCATCTGACGGACCGGGCTTTTGCCGGCGCAGATACGCTGGCGACCGCGCGCACCTTAGCCTTGGCGTGTGCGCGAGAAGGCTATGACCTCATCCTGTGTGGTCGGCACAGTACCGATGCGGAAACCGGTCAGGTCGGACCGGAGATTGCCGAGCTGCTTGATATCCCTCAGGTGACCGGTGTGGCCGCATTAACGCTCGACACTAACGGGAAGACTCTCCGGGTTGGACGTGAGACCGATGGCGGTTTTGACACCCTCGATTGTTCTCTGCCGGCCTTGGTGTCGGCCACCGAAGACTTAGCGCCGGAACGCTTCCCCAGGAAAGCCGAGCGACAGGCCGCCCAAGAGAAGCCGGTGGAGACGGTGACGGCAGGTGATCTTTCCGCGGACCTGACGCGATTTGGGGCTGCGGGCTCGCCGACCTGGGTGGAGTCTGTCCAGACGGTTGAAGACAACCGTGAAAGTCGTGTGCTTGAAGGGAAATTGTCTGAACAGATAGAGACCCTAGTCCAAGCCCTTCTAGCTCGCGGGCTGTTTGGAACGTGGAAGGATGATGGGGTCACAGACGAAAAGAAAGTACGAAGCGCTGACCCCGAGCCGGGGAAAGCGGTCTGGGTCGTGGCTGAAACCCTAGGTGACACGCTCCGGCCGGTCAGCCTTGAGCTTTTGGGAAAAGCGGTTGAACTGTCGGCCCAGTACGGCGGTGAAGTGGGTGCTGTTTTAATCGGCAATGGTCTTGAAGCCCATATTGCACCGTTAGCTGAGTATGGCACTGACGTGGTCTACCGAGCCGATGATGCCCGCCTTGCCTGCTATGACACCGACCTGTATGCCGCGCTTTTGAGTCGGGCGGTTCAAACTCATAGGCCCCAGGTGCTACTGTTGGGCTCGACCGCGATTGGCCGCGACTTGGCGCCGCGGGTTGCGGCGCGGCTTGGCCTGGGCCTCACCGGCGACTGTGTGGATCTGGAAGTCGACGATCGGGGGCGCTTGCTGCAACTCAAGCCCGCGTTTGGCGGCAACATCGTTGCGCCGATTCTGTCGAAAACAACACCCGCAATGGCGACTGTCCGGCCTGGTATGCTGTCCCCCTCTCAGTCCGTAGCCGGCCGTCAGGCACGGGTGGAAAGACTGACGCTTGAGGCCGATGTCCACAGCCGGGTGCAACTGGTGTCACAAACGGGCGCCGACGCGGTCAAAGCCGCGGCACTGGATGCCGCGGATATCGCTATTGGTGTTGGGAAGGGTATAGGCGGGCCGGAGAATCTGCCCGTGCTTGAACACTTGGCCGATGTGTTAGGCGGAGTGCCACTGGCTTCGACGCGGGATATTTCGGACCTGGGTTGGCTTCCCCGGCAACATCAGGTCGGCATCACCGGTCGAGCGATCGCGCCCAAGCTGTATTTTGCCATTGGGATTCGCGGCGCGTTCGAGCACATGGTCGGCTTGCGTAAGGCCGGTACCATTGTGGCCATCAATATCAAAGCGAAAGCGCCGATATTCAAAACTGCCGATCTCGGCATTGTCGGCGACTATGCCGAAGTCGTGCCGCTCTTGACCGAAGCCTTACGCAAGGCAAAGGCTGAACGGTAAACTTGTCTCACGGTAAGAACCGCGGTTCTCTCTTACGCCGCCCACCAACGCGGAATCTTTGCCGACTCAGCAGAGAAATACAAGGCTTGGATCTTCCGCGGGTCGAGAGCCAAGTGCTGACAGATCCACAGGAAGCTGAATGGGCTCTCGTCTTTTGAGAAAAACCACATACGGTCCAACTCAAACTGAGAGAGAAACAAACCGTTACCCTTCCGCACCAAGTCCCGTACCACAAAGGCATCGGATAGGACGTTACGGAGGAGCGCTTTGAATGGATTGTATGACGAATAGCGGGGCTGCTGCTCGCCACCTTCCACATCCACCATCATCATATCCACAGCAGCATGCATCATAGCTATAGCTTACTAGCTGTTAGTGCAGATTTTGCAACCCCCCTATCGCTCTTTCTGTAGATATTTCTACGCGACAGATATTTTCCTCAAAAAATATCGTGGATCCTTCTCCAGGAGAGGCGCCAGCCTTAACGCTGAAGGGCTGGGCGCGCCAGACGCATTATGTCGGCCACGCCGTCCGGAGCAGTTGGAATAATGCCGTAAACTGCTGCTCACTCAGCTCCAGTGCTTGGGTGATCTCAGGCGGCTTGGGCCATGCTCGGTCAGCAAACTCAACGCCACCTAGCGTCCGCGGGGTGGCGTAGCGCGGAATCACATGAAAGTGGACATACCTGTCAACCATCATCAGTAACAAATAGTTAATTTTGTCAAAGGCGAAGACTTGCTTGAGCGTTCCCTCCAAGTCAGCCGTGACTGTGTGCAACTCGGCAAAAGCCTCGGTTGAAACCTCTGCCATACTCGTGACCTCTGCGCGACATACCAGCACGAGCGAACCGACTGTCACCTGCTGCGGACGCAGTAAGACCGCCCAGTGCGTATACTCCCGTAGCAGGGTGTTTGGATAATTGAATTTCAACAAGGTTTCATGCGGCATGGTCCTAGTCCTCTCTGTCTGAAAACTATGCGGTCTCGAAAAAGGATGCAACGTATCTTTGCCCGCGGGTATGAAGTTCCAAGGAGGGCGGGCGCGGGAGGAGTCTGCGGGCAGGTGCCCTATGAAGGGCGCGGAGCGCCTGCTGGGGTTCCGCAGCATCCCGAACACGCGTGCTGCGGCTGGTACTCGATCACGTTGCCGCGCCGGTCAAGCTCAAAATGGCAGCACTCCAGCAACAGGTCTGTCAGCTTGACCCGACCTCGCTGGACGCGGGACTTTGCTCCGGACAGGGACAAGCCTAGGCGTGCGCCGACTTCACTTTGGGTGAGTCCCTGGAACTCTGCCAGCTCTACCGCCTCACGATACCGTGACGGCAATTGTTGTACGATGCTCTCCAGGCTCGCCGCAATTTCCTCATTATTGTTCTCGTCTGCGATGGGCGCTTCAGAAACACCATCCGCTACGACCCCGTCAGCGGTGAGGACCTCCTTCGAGACGAAACCCTTACGGAAATAATCCCTCAGCGTGTTATGGGCTATCCGCTGGACCCAGGCTGCCAGCCGTTCCTGCTCCCGGAGGGAGGCGAGTCCGTTGTGGACCCGCACAAATGTCTCTTGGAGCAGGTCCTCCGCCAACTGGTCATCCCCGACACGGCGGCGAAAGAACGCGCGCAACTGCTGGCTCATTGTTTGCCAGGCGTACTCAGTTGAGACACTCATCCGGCTTCCTGTTCAGAACAGCATGCGGTCGTGCAACACGTCGAACTTTGAAGAGCTTCGCCTGCTGCCGCACCGCTGCTCGCCCCCTTCTTTCTGCCGTAATCCGCTACATCCGCCTCCAGGACCACAAAAATCTCCCAGGCGTTCCCATCTGGATCAGTCACCCAGGCCTTATCCTGTACAGCATAACAACACGAGACGGCCTCTTCCAGATATGGATTGAGTCCTGCGGTCTGTAACCGGGCGGTAATCCGAGCTACGGTCTGGGTCGATTTGACCTGAACACCAAAGTGGGCACTGGGGCCGGGCCGGGTCTGTCGTTCCGTATCGGCATGCAAGGTGAGGTTCACGGGCGGGTCGGCGACCTCGAATTTCGCGTAGCCTGGCCGCACCTTGGTCGGCTCCTGAGCGAACAGGTGTCGATAGAACGTGGCGGAGCGCTCCGCGTCACAGACTGACAAACTGATATGGACTCGGGTCGGAGTCGCAAATTCTACTGCCGATTGACCATTCATCGAAAACCTCCTGATTCCAGAGTCTATCTATACAGACGGATGAAGTGAGACAAAGGACGCAAATCCTGCCATGAATTGAACGGCCTCTTGTGAAAAGTAGAGATCGATATAGTAGTAAGGAATACAAAAAGCCTTCATGGAAAACGACAGCTATGCATCGTGGCTATTCGCTGATTGAAGTCCTCGTGGCTATGGCGGTGTTCGCGATTGCCTCGCTCGGACTGGCGGCTGGAGTCACCACGGTCATTCGGGCCGGGTCAGTCAGTGAGCGTGTAACGCAGGCGACAATTTTAGCCCAAGAAAAGCTGGAAGAATTCCGAGCGGCCTTTGAACCGCTCCGGGATGGTGAAGACTCGCCACGACCGGGGTATACCCGAAGCTGGCAGGTGACGGCGGACTCACCCGAGCATGGCGTCACGCGTATTGACGTCACGGTCTCGTGGCTTGCCGAGGGTTCCCGCTCTGTGGACCTGGTGACAGTTGTCAATCGGTAGGGACCGAGAGGGATGCAGACAGCCAGCAGTCACTCTATACTGTACAGGTCTCGAAAGAGTGGCTTGCCGTTCACTCTTCAGCGTCGCTCCCCCCGGCGACAAGCCGGCTGGACCTTGCTCGAAGCGCTTGTTGCCATGGGCGTAGCGAGTCTTTTCTTGCTCGCTCTGTATGGGTTTTACCGTTTCAATCTTCAGACCTTGAGTGCGGAAACAGCGCGGTTACACGTGCGCGAGAGCAGTCGTCTGGCCCTTGATTTTCTGGTCAGAGAGCTGCGTATGGCCGGCGCGCGCCCAGTCCCGGGTGGAGCGTGCGACGGATTCGAACGCCTCCTCATGGCCGAGGAGCAGGCCATCGCCTTCCAGTATGACTTTCGTGGCGACCGTTTTGATTCGCCGGCGGACGGCTGTCCGGATGATCCGAGCGAACGGGTCAGGTATACCTATGACGCCCAGGCGCAAATGCTCCGCCGGGCGACCGGGAATGGCTCTGCCCAGCCCTTTATTGGCAATATCCCTGCGGACGGGTTTCGGTTGTCCTATTTTGATCGGGCCGGCACCCCACTCCTGCCCCCGCTTGACCCGGCTGATCGGGCCGCCGTCTTTTTGATCGACTTGGTTGTTCGCACCGTGCAGCCACATCCCGACCCTCAGGTCGGCGAACCGATTACAGCCAGCCTGGGCTCGGCCATCTTTCTGTCGAATCCACCCAACTGAGCCCCAACCGAATCTCATGCGCATGCTTTTCCGGCGTATTATCCTTGGTTCAGAGCGCGGCGTGGTACTGCTGACTACTCTCATCCTGATGACCTTGTTGGCCGCTATTGGAGGGAGCAGAACCATACTCAGCCGGGTTGACCTGTTTCTCTCACAGAATCTCAGGAGCGGTGTCCAGGCGTTCTGGCTTGCCCAGGCCGGAGCCGAGGTGGGCAAGAACTGGCTCGAAGCCAATCTGCCGGGAGAGACCTTCCCCGTAATGCTCGGGCCTCAAACGCTCGGTGAGGGAACGTATACGGTCCGAATTGAGGAGCTTGATGCCAGGCGCTATCGGATTACCGCCACCGGGGCCGGGGCTGAGGCGTCCCGTCGAGTGGTCGAAGAAGTGATCACGCTTCCGCCGTTTACGCCCTGGGGTGCGGTGACCAGTCTCGGTACGGGGCTTAGGCCGGATTTTATTGACCCGGCAACCAGTCCGCCCGGGTCGGGGCATCGTATTCCAGACTTCAGCATAGACGGCAGAAACCATGCACTCGCAGGCGACCTGTCTGCTCGCTGCCCAGCCATCGCTCCATTTGCGGTGAGCCAAATCCAGGCACAGACTGATCTCATCACCGCGCAGCAGACCCTGAAACAGCGGATCGTCACCCGGGCCAATCGCTTCTGTCAGACTGATGGCAGCAGTACGGTCTTTGGGGTGTGTACCCCTGGCCTTGCCTGGGTACGCGGGTCGACGCTGCTGCCGCGTTTTGATCCCCTCCCTTGTCAGCCCGCGGAACCGACGTGTTTCCTGCGCCTTGACCTGTCTGCCGCCGTTCTGCGGGCAACGGCCCAGCCCGCCCACCTCCACCTCCCCGCAGCCCCGAATGACCGAGGGCCATTTACTCCGAGTTCTGCCCTCACACCCTTCACCTATCTGTTATCCGTTGAAGAGCGGCGCCAGCTTCAGACCGCGCTGGTTGAGATACAGCA
>JAJDZM010000074.1 GCA_022824615.1 Candidatus Binatia bacterium | reverse complement strand
CAGCATCAATTTTTCGACCAGCCAGTGCTGGCTTTTCTCCTGGGCCCGCTAATTGAAAAAACGACGGGATTTCATCAACGACAGAAACGTGACGCCATACGGCGCGTCCAGATGGTTGGCCTGACCGCCAATACCAACCAGGCCACAGGCACGCGGGGAATGTTGGGTAATAATCGTACTGAGCCGCTCGGCTATTTCGGCAATGGCCTGCTCCCAACCGATCTGTTCAAACCCGCCGTCCGGCTTGCGCTTGAGCGGCTGGCTGAGCCGCTGGGCATGGTTGACATAATGGTCCACGCTGAAGCCTTTATTGCAGATATAGCCGTGCGAGATCGGGCTGGAAGCATCGGCCCGGATATTCTCGATATGTCCGTCATTGATATCGACGGTGAGGCCGCAGTTATGGCTGCACAGCACGCAGACGGTCGTCTGGTCCTTGGCATTGGTTTCAATCGGCACCTTGGAAATGGATGGATCAACCTGCACCGCACTCATGCTTGAAGTCTCCTCATGGCAATCAAGAACGAAGTCTCATCACCCTGCTTGCACCTGTCCGCATCCTCCGACCCCCTCCCCCCTTTTTTATTTTCGACCCTAATGATTTCAGGTACTTAGCCGATTGTCGTGGGATTTTGGTGGGATTTTGATGTTTTTTCGCCTGCCGGAAAATAAAGCAAGGAAAATCAACCACTTATCCGGATTCCCGATATTCTTCTTCTCTTTTGCGCTGCCCCGCTTGCTCTTTTCCGAGCAGGGCTCCCCCGCCTTGGGTCAACTCACCCCTGCTCCTCTCTCCCACCAGTATGCCAGACACCCCACCCGATTGCCAGCACGCTCGCCTGCCCCCGTTTCGTGTCGAATCGCACTCCGCTATCTATAAACTCCAGAGACCCCATATTCACCTCGCCACCGCATGAGGGAGAGCACTCATATGGCCGAAAAAGTCACAAAATCCGCACAATTCGAAAGGACTCGGACAGCCCTCCTCACGACGGCCCGGAAGCTGTTTGCCGAACAGGGGTACGCCAACACGGCCACCGAAGACATTGTTCAGCAGGCTGGGGTCACCAGAGGCGCGCTGTATTATCACTTTCGAGACAAAGCCGGCCTCTTCCAAGCCGTTTTCGATGAGCTTGAAGAGTTTATGCAACAAGAAATTGCCCGGAGCACGACAGAAACTGAGGGCGATATGTGGCAGCGGTTTCGGGCTGGCGCTATCACCTTCTTCAGCCTCTGCGCCAGACCGGACATTCAGCGCATTCTCTATATTGATGGACCCGCGGTCTTAAGCGCAGATACGTGGCGCACCACGATCACCGAGGCCGGGATAGACATCGTTCGACAGCACTTGCGGCTGTTGATGGAGCAGGGCTATATCGCAGAGTTGCCGCTTGAAGCGCTGACCCACCTGTGGTTTGGGGCCTACGCCGAAGCGGCGTTATACATCGCCCGCACCGAGGATCAGGCCGCGGCCCAGAGAGAAATAGGCCGGTGTGTGGAGCACTTGGCCAAAGGGATGCGGCTCCAAGCCCAGGCCGCAGCCACCCGACCCTCCCCGGAGCCCAAAAACTAGACAGTCTGCCCGGAGCCGTCCAAAAGCCAGGGATTGCTCTGTCCACAGGCGCGTCCGAGCTTGAGAGTACCAGATTTTCTCCTGACATCGTACAGGGAGCCGATACAATGTCGAAAGCGGGAGAACGGATGATCCGCAGTGCCCGGCAGGCGTTGGCCTTTGCCCGAGGGGAGCAGGCGCACGGCTGTATCGTGCATATTCCGAAAGAAATCAATAACGTATCGTAAACCGCTCTAGCGCAAATTCCGATGCTGTGTAGCCGTCCGTCATTCCTGTGCAAACAGGAATCCAGGCACCCCGCCCCTTGGTTTCTGGATACCGGATCAAGTCCGGCATGACGCGAGCGGTCTCACGTTCATCCTGAGCGTAGCGGAGCGAAGTCGAAGGGCCTTACATGACCACGACGCTGCGCGCCACTTCACCCTTTTCAAGCGCGGTCATGGCCTCGTTCACTTCCTCCAGCGCATAGGTCCGGGTAATCATTTCGTCCAGTTTGAGGCGGCCGTTCCGATAGTGCTCAACCAGTCGGGGCATGTCGATGTGAGGACGGGCCGAGCCATAACCCGAGCCCTTGATGATTTTCTCGGTCAGGAAGGTCCCCATCGGAATGGAGACCGTATCCCGCCGCGACCCTGCGCCAACTACAATCGTCGTGCCGGCCTGGCGGGTGCAGGCATAGGCTTGCTCGACCGTGCGGGACAAGCCGATGACCTCAAAGGCGTAATCCGCGCCCCGGCCTCCGGTCAGCTTACGCACCGACCGGACGAGTTCTTCCTTTTCCGGGTTGATGGTATGGGTGGCGCCGAACTGGAGGGCGTAGTCCAATTTATTGTCCAGTAAATCCACCCCGATAATCGTACTGGCGCCGGCGAGTACACAGCCCTGGATGACGTTGAGCCCAACGCCGCCGCAGCCGATCACCACCGCGCTGCTGCCCGGCTCAACCTGAGCCGTATTCGTGGCCGCGCCCACCCCCGTCATAACGCCACAGCCGACCAGGCACACCACGTCGAGCGGTACATCGTCCGGCACCTTGATACAGGCCTGTTCTGCCACTACGGCCTGTTCGGCAAAGCTGGAGATGCCGGCCATATGGTGAATGTCTTTGCCGTTTTTCTTGAGGCGGCACGTCCCGTCAATCATGGCTGCCTTTACCATGGTCTGAAACATATTGACGCACAGATTCTGCTTACCGATGGCGCAGTAGTAACAGTGGCCGCAATACGGGGCGAGCGACAGAACCACATGGTCGCCCGGCTTGACCAGGGAGACGTTCGGTCCGACCTCTTCGACAATACCCGCACCCTCGTGGCCGGGAACCATGGGCAGCGGGCTGCGCAAGACCCCATGAATAATCGAGTAATCGCTATGACACACCCCATTGGCAACAATCCTGACCCTGACCTCTCCGCTCTTGGGACTGGCCAGATCAACGTCTTCGACCCTGAGGGGGGTATCAACCTCGTATAAGACCGCCGCTTTCATGCCTGCCTCCTGACGCTTTCGGGTGTCGTATCTTTTCAAATGCGGACGGCAGGGCCCAGGTCGGCCCCTCGCGTCTTTACTGCCTGTCCACAATGCCGAAGTTCTGCCGGTTTTGTTGCCACTCAATCGTGACACGCTCTTCTTCGGTCGGGAAGCCCTCCAGGGTGTACCTGCCCCGCAGCCCCCGTACGAACTCCTCCCCCAGCGTCGTCACCCGAATGGTACTCTGGGCCACGGCTTCGCCATCCACGAGCAACTCGACGGTGTGCACCCCGTCGCCCAGCCGGTTCCAGTTGAACAGCAGCCCAAAGCCGTTGTCCACATCCCCACACGGCTCCCTGGTGTCCGCCCGCTCCGTCCCGTAGGCGGTTTCCAACTGGAGGGGCGCACCGGTCTCGGGGGTGATGACGACTTCCACCGTCTCGGCCTCGCATACCCAGCCGGAGATGACCCCCACTCCGCTCTGGTAGGAGCCCGAGCCCGGTATCTCCAACCGCCCGCTACGCGGGACCCCAGCCATATCCCCGGTGGGGGCGGGCGATTCGCCAGTCGCAATGACGAAGTTCTGCTGCCCTTCACTCCAGACTACTTGGGTGGTCTCCCCGACCTGCGGAAAGTCTTCAAGGGCATACGTCCCGCTCAGCCCCCGCCGGAAGGGCTCGGCCCCTAAGGTGACGACGGTGATGGGGTATTCCGCCAAGACCACCCCATCGATAACGGCCCGTACGGTGTGGGCCCCCGCACCCAGGTTGTTCCAGTTGAACAACAACCCATAGCCGTTGTCGTTATCCCCACAGATATCCACTACGGCCGGCTCCCGCTCGGTGCCGTAGGCCGCTTCAAACGATTGGACGGCCGAGCCGGTCTCAATCTCGATTACTACTTCGTCCGCCTCACATATCCAGCCGGAGAGGACGCTGATGCCACTCTGGGTGGACTCCGCCCAAGGGATTTCCAGATAGCCCGGCCGGTAGTCGAGAGTGAGGGTGTAGGAGCCCGTGGCGTCGCTAAGGCTGTCCACGGCCAGGTAGTGCACGCCTTTCTCGACAGCACTGCCGAGGCGGAAGTTTTGCCGCCGCCCGCTGTGGTCGTCGCGGGTCAGCAGGGTCTCGTCGGCGTCAAATAGCCGGCCGCGGGTGTTGATGGAACTCTGGCTCTCGATGAAGACGAGGCCGGGCCGGGGCAAGTCCAGGACGAAGTAGTCTACGTCGGTGTCCGAGACTAACTGCCCGCGCTGGGGGGTCACTACCTGCGGGCGCAGGACGACCGGGGTCGCTGAGCGGGGCGTGTTCCCGTGTGGGTCCCGCGCGGGGCTCCCGCCTCCGCCCCCGCCGCTGCTACCCCCGCCCCCGCCGGAAGTGGGCGGTGGCGGGGGTGGCGGGGGTGGCGGGGGTGGCGGGGGTGGCGGGGGTGGCGGGGGTGGCGGGGGTGGCGGGGG
>JAJDZM010000103.1 GCA_022824615.1 Candidatus Binatia bacterium | reverse complement strand
ACTTGGTGGCATGCAGAGCGTCGTCCACCCGAGCCTTACGTTCTTTCATCTCGACTTCAGTGGCGGCTCCGACCTTTATCACCGCCACCCCGCCAGCAAGCTTGGCCAAGCGCTCCTGGAGCTTTTCCCGGTCATAGTCTGAGGTGGTTTCTTCAATTTGGGCACGAATTTGATCCGCCCGACCGGCGATATCTTTTTTTGTGCCGGCCCCATCCACAAGGGTGGTGTTGTCCTTATCCATAATTACGCGCTGGCAGCGCCCCAAGTCTGTCAGATCGATATTTTCGAGCTTCATGCCGAGCTCTTCGGCAACCACCCGTCCGCCAGTCAGAATGGCTATATCTTCCAGCATGGCTTTGCGCCGGTCACCAAACCCTGGAGCCTTGACCGCAGCGCAGTTCAGGGTTCCTCGGATCTTGTTTACGACCAAGGCCGCCAGCGCTTCCCCGTCAACGTCTTCAGCAATAATCAGCAACGGTCTGCCGCTCTGCGCAATTCTCTCCAGCAGCGGGACGAGTTCCTGCATATTCGAGATTTTTTTCTCATGCAGGAGAATATAGGGCTGCTCAATCTCGGCAACCATCCGCTCCGGGTCGGTCACAAAATACGGGGAGAGAAAACCGCGATCAAACTGCATCCCCTCCACAACGTCCAGCACGGTTTCTAATCCCTTGCCCTCCTCAATGGTAATCACCCCTTCCTGGCCCACCCGCTCCATGGCTTCGGCCAGCTTGCCGCCTATTTGGGCGTCTCCATTGGCCGCAATCGTTCCGACCTGAGCGACCTGTTCCTTTCCCCGGACCTTACGGCTTTGGCCTTGTACACCCTCGACCACTTTTTCAACCGCGGCATCAATGCCCCGCTTGAGCGACATTGGGTCGAACCCGGCCGCTTGGAGCCGCAGCCCTTCGGTCAGAATAGCGCGGGATAAGATGGTTGCCGTGGTTGTCCCGTCCCCGGCCGCGTCCGAGGTTTTCGTGGCAGCCTCACGGATCATCTTGGCTCCCATGTTTTCAAATTTGTCCTCGAGTTCAATTTCTTTGACAACCGTCACACCGTCTTTTGTGACAATCGGAGCACCAAAGCTTTTCTCTAAGAGGACATTGCGTCCTCGGGGGCCGAGGGTCACCTGGGTTGCGTCTGCTATGATATTTACACCCTTAAGAATCCCGTCCCGAGACTCCTCATGTAAATGGACTACCTTACTCGCCATACCACTGATCTCCTTTCACGCACCTCGTGGTCGATATGTATTGTCGCGCAGAGGCAACTTAAGCATCTTTCCTCGAAATGCAAGCGCGGACGGGGCCTATCCCGTTATCGACGGACATGTGCCCAGCGAGCCTGGGGAATATCGTTCGGGCTGACCGCCGGGATTGTCGCCAAAGTCTTTTTCCCACGGCGGACAACAACCTCGCCAAGGACTTGGTTCCGAAGAACCGGGGCTGCCACATGTGTGGGCAGTTGGAGAGAAATGGAAACGGCACCGACATCGCCTTTTGGGACCAATGGCGCCGATGTTGCTGCGGCAACGGGCTGAAAAGCGGACAGGTTGCCGTTCTCAACCCGAACCTCAACCCACAAAAGCGACCCACTTTCGATCAGCGGCAGGCGGGTAAAATTGGAGAACCCCCACTCAAGCAAGTCCTCTGCAACACGGAAGCGCACCCTGCTGGTTTTTCCGCCGAAGACAACAGCAATGAGACGCAGCGGGCCCCGTTGAGCCGTAGTGACAAGATTAAAGCGTGCTTTGTTTGTAAATCCGGTCTTGAGTCCATCAACCCCATGGATGCGCCCAACCAGCCGATTGGTATTCGGCAGCTGCTTGCGACGGTGACCGAATGACATAGAAGGCTGCGAAGTCCACGCTAAAACATGGTGATGACGTAAAAGCATCCGGGTGAGCAGAGCGATGTCGTCAGCCGAGGCATTATCTGGCGCGCGGTCGGTTCTGGTCGGCATGCCATTGACCGTGCGGTACTGCGTCTGCTCCATACCTAACTGCCGGGCGCGGGCGTTCATCCGCTGCACACATCGGCTGGCCGAGCCGCAGACGTGCTCGGCAATGGCAACGGCCGCATCGTTTGCAGAGGTGACAAGGACGGCCTCAAGCAGTTCTTCCAGTTGAAAGACCTGACCAGCCCGCAGAGAGATCGTTCGTCCTTTTGTTCGACTCGCCCGCCGACTAATAGTGACCTGGGTCTCCGGGCTGACCCGCCCTATTTCAATGTCTTCAAAGACAATGAGGCTTAACATCATTTTTGTGAGAGAGGCTTGGGGCCATATTTTTTGGCTATTATGGGAAAAGAGCACCTGACCGGTCTGGGCATCTTGTAAGAGTGCTGCCTCAAAATACTTGAGAGCAGGTAGTTTCGGCGGTTGAGGAAAGTATCCGCTCCCGCTGAAGGCGAATGCTTTTTGCGGAGATCCGCTTAGAAAACTACCGACAACAATGCAGACAAGAAGACACCGCACCCACGTGTATGATTGCATCCACCCCTCCTCACCCCCTGCGCATAGTCCGAGTAGGACATAGGGATATGGCCCTTTGAAGACCATGAAAGTTTCTAGTAATACATGCTAACACCATACATAAGGTATTGTCAATAAAGGACTTTTTATTCATAAAATATTTTTCTCAAGGGAAGGGTGGAGTGAATATCGGCCCACAACATCTTGTACCTAGTGAGTTTCATTACTCAAGAGCTTGTGGAGAGAAAGAATATCCCTATGAATAGCTGTCAGAATTTTCCGTTGCTGTTGACCCGGTCGGGCGGGCAAGGACCCTTCTGGGTCAGCCTGAGAAAGAGGAGGGGTCTCATCCGATAATCTCTGACCATCTTTTAACCGTTTTTTCGCTCCTGCAATCGTGAACCCCTCTTCGTATAAGAGACGCTTAATATCAAGCAGGGTTTCGACATCGCGCCGGCGGTATAATCGATGGCGCGAAGGAGTTTTCCCAGGCTTGAGAATGGGAAACTCTGTCTCCCAATACCGCAACACATAGGGCTTCACGCCAACAATCTTGGCGACTTCGCCGATGCGGAAATAGAGCTTATTCGAGAGCTCAAGCTGGTCCACGACAAGCTCAGTCTTGGAGGAGTGGGTTAATGGCCTTTTTCAAGACAGGGCTCGGTTTAAACGACAACACACGACGGCCAGATATAATAATTTCTTCCCCGGTCTGTGGATTCCGTCCTTTACGCGGATGTTTCTCGTTAATGACGAAATTCCCAAAGCTGGAGATTTTGACCTTTTCTCCTTTTTCGAGATGGCCTTTGATGATTTCGAAGATTGACTCAACCACATCGGTCGCTTCTTTTTTCGAGAAGCCGACTTTCTCGTAAATATGCTCAACAATGTCTGCTTTTGTCATACAGGGCCTCACCATCCTCCTCCATCAGTAGGAGGCAAGGAAGCTTTCCGCTCATATCACACGGGCAGGAGCCCATTTCACCATGTGCAGGCGCTGCTCCCCCAGGTAGCGGATAAGAAGCGCAAGATTGTGTAATACCACGACAATATTATAAATAACAACGCTGCGAACATAGTGGAGCCGCGTCTTGAAGTCAAGTTTGAACGGTCATTGGTACCTTGCTTATCAGGAGGGCTTTCAGCAAAGAGGTCCCAGCGTTAGGATAAAGAACAAAGAGAGTGAAGGAGGATGCCCCTTGCAGGAGATCCGTACTCAGTTGAGTGAAGACCTGACCGCCGCAACAACAAGCCAAGATGTCGAAGCCGTGCGCGTTCGCTATCTCGGACGGAAAGGAGAGATCACTCTGCTGCGAAAAAACGCTGATTTCTCAGCAATGTCAGCAGAGGAAAAGAAACGCTTTGGACAACAGTTCAATGAATTGAAACGCTTTGCCGAGCAGCAGGTCGCAGCCGCACAGGCGCGCCAGACCGGTACGGCCCCTGCCCCGCCGAGCATCGATATGACGCTTCCGGGCCTCAACAACCACCTCGGCCACCTGCACCCGATTTCTCTTGTCCAACTGGAGCTCGAAGAAATCTTTCAATCCCTGGGATTTATGATCCTTGACGGTTACCACGTGGAGACGGACTTTTATAATTTCGAGAGCCTGAACATCCCCCGCGACCACCCTGCACGAGACATGCAGGATACATACTGGCTCAAGAATGGCTTGTTACTCCGGACGCATACTTCAGCCAATCAGGTCCGTGCCTTAGAGCACTATGGCGCACCCGTTCGGGCCGTCTTTCCGGGCCGTTGTTTTCGAAATGAAGCCATTGACCCCAGCCATGAGAATACGTTCTACCAACTCGAAGGCTTGATGGTGGACAGAGAAATTTCCGTCGCCAATCTGATTGCGGTTATGCGCACCGTACTGACCGCGGTTTTTCATCGAGAGGTCACGGTACGCTTACGTCCGGGCTATTTCCCTTTTGTCGAGCCCGGCTTTGAGCTCGACATCCAATGTCTGATCTGTGCAGGTGAGGGCTGTTCAACCTGTAAAAAGTCCGGCTGGATTGAACTGCTACCGTGCGGTCTCGTGCATCCTCGGGTCCTTGAATTTGGTCAGGTCGACCCGGACCGCTATAGCGGATTCGCCTTTGGTCTCGGTCTCACCCGCCTGGCCATGATGAAATATAATATTCCAGATATTCGGCTTCTGAACTCGGGCGATCTTCGCTTTTGCGAGCAATTCCCGGCAGCCGTCTGATAAAGAGTAAACGTGTCCAGCATCTCATATCTATTGGAGGACACGTTCACTCTTTTGTAGGAGTCAGCCATGCATATCTCCCTTGACTGGATCGCCCAGTATGTCGATCTCTCAGACCTCTCACCACAAGCAATTGCGCACTGGCTCACCATGGCGACGGCTGAGGTCGAAGGGGTTGAGACCCTGGTTCGCTCCCTTGATGGGGTCCGTATCGGTCAGGTCGTAGCGGTCGAGCCGCTGGACGGTCAACTCACCTTCGTTTCCGTTCGGTGTGGAACAGAGCAGTTTACGACGGTCTGTGGAGCGCCTAATGTACGGGAAGGGATGAAATCAGCCTTTGCCTCCGCTGGAGTGACGATTGCCGGGGGGCAAACGATTACAGAAAAGCAGGTTGGTGGGAAAACGAGTCAGGGGATATTATGCTCGTCCGAGGAGTTGGGCATGGGCGGCGGACATTTCGGTATCCTTGACCTCCCTGTGTCTCTTGAAAGCGGAGCGGCTCTGACCGACCTCATTCCACCCTCGGACACCCTGCTTGAAATCGACAATAAGAGCCTAACCCACCGCCCCGACCTGTGGGGCCACTACGGCATCGCCCGTGAAGTTGCTGCCATTTTTGAGCGACCGTTACGTCCCCTCCAACTGGTCGATGTGGCGCAGTACAACGACTTACCCGCCTATCCACTGACCCTTGACGATCCCGAAAATTGTCCCTGTTATTGCTGTATCGAGATGGCCGGGGTGGCCGCCCTGCCCTCGCCGCTGACGTTGCAATACCGGCTGCACGCCTTGGGACAGCGCACCTTCAATATTCTGGTCGATCTCACCAATTACATCATGCTTGAACTCGGCCAACCCATGCACGCCTTCGACGCGAGCCGTCTCCAGGCCGTCCGCGTCGCCCCGTTTGGAACAACGGGCTGGTTTACGACACTTGATGGGCAAGAGCGGCATATGGTCCCGGAAGACCTGATGATCTGGAATGAACGCGAGCCAATTGCTCTCGCCGGCATTATGGGTGGACTGAATAGCGAGGTCAGCGAGACGACCACCAGCCTGCTGCTTGAGAGTGCAAATTTTAAGGATGCGCGCATTCGCCGAACCGCCACCCGGCTCGATATTCATACCGATGCCAGTCAACGTTTTGAGAAGCAACAGCCACCTGCGAATACAAAAACTGCAACCGAGCGCTTTCTCCGCCTGCTGCTCGAATCCGGCCTACAGCCTCAGGTGCGCTCTCGGTTCACCGCCCAGGGAACGTTGAAAGACCAGACCCGGTATCTCGATGTTCCAACTGACTTCTTTGATCGACGGATAGGCAACCCGATTGCCCAAGACAGGATTGTGTCCATCCTGACCTCACTCGGTTTTGAAGCCAGTATGACGAACAACATCCTCTCCGTTGGCATTCCACCGTTTCGGAGCGAGAAAGACATCTCCCTACCCGTTGATATTCTGGAAGAAGTCACACGCATTCAGGGTTATGACAACCTCGAACCAGAGATGCCGAAATTCTCGGTCGAGCGTGTGGTCCTCAACGATCGTCTGCGGGTCCAGCATAAAGCCCGGCGGATTCTCGCGCAGGCTCACGGGTTCTCGGAGGTCCACAACTACAGCTGGTTTGATGAAACTTGGCTCAAGATGCTGGGCTACGAGCCTGAAGCGACGCTGGAGATGGCCAATCCCAGCGCAGAGCATAATGTCCGGCTCCAGACCACACTGCTCCCCAATATTTTTGCCGTTGTAAAGAAAAACACCGCCCTGCGGGATCATTTCCGCATCTTTGAACTGGGACGGATCTATTTGCCTGCCGGCGAACAGGACCGCATAGAGAAGAATGTGCTGGCTGGGGCAAGCTGTCAACACGAACGCCTGGAGAGTTTAGAGGCGCATTTTCGCCAGATCAAAGGCGCTCTGGAGGCACTCGCCGAACAGCTCAGCCTGAGCCCATTAGCGTTTGTTCCTGCCACAACAACGACCGCGCCATGGCGCACGCCCGGCGGGTATGTTGACATCACCCTCCAAGACGCGGTGGTCGGCCAGCTTGGCTTTTTGTCTGATCCCCTCTTGGCGAAAATTGCCCCCGCCGCTCAGGTGGTCTGGTTCGAGCTCGATTTTGACAGGTTGGAGGGGCCCATTTTTCCGGCCACCAGTTATGCCCCGGCCTCTCGCTATCCTGGCTCGTGGTTTGACTTCTCTATCGTGGCCAGCGCTCAATCGGGTTTTGCCGAGTTGGTCCGCACGCTCGACGAGTTTTCTCACACCCTGCTAAAAAAGAGAGAATTCATGGCTCTCTATCAGGGCAAGGGCTTAGCGGAGGGGACGGCCAGCTATACTTTCCGGTACTGGATTGAATCTCAGGACAGCACTCTCACAGGAGAGCAGATAGAAGCGTTCCAGCAGGAGTATATCACTTTCCTGCAGTCGAAAGGCCTACGTCTCCGTTAGGGTCAGGAAGGACGACACAAGCGGCGTCCTTCCCGTCGTTTAATGGTCAATCTACAATAAGGCGAAGGGCCTCTTAGGCCGCCAGACGCTGCTTTGCCATGTCTGTGACTGCGGCAAATGCCTGCGGGTCTTGCATGGCCAAGGCGGCCAGAATCTTTCGATCAATTTCGACACCAGCCTGAGATAGACCATACATGAGCCGGCTGTAACTCAGCCCATTCAATCGCGCGGCCGCGTTGATCCGGATCGTCCATAAACGCCTGAATTCACGCTTTTTGTTCCGTCGGTCGCGGTAGGCGTAGACCAAGCCCCGCTCGACAGTTTCACGCGCCTGACGATACTGGCGGCGGCGCCCGCCGGTATATCCTTTGGCCAGTTTGAGAATCCGCTTTCGGCGGCGGCGTGCCTTAAAGCCGCGTTTTGCGCGTGGCATACGAACTCCTCCTCTCCGTCTCAAAGAGTAAACGTGTCCAGCACCTCATGTGTGGAGGACACGTTTACTCTTTCTATAAATATGGAATCAGTTTTTTGATCGCCTTGGCCTCGGAGTCTGAAACGAGCGTCGGCTGGCGGAGATTCCGTTTTTGTTTTCGAGTTTTCGTTGACAGAATGTGACGCAGGTAGGCGCGACGGCGGCGCACCTTGCCGCTGCCAGTGATCTTAAACCGTTTGGCCGCTCCACGGCGGGTTTTAATTTTGGGCATAGTTACCTCGGAACAACAAGAATTGACATATTTCGTCCCTCCATGCGAGGCTGTGGTGTCTCAAGAGAGGCGACATCTTCGATTTTTTCATAGACCCGGTTGAGCAATTCTTTTCCAATTTCCGGGTGGGTGATCTCCCGTCCCCGGAAAAAGACAGAAACCTTGACCCGGTGCTTTTTATCGATAAAGCGACGGATGTGGTTAATTTTGAAGTCAACGTCGTGCTCACTGGTACGCGCTCCAAGCTTGACTTCTTTGACCATCACCTGGGTCTGATGCTTCTTGGACTCCTGCACCTTCTTCTTCTGCAGGTAGCGGTACTTGCCGTAATCCATGATGCGGCAGACCGGTGGAGAGGAGTTTGGCGCAATTTCAACCAGATCAAGCTCTTGGCCGAGCGCGGTACGGAAGGCCTCGCCTAGCGGCTGAATCCCAATCTGCTCCCCGTCGACGTCAATGACCCGGACTTCCCGCGCGCGAATCTGCTGGTTAATCCGCGTTCCCGCTTCTTTAGCTATGATACACCTCCTGAAAGAGTAAACGTGTCCTCCAATAGCTATGAGCTGCTGGACACGTTTACTCTTTGAATACGTTCACGGTTCAAGCGCTCAATAAAAGCTTGCACGGACAACGGTGCGACTTTTTCTCGCTTGCGCGCCCGTGGGGCCACGGTCCCGGCTTGCACCTCTTTATCCCCAATGACGACGGTGTACGGAATTTTCTGTACTTCCGCTTCCCGAATTTTATAGCCCAGCTTCTCGTTGCGCAGGTCCAGCTCGCAACGAATGCCGGCCTGCCTGAGCTGGGCGTCGACCTGGCGTGCATACTCGTCTTGATTATCTGTGACCGTCACAATTTTCACCTGGACCGGGGCCAGCCATAGGGGGAAATCCCCACCACAGTGTTCGATCAGGACACCCATAAAGCGTTCGATGGAGCCAAGGACCGCGCGATGGATCATCACCGGCCGGGCTTCGTCCCCGTTAGCGGTGACATAGCTCAGATCAAAGCGCTCGGGCAGCATAAAGTCGAGCTGGATCGTTGCGAGTTGCCATTCACGGCGTAAGGCGTCAAGGACGATGAAATCAATCTTTGGCCCATAAAAGGCGCCATCCGCAGCATTGACCTCGTAGGTAATCTGATTCGCTTCGAGTGCTCCGGCCAGGGCCACTTCCGCTCGCTCCCAGGTTGCATCGTCACCGAGTCGTTTTTCGGGCCGTGTCGCGAGATAGAAATGCACCTCCTCAAAGCCGAACGTCTGATACACTTCGTTAATCATGCGCAGAACGCCACTGACTTCACTTTCGATTTGTTCCGGGGTGCAAAATATATGGGCATCGTCCTGAGAAAACGAACGCACCCGGGTCAAACCGGCGAGAACGCCCGAGCGCTCGAAGCGGTGCAGGCGAGCAAAGTCGGCATAGCGGAGCGGCAGGTCCCGGTAGGAGTGCTTCTTTGCCGCATAGATATAGGTATGGCCGGGGCAATTCATGGGCTTGACCCCAAAGTCACGCCCCTCCACCTCAGTAAAAAAGATATTTTCCTTGTAGTTCTCGTAGTGACCGGAACGGTGCCAGAGATCAACATCAAAGATCTGTGGGGTCAGCACTTCCTGGTAGCCATAGCGTTGGTAGAGTCCCCGCATATAGGCAATCAGCTCATTATAGATCAAAGTCCCTTTGGGGTGAAAAAATGGACTCCCCGGCGCAACCGGATTAAAGCTGAACAGATCGAGCTCTTTGCCCAGGCGACGATGGTCACGCCGTTTGGCTTCCTCAAGCAAGGCGAGGTGTTGACGAAGTTCTTTGGGCGTGGCAAAGGCCGTCCCGTAGATGCGCTGGAGCATCTCGTTCTTTTCGTCTCCCCGCCAATAGGCGCCAGCCACGCTGGTGAGCTTAAACGCCGGGATGCTGCCAGTTGACGGAACGTGTGGGCCACGGCACAGGTCAACAAACTCGCCCTGCCGGTACAGCGAGACGACTTCATCCTCCGGGATGCCAGCGATAATCTCAGCCTTATAAGCCTCGCCCATCTGGGAGAAGAAGCGAACGGCGTCATTGCGCGGCACTTCTTCACGGCTGACCGGGAGGTTTTCTTTGACAATGGCCTGCATCTCCGCTTCGATGCGTTCTAAGTCCTCCGGGGTGAAAGAGCGATCATGCTTGAAGTCATAGTAGAACCCACTTTCGATCACCGGGCCGATCGTGATTTGGACTTCAGGAAAGAGGCGTTTCACCGCTTGCGCCATGAGGTGGGCGGTCGAATGACGCAGGACTTCGAGCCCCTCAGGAGAGGAAGGAGAAACAGGCTCAGCCTCCGCAGTGACCAAAGGGGAGGACACATCGACGACTTTTCCATCCACACAGGCGGCAATGGCCTTTGAGAAACGCCGACCGAGGTCTTTTGGCGTACCGACATTCGTCCCGTTGTCAGTGGGTCGCTCGCCGGAACCGGAAGTGCGGTGTGGAGCAATGTCGTTCATATGAAAAAGAAAAGAGGCATCATCCATCTCCGATGCCTCTTTCCCCCTCATTCACCTGTTTAGAGGGGGTTGCTTTACTTCGTGGTCATAAGATTCTGAGTTGTACGTAGAGTCTGGGGCATAGGCACGGGCGGGATTGAACCGCCGACCCCTTCCGCGTCAAGGAAGTGCTCTCCCACTGAGCTACGTGCCTGCAGGTCGTTCCGCTGTTCAAAAAGAGTGAGCGTGTTCTCCAATAGATATGAAATGCTGAGCACGTTCACTCTTTTCAGTCGCTTGGTGCGTACCAACTTTCCTATGGCGTGTCAAGAAAATGGCTACGCGGCCTCTTCCGGGCGGACCTGAACGGTGACACTCGCTTCAATGTCTCTACTGAGACGAATCGGTACGGTATAGGTACCGAGCTGTTTAATGGGCTCGGCAAGGATAATTTTCCGGCGCTCTATGGTCACCCCTTGTTCCTGAAGCGCCTTTTCAATATCGATGTTCGTCACAGAGCCAAAGAGCTTCTCCTCTTCTCCGGCACGAGCCGGGATGGACAGGGTAAGACTGGACAGCCGGTCGCGGACGGCGCCAGCGTTCTGCTGCGCCCGTTCTCTTTTCTTTGCGGCCAAACGTTTCTGGTGCTCTAAGACGCGAACGTTGCGTCGGCTAGCCGTCAGCGCTAAGCCGCGCGGGAGCAAATAGTTCCGGGCGTATCCATCCTTGACTCTGACGATGTCACCAATTTCACCCAGATTCTCGACATCTTCTTGTAAGATAATTTCCATATGGGCCCTTACTCTACGGAAGCAACTATAAAAACGCAACTAAACGATGGGCCTGAAGACCAACCCCTCTATACCTGTGCCGCCACATACGGGAGTAGGACGATCGCCCGCGCCTGTTTAATGGCCAAGGTCAATTTCCGCTGATGCCATACACAGGTCCCGGTGATACGACTTGGGATAATCTTGCCCCGCTCAGTGATAAAATCTTTGAGGACAGCGGTCTCTTTGTAGTCAATGGAATCACGCTTATCGACACAGAAACGGCAGACTTTACGCCGCATACGTCGCGGGTATCGGTCATCGCCGCCTCGTCGGTGAAATCCCCCTCTGGGTGGTCTTGCCATAGCTCTATCCTTCTACTCTTCTTGCGCTCGTAAGCAACTGTATGCAGTCGTTATTCCTCAAGAATGCGAATGGTTGTCGCGTGCACCTCATACGCTCTTTGCCTTGCATCGTCCACTTTGTGCCACCGATATGGCGCAAGCATTCCTTCTACTAAGACGGTTCGCCCAACTGTCAACAGGGGACAGTACTCTTCTGCAAGACTCCGAAAGATAACAATGTCAACGAGTACATTCTCTTCTTGCGCGCGGCTTTTTGGCACATACAGGGAGAACGTTCCAATGGCTGCGCCCTGTGGCGTACGCCGCAGTTCCGGGCTGCGCTCAATCTGTCCAGCAAAAATAACCTTATTATAGCCTTTCCGCACGCAAGCCACTCACTCCTCGCTCGCCTCTCCCTCCGAATCGGGCTGCGCCTCAGCCGTCTCAGTGCTTTCCGACTCGGCTGGAGCTTCTGCCGGAGCCTCCGCCGGCACTTCAGACTGCGCCGATTCTGCATTTTCTGCGGGAGCACTCGGGGCAGGATGGGCCTCTGCTGGCATGGGTTCTGGACTCGCCCCAGGTGGATGAACCGGAGAACGATCAGTGACACCACCCGGAGGAATAGGAGACTGCCCGTCCGAGGGAGCGGAGCGCGCGACGGATAAAAAGCGCATCGTGTCTTCACTCAGCCGTAGGCCACGCTCAAAATCCTTGACCGCTTGAGGAGGAGACTCATATTCTAAACGCACATAGTAGCCGCGTCGCTGCTTTTGAATGTCGTAGGCTAAATTTCGCATCCCCCACTCTTCAACTAGCAACAGACTGGCCTGACTCTGCTCCAGAGTCTTTTGCATTCCTTCAATCATATCCTTCACCCGTGCCTCAGACAGTTCCGGGTGGAGAATGCATACTGTCTCATAAATCGGCATGAACTCCTCCGATGGGCTTCTCTCACTCTTCGTTCGCCTCTCGCGCTAAGCGGGTGGGGCGAGATTTTTCAGCGCTCCTCCTGTGCGGGGTGTACGAGCGGCGCGGAATCCACGCCGTTCCACAACGCCATAGCATGCTCAAGCCCGTCCGTGAGGATGCACTCAACCACGCGCGCCGCGCGCTGTGCCGCCGGGAGGATAAAGGCTTCTTCCTCCTGAGTAAAGGGCTGAAGCACAAAGTTGGCAGTATCAAGCCCTGCAGCAGGACGGCCAATTCCAACCTTTACGCGGATAAAGTCCGGGCTATCCAGAGCGGTCATAATCGAGGCGACGCCGCGGTGTCCACCTGAACCACCAGTCCGTTTAATACGCAGACGGCCAAGCGGAATGTCTACATCATCATGCACGACAATACAATCCGGTGGCTGCAATTGATATTGCTCACACACGCACACAACAGCTTGCCCACTGTGATTCATAAAGGTCTGCGGCTGAACAAGGCCTATCTTTTTTCCGTTCCAGCACGCCCAAGCCACTCGGGAGGAGCATACCAACTGAGATAGACAGGTCTCCCATCGTTTCGCTAAGATATCAATGACCCAAAAGCCGATATTGTGACGGGTTTTTTCGTAGTCCCGACCGGGGTTTCCGAGCCCAATGATCGCAGACATCAGCCTATACGAGGAGTCCGATATTCATCGTATCTGCGGCAACAGACCCGCATCACTCAGTCGGAGTCTCCTCGCTCGGGGTTTCTCCAGCTTCCGCTGTCCCTCCATCCTCGGCCAGAGCCTCGTCCGCTGCTTCCGTCGTCTCTTCCACCACAGTTGGAGCCGCGACAGAGGCGAGTATGAGTTGAGCGTCCTCAAGCGCTGAGACGCCGGACGGTAATGTCAAATCCTCAACCCGGACAGCGTCGTTGATCTCAAGCGGTGTCACATCGATCTCAAGACTCTCAGGGATGTCAAGCGGGAGGCATTCCACCATGATCTCACGGCGGAAGTAGTGTAAGACCCCACCGGCAGTGACGCCCTCCGCCTTGCCAACAAGGTGAACGGGCACACCGACCTGAACCGCCACCTTGACATCAACCTCATAGAAGTCGATGTGCAATGGTTCCGCGGTCACAGGATGATGCTGAACATCTTTGAGGAGAGCAATTCTGCCATTGAGGTCTGTTGTCTGCGAAAGAAATTCAATCAGATGGGCTCCCTCTAAGCCTTCGACCTTATATTGGAATTCCCGTGTATCGACGCAGACGGAAACACTATTTGTTCCTGGACCATAAAAGACACCGGGCACCCTCCCGCTCCGTCGGAGCCGGCCCATTTCCCCTTTGCCTTTTTCTTGTCGCTGGTCAACACTCAGTTTGATGGTTTCCATTATTTTCCTTCTCTGTCCGACGGCTTATACGAATAATGAGCTAATGGATTCTTCATTGTGAATCCGGCGAATGGACTCTCCAATCAAGGTGGCAAGTGACAAGACTCGGACTTTTCCGGTCTCCTGCGCCTCTGGTGTAATGGGGATGGAATTCGTGACAACCAACTCTTCGAGCGTCGAAGCCCGCACCCGCTCTATCGCTGGGCCAGACAGCACGGCATGCGTACAGCAGGCAATCACCGCTTGTGCCCCAGCATCTTGAAGCCCTTTTGCCGCAGTGGTCAACGTTCCGGCGGTGTCCACCATATCATCAACCAGAATAGCGATACGGCCGTTGACTTCACCGATCACATTCATCTCAATCACATCACGATTCGCCTTGCCCGCAATCTCGCTTTCGTTCTCCTGCGCGCGACGCTTATCAATAATGGCGAGGGAGGCCCCCAGACGCTTCGCAAACGCACGGGCGCGCTCCACCCCCCCGGCATCCGGGGATACGACACAGACCGGTTTGCTGCCAATGCGAGAGCGCAGATACGGCAACAGCACCGGAGCGGAAAAAAGATTATCCACCGGAATATTGAAAAATCCCTGGATTTGTCCAGCGTGGAGTTCTGCCGTGAGCACCCGTGAGGCTCCCGCCGCGGTCAACAGGTCCGCGACCAGTTTGGCACTAATAGGAACCCGAGGCGCAACCTTTCGATCCTGGCGAGCATAGCCATAATACGGAATCACGGCCGTGATACGGTTGGCCGACGCCCGCTTAAAGGCGTCAATCATCAGCAGGAGTTCCATCAGATTATCGTTGCCTGGCGTACAGATTGACTGGACAACAAAGATATCTCCGCCACGCACATTCTCGGTGATTTCGACCGCAATCTCGCCATCGCTGAACGTGCGGATATCGGCCGCACCGAGCGAGGTTCCCAGATAGGCACATATTTCTTGCGCAAGTGGACGATTTGAATTTCCGGAAAATATCTTTAGCACGGCGGAGTGTCTCACACGGATGGGGGTCTGAACGGCGTCATTTTCTGCTCTTGCCCAGAGGAGAGAAAACTGGGGAGGCAGGATTCGAACCTGCGAATGCCGGGACCAAAACCCGGTGCCTTGCCTGACTTGGCGACTCCCCACCAGGATAGCAGTAATAGTCGTATGGCTCTCGGCCGCTCAGTTTCTCTTTTCTTCTCGAACGTCGATATTCCACCACTGTGGCTGCTGACCGTATTGGACGAGCTTCTGAATGATCCGATTGTTTAATGAAATCGGCAGATTATAGAGTCCACCAAGTTTTCTTGAGGCCACAGCCATTAGCATCTTTCACGAAAAAAGTCTACCTGCTCCTACGGTTATAGATCAACCGTTACCGGAGTGGAAGCATCCTCCAGCAGCGTCACGACAAAGACGCTTTCCGAGCCGGCCAAAGCTGCCGCAGCGTGCGTGGCGGCCTCCTGCGTCTTGAAGATGCCAAAGACGGCGGAGCCACTCCCAGACATCAGGGCCACTTCCGCACCAAGGGTGGTGAGTTGCTTTTTTCTGTCTGCAATCAGAGGGTACTCCGGCAGAACCGCCTGTTCAAGGTCATTAACGAAGAGGCCAGCACTTGGCCATTGCTGCGTGTCAAATGGTGGAATCCGGTCGATTGCATGGGGCTTCGGCTCTGGCAAGTCCAGCCGAAGCGCATCAAAACGTTGATACGCCCACGGAGTCGAAACAGGAAAGCCCGGAACCACAACGACGAGCCAGCGTTGCGGAAGAGGAGGAAGGGGCCTTAAGACTTCCCCTATCCCACCCACACGAGCCATCTGACATGGAATAAAAAAAGGAATATCCGCACCAAGCCGGACGGCAAGCCGACACAAATGGTCAGTGTTCAGTCCGAGTGAGAAGGCTTGGTCCAGTGCCTTCAGCACAGCCGCGGCATCGCTGCTCCCGCCGCCGAGCCCCGCACCCGCGGGGATGTTTTTGTGCAAGGTCATAGTGATGTATGCACCGATACCAGCTTCCTGGCAGAG
>JAJDZM010000297.1 GCA_022824615.1 Candidatus Binatia bacterium | reverse complement strand
CGGCCAAACCGGCCGCGTTCGTGTTCGGGCGGTTACACTCATCCCGCTCAAGGATTATTTCCTGGTGCGTGGTCTCGCCGGTCTCTTTATCGGTGAACAGCTTGGTGACGGTGCTCGGAATGAGCTCGTCGTCGAAACGTCCGGCCTGCTGGGCGGCGGCGGTGCGCTGCTGACTCTGGAGCGCGTACTCATCCTGGGCTTCCCGGGAGATGTTGTAGCGCTTCGAGACCACCTCTGCGGTGTCGATCATGGCCATATACAGGTCCGGGGCCTTTTCCAGAGCCTGGGCGTCTTCATTGCGATATTCGTTCTGATGGTCGTTCTGGACGAGGCTGATCGACTCCAAACCACCGGCCACAACGGTCTGCATGCCATCGGCCACTATCTGTTTGGCCGCCATGGAAACGCTCATCAGCCCCGAGGAGCATTGCCGATCAATGGTCTGACCGGAGACCGTGACCGGCAATCCCGCGGCGACGCCACATTGCCGCGCCACATTATAGCCCTGGGTGCCTTCCTGGAGCGCAGCCCCCATAATCAGGTCGTCGATTTCACCCGTCTCTACTTGAGCCCGATTGATGGCTGCCTGAATAATCGGGACGGCCATGGTCGGGGTCGTCGTGTCATTAAATGCGCCACGATAGGCTTTCCCAATCGGCGTTCGAGCAGTCGATACGATGACAGCTTCTCTCATAGCAATCTCCTCCTCAGTATTTTACGCTATCGGCAAGTCTTAGCAGTTCACACCCCTTCCTCCAACTGGCGCACGATCTTTTCTCCTGCGGGTGGGACACTCAAGAAGGAGACCACGATGTCCGATGTTGGACTGACGCATATCGCGCTTCCGGCCACCAATATGGAGGCGAGCCTTGCCTTCTATGCGACCTATGCCCATATGCGGGTCGTCCACCGCCGGACTGATCCTGATGGGACAGAGGTCGTTTGGCTGAGTGACCGGACCCGCCCCTTTGTGATTGTCCTCATCCAGTCGCCTCGGGTGGATGCTCCCTTGTTGCCCCTTGCCCATCTCGGCGTTGGCTGTGCAACCCGCCAGGAAGTCGATTCTCTATGTGAACACGCCCGACAGGCCGGCTGTTTGCGCCAGGGACCGACCGATTCAGGCTATCCGGTCGGCTATTGGGCCTTCCTGTCCGACCCGGATGGCCACACCCTTGAAATTTCCCATGGACAAGAGATTGCCCTCACCGTGGCCAGACTCCTGAATAAGGAAAGTGATTGAGAGAATTTTATCGTAGCTCCCCTTTTGGTGATTTTTCTGAGAGGAAGGACCCTACTGGAATCAATCCTACGATAGCTTTAAGAAGAGAGACACGAATTCTCCTATGAAAGATCAGTCTCAAGCATCAGATGTTCAAACTCCTTTCCAGCGGTCTCCTTCCTCGCAGTACGGAAACCACGTACAGGATTATCTTCAGTCTCCGACCCTTTCCCCGCTATTCCTCTTGGGCGACGCATTGGCCGTTCTCCACGACCTGCCCGATGAATCCTTTGACTGCTGCATGACCAGCCCGCCGTACTGGGCAAAACGCGAATATGTCGGTGGTGGTATTGGGGCGGAGAAAAATTACTGGGATTTCATTACGCATCTCGTGGATATTTTACGTGGGGTGAAACGAGTGCTGAAACCTACGGGCTCCCTGTGGTTAAATATCGGCGACACTTATCTTGACAAGCAACTCCTAGGTATTCCGTGGCGTTTAGCATTCACGCTGACCGATCAAGAGGGGTGGATTTTGCGCAACAGCATTATCTGGAATAAGGTCAAGGGTGCTCTGGACAATGCACACGACAAGTTACGCAATGTCCACGAAAACATCTTCCACTTTGTGAGGAGTTCTAAAGGCTATCATTACGACGTAGACGCGATTCGCTCCAATCCAAAGAAGGCGCGCGTGGTCAACGGAGCGGTGGTATCCGCAACGGGGGTGACGGGGGTTCGTTACAAGCGTCAGATTGAGCTTTCTACAGTGCTGACGGATGATGAGAAGAAGAGCGCCTTCCTCGCCCTGGAGAAAATCCTGCGCGATGTCAGCCAAGGCAAAATTGCCGACTTTCGGATGATTATTCGCGGGCAGCAGCGTGCCACCCACTCGGATGCCGAAGGGGTATCAGGTCGTGCCCGAGAACTGAAGGAAAGAGGCTTTTACTTTCTCAAGTATCATCCTAAGGGCAGTAAGCCTTCTGACGTGTGGGACATTCTACCGGAAGATACGCAGAAACGCTCGCTCCATTTTGCTCCGTATACGGAGGACCTGTGTAAAATTCCCATCCTTGCCACCTGCCCGGTGAACGGCATCGTTCTTGATCCGTTCTGCGGTACCGGGACGACCATGTTGGCGGCGAGAAATTTAGGCAGAAAATCCGTCGGAATCGATATTGCCGCAGAATATATAGAAATCGCTAAGGATCGCTGTCACCCTCTTCTATGAGTAAAGTTCGTGAACTATTCGGGCGGTCGACCGCTACCGGTAGCATCGATTGGCACGCGGAATCCTCGCGGCAAAACTGTCCCTTCTTAGGACGCAAATGTATCAAGATACGAAAGAGTCAACCCGCTATCTCCATTGGCACGTGCGTCGTTTCCCACGGTAAAGACAGCGTTTCCATCAGTTGAGTTGGAGGAAATTATCACGCGTCTGGAAGGAAAGATATCACAGGATACGCTCTTTTCTTTTTCATAGGGACCTTCGTGTGAAGCGCGGTTTCCCCTCTCCAACGGCTTCCCTCTAGAGGGAAGCCGTTGGAGCTGTCTATTTCGCTCCATCCGGCGGCCCGAATCCCCCTCCGCCCGGCGTTTGCATGACAAAGACGTCGCCCGGCTGCATCAGCGTTTCATCGCTGCCGGCGAGTTCTTCAATGCTCCCGTCCACACGTTCGACTGTATTACGACCCCGCTCTCCGGCCTGACCGCCGGCCAGTCCATACGGTTCGGTCAGGCGGTGGCTGCATAATGTCGTGACAATCATGGATTCCAAAAACCGTAACCGCCGGGTAATCCCCGCGCCGCCCGACTGCCGTCCCACGCCGCCAGAACCGTGGCGGATGGCAAAACTCTCAACGCGCACCGGAAAACGCCACTCCAATACCTCGGGGTCGGTCATGCGCGTGTTGGTCATATGACTATGCACCGCGTCGCAGCCCGGATGGTCGGGACCGGCACCGGTGCCGCCGCAGATGGTTTCGTAGTTTTGATACTGCTCGTTCCCATACACAAAATTATTGACCGTGCCCTGCGACGAGGCGAGCACCCCGAGCGCGCCATACAGGGCGTCGGTTACGCATTGAGAGACTTCCGTATTGCCGGCGATCACTGCGGCCGGGTATTTCGGGCTGATGATGGAGTGCGGCGGGATAATGATATCGAGCGGTTTCAGACAGCCCTCGTTCAGCGGAATCGTGTCAGCCACCAGTGTCCGAAAAACGTACAGGACCGCGGCCTTACACACCGCCGCGGGCGCGTTGTAGTTACCGCTGTGCTGGGCAGACGTGCCGCTGAAATCGATACTGGCTCGGCGGGCCGATTGGTCCACTCGAATGCTGACCTGAATCTGACAGCCGTTGTCCATGGGATAGGTGAACGTGCCAGCGGTGAGGACATCGAGCACGCGCCGCACAGACTCTTCGGCATTGTCCTGGACGTGCTGCATATAGGCGTGCACGACCTCGATGCCAAAGTGCTTGACCATTTTTCTGAGTTCCTGCACCCCGGTTTCGTTGGCCGCGAGCTGGGCGCGCAGGTCCGCCATGTTCTGGTCAGGATTCCGGCAGGGATATGCGCCCGAACCCAGCAGTTGCCGCATCTCCTGTTCACGCAGCCGGCCCTGGCGAACAAAGAGAAAATTGTCGATTAGCACGCCCTCTTGGTGAATGGTGGTGCTGTCCGGTGGGGCCGAGCCGGGCGTGCGTCCGCCGATATCGGCATGATGCCCGCGCGAGCCCACATAAAACAGAATGCGATCCGTACCGGCCGTGTCAAACACAGGGGTAATGACGGTCACATCCGGGAGATGCGTGCCGCCGTTGTAGGGGGCATTCAGGACATAGGCATCACCGGGCCGCATTGTTCCCTGGTTGG
This sequence comes from Candidatus Binatia bacterium, assembly GCA_022824615.1. GTDB lineage: Bacteria > Desulfobacterota > Binatia > Bin18 > Bin18 > Bin18. The sequence continues at coordinate 2,922 of JAJDZM010000297.1, read as the reverse complement.
CCTTGATGACGGTTTTGATCGACTCGCCCATAGAGCCCAGATGAACGGGAACGTGCGGAGCGTTGGCGACCAGGCTCCCATCCGATGCGAAGATGGCGCACGAGAAATCCAGCCGTTCTTTGATATTCACCGAGTAGGCCGTATTGGCCAGCGTCGCGCCCATTTGCTCGGCGACCGACATAAAGAGGTTGTTAAACACCTCAGCATGACCGGGTCGGCCGCGGTACCAATCGCCGCTTGGTGCGATTTCGGTCTCAAACGGGTCAGGAGCAGGTGACCATAGCGGTTCAGCTCGGCCTGCCACTCCGGCTCAACCACCGTGGTTGCCGTGGGCTCACAAATAATGGCGGGGCCGGGAATGCGCTGACTCGGTTGAAGATGTTCGCGCTGGAATACCGGTGTGTCCCGCCAAGCGCCGTTCATATAGGACCGGACCCGCTGAAGCGGCTGGGCCGTGTTGTCCTCAGCCGCCGACAGCTCGGCGTCATCAACCTGCTCCGTTGTGCCGATCGCTTCGACCGAGACCGCCTCGGCGACCAGTTGCCGCCCCTCGACGATAAAACCAAAGCGCTGCTTATGGGTGGTCTCAAACGCAGCCCGCATGTCGTCGAGGTCGGACAAGTCTACCTGCAGGGCGGTGTCCGTTCCCTGGTAGCGCAGATGGACCCGTTTATGCAGGGTGAGCCGCTCGGCAGAGACGCCTTGCGCGAGAATCTCGCCGCTGGCCTCATCGCCGAGTTCCGCACAGGCTGTTTCCAGTACAGGTATGGCTGGGGCCGCAAGCGGCTGTTCGATCTGTCGCTCGCGCAGCGCCCGCACGTCCGCCAGGCCCATCCCGTAGGCGGACAGCACTCCGGCAAACGGATGGAGAAAGACGGTCTTCATGCCCAGCGCGTCCGCGACCAGACAGGCGTGCTGGCCAGCGGCCCCACCAAAACAGTTCAGGGTATACTCCGTCACATCATAGCCGCGCTGAACGGAGATTTTTTTGATGGCGTTTGCCATGTTTTCCACGGCGATACGCAGAAAGCCGGCGGCTACGGCCTCAGGCGACTGGCCTGCATTGCCCGTGGCGCTGGCGATTTCTTGGGCGAAGGCTGCGAATTTTTGTCGAACGATTTGCACGTCCAAAGCCTGGTCCGCGTTTGGACCGAACACCGCGGGGAAAAAGGCCGCTTGCAGCTTGCCCAGCATGACGTTGCAGTCGGTCACGGTGAGCGGGCCACCGCGCTGATAGCAGGCCGGCCCAGGGTCTGCGCCGGCCGAGTCCGGACCAACCCGAAAACGGGCACCATCAAAGTGCAGGATAGACCCCCCGCCCGCCGCGACGGTGTGAATATGCATCATTGGAGCGCGCATGCGGACGCCGGCGACCAGGGTTTCGAACGTCCGCTCATATTCGCCGTCATAGTGCGACACATCGGTCGAGGTGCCGCCCATATCGAAGCCGATGGCTTTGCGAAAACCCGCCATGGACGCGGTTCGGACCATGCCGATCACCCCACCGGCCGGCCCGGATAAAATACTGTCCTTGCCCTGAAACAGATGGGCATCGGTCAGTCCACCATTCGACTGCATGAACATCAGCTTGGGACCGGACTGGCGCTCCGCCTCCAACTCTCCTGCGACCTGCTCGACGTAACGCCGCAGCAGCGGTGACAGATAGGCATCAACCACCGTGGTATCGCCGCGTGAGACCAGCTTCATCAACGGGCTGACCGCATGGGAGACCGAGACCTGCTGAAAGCCGATCTCGGTGGCAATGGCGGCGACCCGGGCTTCATGCGCCGCGTACCGATAGCCATGGACAAAGGCAATGGCCACGGTACGAATACCGGCGTCATAGGCGGTCTGAAGGCTCCGTCGCGCGCCGTCTTCATCCAGGGGGGTGACCAGTGCGCCGTGGGCGTCAATGCGCTCTCTGACTTCGATCACCTGCTCGTACAGCATTTCCGGCAGGACAATATGCCGGGCAAACAGGTCGGGGCGGTTCTGATAGCCGATTCGCAGGCTATCCCCAAACCCCTGGGTAGTGACGAACACGGTCCGGTCGCCCTTGCGTTCCAGCAGGGCATTGGTCGCGACCGTGGTCCCCATCTTCACCAGAGCAACCGTATCGGGTGGGATGGGCGCGTCGCCATCGACCCCGAGCAGATCACGAATACCCTGGACGGCCGCATCCTGATAGCGTTCAGGATTGGCCGACAGCAGTTTATGCGTCACCAGGGTGCCGTCAGGACGACGCGCCACCAGATCGGTGAACGTCCCGCCGCGGTCAATCCAAATCTGCCATCCCCGTTCCTGGTGCGAGGTGCCCTGCGCATTCATGATCCGGTTGCCTCCACGCGTCTGTTACCCCTCACGTTTGCGGACGCTATAGCCAAAACGGGGGAAATGCACCGTGACAAGCCCGGTGCGCTCGTTCCGGTGCTGAAGCGCCATGCGCTGGGCGTCGATGGAAACGAGGGTGCCGATACTGGGGTTGGCCCGACCATAGTCGGTGGGCGTAATGGAGACGGTATGGCCAAGAGCCGGGTCTCCGTCCAGCGTCTGACTTGGCAGGGACGGCAAAGGGTCGCTGGCTGCCGCGACATCGAGCGCTTGGTGCGCGGTCATCGAGGTCGGATTGCCGTGGCCGTGTGCGGCCACACGCTCCATCCATTGACGGATGCCGCCTGGAATAACGGTTGTACGCTCGCCGGCAAGCTGATCCATGACCCACAGCGGATGGTAGATCACGCAATCGGCCAGGGACGGTGCTTCGCCATAGATATACGTCCGGCCATCGTGCAGGATGTCGCTGATCCAGCTTAACTGCGGGCGCAACTGGGTGAGGTTTTTGATTGCCGCAGCCTTCCGGTGGGCGAGGCCCGGTTCGGGCTTGCCGAGCAGAGCGGCGCGGTCGGCCAGAAATTCCGGGGT
>JAJDZM010000052.1 GCA_022824615.1 Candidatus Binatia bacterium | reverse complement strand
GTTAATGCTTAGGGTCTACACATGCGTATCGCCAAGACCGATAGGACGGATAGGCTCCTCGTCGCTAACAAATAGTGCAGGAGTAATAACTTACTCTTCCCTGCCTTTCTTGTGTGAAGGGCCGCGCCTTCACTGCGCATGAGGCCAGCAGGGCATGTGAGGTCACTGTGCAGTCAAAGCCGCCCCTGCTCGCTTTCGCTGTGTGATAAAGCCCCCATGAAAAAACGTGTGGCAAAAGAGACAGAGCCCGTTGCCGTACCCGTTCTTGCCGAACCCGAACCGGCGGATTCTGCGCCGGTTCGGGTTCGGCAAGGGCCGTCGGAACCACCCATCGAAGCCAGTGTCACCACAGCCGACGAGGCGGACACGCTGGAAACGGCACTCATCCCCACGGACTCTCTCAGTCGGTATATGGCAGAGATCCGTCGTTATGCCCTGCTCTCGCCCGAAGAGGAGCACGAGTTGGCGGTCCAGTATAAAGAGTACGGCGATGTGCAGGCTGCCTATCGGCTCGTCACTGCAAACCTACGCTTAGTGGTCATGATTGCCCGGAGTTATCAGCGGGCGTTTCAAAATTTGCTCGACTTAATCCAGGAGGGGAACGTTGGCCTCATGGATGCGGTTCGGCATTTTGACCCGTACCGGGGTGTACGCTTTCCCTCCTATGCGGTCTGGTGGGTGCGAGCGTATATCATTCGCTATATTATGAATAATTGGCGTATGGTGAAGCTTGGCACGACCCAGGCCCAGCGAAAACTCTTCTTTAATCTCCAAAAGGAAAAAGAACGGCTTGAAGCCGAGGGCTATTCTCCCGAGCCAAAACGGCTCGCTCACAACCTGGGAGTGAAAGAACGTGAGGTCGTGGAGATGGAGCAGCGCATGGCAGCCCGGGACCTCTCGGTTGATGCACCGCTTGACGCGGGGGACGAGTCTGCAACCTTTCTCGACTTCCTGGCCGATCAGGGCGCGAATGCGGAGGAAGCGGTCTCGACGCTCGAATACCAGCAGTTGATTCGTCGCAAGCTGACAGACTTTGCCCGGACCCTGGCAGGCAAAGAGGAAGTGATATTCAATCAACGTCTCTTCGCCGAAGAGCCCCTGACGCTTCAGGATATTGGTGACCAGTACGGCATCAGCCGTGAGCGGGTGCGCCAGCTCGAAAGCCGGCTCAAGAAAAAATTAAAAGAATACCTAGTCCGTGAGATTCCGGACCTGACGGATCTCGATATTGGTCTGGCTGACGCGGGGTAATCTGCTCCGTCATATTGCCACCGGGCGGAAAATCGGTTTATAGTATCAGTGTGCATGAACTGGATGCGGGTATCGTCGTCATTGGCAACGAAATACTGTCCGGCAAGACGGTCGATACCAATTCGCCCTTTCTGGCAAAGGAACTCCGAGAGATTGGAGTGACCCTGAAGCGGGTCGTCGTGATCCCCGACGAACTCGACATCATTACCGAGACGGTGCGTGATTTTCATCGCCAGTTCGATATTGTCTTTACCTCAGGCGGTGTCGGCCCAACGCATGACGATATTACTATTGAAGGGGTGGCGTGCGCCTTGGAGCGACAGGTTATTCGCCACCCTGTGCTAGAGGAGAAATTACGCTCCTATCTCAACGGTCGGCCGGCAAACAGTGCCTACCTCAAGATGGCGGAATCGCCCGAAGGGGCCGAGTTGATTGAAGATGGCGCGGTCCGTTTCCCGACGATCAAAGTGGAAAATGTGTATGTCCTGCCGGGTATCCCGGATATTTTTCGACAGAAATTCCTGGCGCTCAAAAGTCGTTTTGCCGCAGATCCCTATTATCTCAAGGTGCTCTACACGCGCGAATATGAGAGCGTGATTGCCGGGTTCCTGAATGAAACATTGAGCGAGTATCCGGAGGTGATGCTCGGATCGTACCCGAAGAATAACGACCCTGAGTACCGGGTAAAAATTACCCTTGAGTCAAAAGACAAACACTACGTTGACCAGGCTTTTCAACATTTGATCACGTTGCTCCCTGAGGGGTGTGTGGTGAGAACAGAAGGATGAGGAGGATGTCATGGGAAAAACGTTATCGGTTCTATTGTGTGGCAGTGTGCTGGGGCTCGTGTTGTCTGCTCCGCCGCCTGCGTCGGCCAACCCCGACTATCTCGAAGACGCCGGACTTGGAACGGCGACCGTCGCGGCCAACGTGTTTTACATTCCGGCCAAGCTGACGTACGCCACCCTCGGCGGTATTACCGGTGGTCTGGCCTATGTGCTGACCGGGACCAACCGCGAGATTGCCGAACGGGTGTGGAAGCCGTCCATGGGCGGAGACTATATTGTGAAGCGGCGGCATATTCAGGGAGAGGAAACCCTTTACTTCAGCGCGCCTCTCCCCCGAACGGATAACGGGGCCCTCAACGCGGAACCACTTCCGCCGGCTTACTGATCCGTCCTGGAGCATAGCGCATGAGCAGGCTGCGACTGGGCCTTTCCATCGGCGCGCTCGTGCTGCTCGGCTTGGGTGTCTGGGCCGGCCTCTTTTTCCAGCGGATGCGAACCGCGGCACTGCAATGGGAGGGGTCGGTCGCCGAAATCCTGAGTGAACGGCTCGACAAGCAGGCCGGCACCATGACGATGGAGTTCACCTCCCGGCTTGACGCGCCGCTGGCCGATATCTGGCAGGCATTCTCCGAGCCGGAACGGAGTGCGGAGTTCAGCGAGACCATCCGCGTGTCCCGCCTCCTCCAGACTCAGGGAAACCGGAAGCTCGTCCTCTTCGAGATGGTCATGCTTGGTCAGCCACAGCGGCTGAGTATGCAGTTCACCTTTCTACCTGGAGAAAACCGGGTCCGTATCCGGAGCGTCGAAAGCCAACTGAGCGACATTCAGGGCGAATACCGCTTCACGCCTTCGCCGGACGGAACCAAAACCCTGCTGACCTACACCGGCACGCTGAAAGACAAGGTCAGCCTGCCGGTTCCCCTGGCCCTGCAAAAGAACGCTGCGCGTGAAAGTTTCGTCTCCACTGTGCGTGCTTTGAAAAAGGGTGTGGAGAGTCAGAATAAAGCTGGCTCATAAAACGCCTCCGCTGCTTGCCCTCCGTCTTGTGGGTATGTATGGTGAATCGCCATGAGCGTGGAATTGATCAGTGTCCTGATAGCCGTCGTGGCGGTAGGAGCGACCTTGGCCGGGCTGATACTGACCGGCCAGCGGGCCATCCGCGCCGAACTGTCAGAACAGCGTCGGGAACTGACCGCCCAACGCAAGGAATTCGGTGAGCGGTTCACCTCCCTGGAGCAGCAAATCGCCGAGTTGCGCGAGCGCATGGCCCACCTAGAAGGATTGCTGGACGGCCTGCGCGAGGCCATCGCCATCCGGCAGGGAGCCGCGTAACCCCACCAAAAAAATCCCCTCCCTGGAGGGGTGGCCGAAGGCCGGGGTGGGTTCCCCAGAGATTGAAGTTCTTGAGTACCGCGGCCAACTCAGGGTCGCGCTGACTGAGAGTCCGTAAGGCGTCTGATCCGTCCTGGAGAATAACGGACGGCAGGTTACGTTGACTTTCCGGTCCGTGTGGCGTTGTATGGGATTCATGCTGCGCAGGTTCCTTATCACCTGTCTCCTGGTCCTGCCGGTCCTGACCGGCCCGGCGTGGGCAGTAGAGGCGGCTCCGGCCCTGACCGACCGGGAGATTGTTGAGCGGTTGACTCGACTCGAAACCCGCCTGGACGAAGGGCTACAAGGACTACGGGCCGATATTCAGCAACTGCGCGAGGACATGAACCGGCAGGATCAGCAACTGCGCGAGGATATGAACCGGCAGATTCAGCAACTGCGCGAGGACATGAACCAGCAGTTCGCCCAGCAGTTTCGCCTGACCCTGGCCGTGCTCGGTGCCTTTACGGCGCTGGTGGTAGCCATCATTGGCTTTGCCTTATGGGACCGGCGGACGATGATTCGGCCGTTTGAGCGCACGGTGAAAAGCTTGGAAGAGGACCTGAGCACGAATAGGCAGCGTGTTGAGGCGCTGCTGGAAGCCTTGCGGTCCCTAGGCCAGCGCGACCCTGAAGTCGCCAACGTACTCAAGCAGTTCAATCTGCTGTAGGTTGCCGACAGCCTCGACTGGCATCCTTATGGACGCTCTGTCTGCGTGCCCTCGGGCGTGTCCATCTGCTGCGCCTCGGCATACGCCGCATCGTCCGCCTGAGCTTTTCGCCGCCGCTCCGCTTCCTCAGCCTGCTGCCGTTCCGCCTCGACGCGTTGTCGTTCCGCTTCGGCCCGCCGCTGCTCTTCGGCTTGCCGCTCCGCCTCGGCTGCGGCCACGGCCTCCCGGCCCAGCGCCATCAGCGTTTCTGCCTGCGCTCCTGTCATATACCCTGTCGCCGCCAACCCCTTGGCCGCTTGCCAGACCCGGAGCGCCTCCCGCGTGCGACTCCCCTCCCCACCGAACAGCCCGTCTGCCGGCCCCGACTCCTGGCCCACCGCGGCCAACCCCTGCTGCACCAGCACTCGCGCGGCCCGGTCTAACCCTAATTCGGTTTCCACCTCTTCAGGGGTGGACGGGGGTGACTCTTCAGGGGTGGGGACGGCGCTCATGGCCGGGCGCGGCGCTGGAACCGGCTCACCAGGCTGAACGCGGACCACTCCATGCGGCCGCTGCTGCTGGGGCTGGTCGAAATCGGGCGCATGACCGAGGAAGAGGCTCGGAACGACCCCAGGGTGCACCAACTCCGGTCCGCCATCATGGGAGAAGAGATTCCACTGATCGATATTGCCGCCGCCGGCTACCCGCTTGAGGCGGACGACGTGATCCTGCTGGCCAGCGACGGCCTGGAAACCCTGTCCGAAGCCGAGCTGGAAGCTCTGCTGACCCAGCACAGGACGGATGCCCGGACCCTGGTGCAGACCCTGCTTGAGGCTGTTGCCGAAGCCGGCAAGGCGCATCAGGACAATACGACGGTGCTGGCCTATCGAGTCGGCGACGCCCGGCACTGCCTGCATATGACCCTGGACCAGATGGAAGCGCCGACCAAACAGGCGGGTGCAAAACCTCTGCCGTCCAGGATTATCGTCCGGGAGGGAGCCTTCCGCCCACCGACCCAAGAGACTCAATTGACCCAACCGAACCAAAAGACCCCAGGTCTCTGGACAAAAATCAAGACATATATGTCCAGTACCGAGTGATAGGAGTCCCTGTGAACATCTTGACTGCGCTGATTGTGGCCCTTGTCCTGCTGCCCATGTCGGTTGGCGCGGATGAGCCCCCAACCGAGAGTACTGAGAACTCGCCAGGGAGCGAGGAAACGCCACCTGCCTCCACTGAGGAGCCTGCCGGGCAAACCGAACCGACAGCCGAGAGTACCCAAAGCCCAACAGATGAAACGCCGGCCACCCCTGTTGAGGAGCCAGAGACCACGGACAATGCGCCCCCCGAGGCGACCGAGAGTCCTACAGGTGATGAAGAAGGAGCGGTTGGCCCAACACCGGAACCGGCCGGTGTCCGTCCGGACTTTGCTGCAATCCAAAAGTATCTGGTCGTGGTCAAAGACGGACTGGAGAATGCCAGCCAGTCCCCGGGTTTCAGCGTCAGCGACCAGGGTCATATCGTGACCGTTGCCGGCACGCTGCGGAACCGGCAGTCCTATCTGGTTTCGACGGCTACGGGCCAGGTTTTTTCCGCCACTAAAATCAAAGCTGACGAACAGACCGGGCTATGGATTCTCCAACTGTCCGACAGCGGACACAGCTTGACCGGCCTGCCGTTTGCCCGCACTGTCCTGCAAGCGGCGGCCCCTCTGCACGCAGTCAACTTCAATCCGTCCGGTTCCAACCGCTTTACCGCTGTTGCCGGAGCAGTGACCCAACTTGTCAATACTGAAATGGGACAGATGATTCAGCATAATGCTCTGTTCAGCCTGACCTCAGCCGGGACGCCGCTGTTGAACCGCTGCTATCAGGCCGTTGGCGTGAACGTGCTGGAGAAGCGGGGGCTCTTACGCCGCGAGATTGACCCGACCCAAGAGGGAAGTGCGCGGACCCTCGCAGCCGCCTCGTTGACCAATCTCTTGGCCCCGCTCAACCTGTCCCTGCCTGTGGCAGCCACCGAATGCCTGAGCCTGGAAGAGGAAACCCAACAGCAACTCGAACAGGCCCGGCAGGAGCAAGCTGCCGCTCTGCAAAGAGAACAGGAAGCCGCAGCCCGACAGGCGCAAGCCGCCCAGCAAAAAGAAGAGGAACTGCAAAGAGAAAAAGCCGCCGCGGAAGAACGCGCCAGGCAAGCCGCGGCCGAAAAGCAACGGCTTGAGCAGGAAGCCCAACGCCAACTGGAACAAACCCGACAGGAACAGCAGGCCGCGTTACAAAGGCAACAAGAAGAGGCCCAACAGAGAGAAGCCGCCCTGCAACGAGCGAAGGAAGAAGCCGAACAGCAGGCCGCCCAACGGCAGCGGCAGATGCTCCTGTACGGCGCAATCATCGGCGGGCTGGTGCTGCTGGGTGTTATCGTGCTCATCCGCCGCAAGCAAAAACGGTTACAGACAACGGAACAGGAAAAGCAGCACATCGCTGGGGCCCTGGGCCAAGCGCAGGCTGAGTTGTCTCAAGCCGCAGAACAGGAGCGGCTGCGCAGCAGCGCGCCAGACGTTTTGCTCGAAGGGAAATCACCGCCAATCGCCCTCAAAATTCCTGGTGCCTCCCTGGTAGAACAGGACGGCGCTGTAGTGGGCCGCAGCCCCACGGCCTCCACCTTTGTCATCAACCACGAACAAGTATCCCGCCAGCACTTCCGGCTCAGCCTGCGTGGGCAGCAGGTCATGCTTGAGGACCTGGGCTCGACCAATGGTACCAGCATTGACGGCATTGCAGTGGAAGCGGGCACGCCAACGCCGGTCAGGGATGGTCTCCGCCTCGGGCTGGGCGACCTGGAACTGAGGCTTCACCTTGACGGGTAAAGGGAGGCCGGATCATGTCCGGCATGACGAAGCTGAACGGAGTCGAAGGGGGCCGAGGTGAGGGGAGAATAAGGTAAAGGCCCGGAGTTGGTAGAACCATGTATGGTGACCACAGCGGGGCAGATGAGAATAGGTGAATGATCAGCATCATGAACCATCGTATAGAGTGCTGGCTCATAGTTGTCTGTCTGCTTGGCTGGGCCGTACCGTTGCACGGGTTTGAGCGAAGCGCGGTTGAGCGGAGCGTGGTGCGCATATTCGAGAGCGGAAGCGGTATGGGGTCGGGTACCGTCATCAACGCCCAAGGCGATGTGCTGACCAACCAGCATGTGAGTAATGGCAGCGACAGCCTCTCCGTTGGTTCCCAATTCTCCGATGGCCTGAAGTCTGCGCAGATTGTATGGGAGTCTCCCGATAAGGACTTGGCCGTTATTCGAGCACAGGGGTTGGCTCTTCCTCACGCCACTCTCTTTTCCGGTCAACTTGAAGGTTCCCCTCCTGTGTACGCCATGGGGTACCCGGGGGCGGCCGATCGGCACTCTGATACGTTGAGAGCCTCACTCACGGATGGGATTCTGAGCCACTTCTTTCGCGGCCTTGACTGGCCGGTTACGATCCTGCAGCACAGTGCCGCAGTCAGTGGGGGGAATAGCGGCGGACCGCTCTTTGACCACTGCGGGCGGGTGGTCGGCGTCAACACACAAAGACCCCATATCATGGTCATAGAACCAGGCCCATCCGGCCCGCAGCCAAACCGGGTTCCGAACAATAGTGGGATCAACTGGGCTTCCCACATCAAAGAAGCTATCACTCTGCTGCGGGCCAGAGGCATCGATTTTTCATCAGACGGGTCTCCCTGCGTGGCCGCCACGTCGGGAGACCCCGCTGCAACCGATGAGCACGCCAGGCAGACCGCGGAAGAGGCGCTGGGCCAAGCCGGGGCCGCGACACAACAAGCCCAGGACGCCCAAGAGCAAGCCGACCAGGCGACACAGGCCGTAGAGGAAGTCAGGAATGACATCAAATACGCGACACAGGCCAGCCGATTGACCAACACCTTTGTCGCCCTGGTTGCCGTGGCGACGCTCCTGGCTCTGGGCTTGGCACTCCGCAAGCCCCGGCAGGAACTCCTGCGTGTTGCCGGACAAGCTGCGGGAAAGATGGCCGCGCCGCTCAGCCAACTGGTCCAGGCTGTCCGGCCCCGAAAGCCGGCCATTGCCCTGACCGGCTTCGATAACCAGGGCCGACCGGTTTCGCTCAGGTTGCACCAGGCCGACCTGGACCGGCAGCAGGGCGGTTTCACCGTCGGGCGGCATCCGCTGCTGGTCGACAGTGTCCTCGATGGAGAGCGGTTATCACGGCGTCACGCCCGGTTCTCAGGCAGTAATGGGTCCGTCTTTGTCGAGGACCTCAATTCGAGTCATGGCACGCGCATTAACGGCACCGCCTGTCTGCCCTTTCAGCCGGTGCAGATACGGCCCGGCGACATGGTTGAGGTCGGCGGCATTGCCCTGCGCGTTTCGTCCTGAGAACGGTCTGCTACAGGAACCCCACCCATGAGGACACGCAGCCGGGAAATCAATATCTTCAGCATGTCGGCGCTTGACCTGTTCGCGTCGGCCTTGGGAGCCTTCATTCTGATTGCCGTGGTCCTGTTTCCCTATTTCCCGAATACCGGTGACTCAGCGGAACGGGTCGCCGAGGTCCGCGCGCAACTGGAGCGGGCCCAAAGTGAGTTGCAGGCCGCACAATCGCAACTCGGTGCCTGCGAAACGCAGCGGCAGGAGGTACAGGCCGCCCTGGACGCCTGCGAGGAACAACAGCGAGCATCCGTGTCACAAGACGCCCTGGGTGCATGTGAAAACCGTAATCAGCAGTTGGAGTCGGCGCTTGATACGTGTCAGGCCCAAGCCAGGAAAAAATTTCTGTTGGTCCTGATGAGCTGGGGCTCGTCGGATGATATTGACCTGCACGTGATAGACCCTGCGGGCCGGGAGTTTTTCTACGCAAACAGTACCCATTCCGGGTCCCGGGCCAAGCTGGAAGAGGATAATACGCGCGGTCCCGGCAATGAAATCTGGCTCCACCCGGCTGCTGAGCCCGGCACCTACCGGGTCTACTACAACTATTTTGGTCGTCGCTCCGAGAGTGATGTCCGGGTTCGCGGGGCTGTGCTGACACCGGACGGAAGAAGTCCCTTCCCGGTCAGGCGGCTCAGACGAGAAAGGCAAAAGCCCCTCATTGCCACCATTGAGGTTGATGCCGAGGGCAATATGCGTGTCTCGACGAGGTAAGGAACATGCGCCGTATTGACCCTGTTTTCCTATCGGTGATAATCGGTTGCGCGGATTCTTCTTCATGCTGGTCTGTACTCGGGAGGAAACAGTATGAGTGTTGAACTGATCGGAGTCCTGATAGCCGTCGTGGCGGTAGGGGCGACCCTGGCGGGGTTAATGCTGACTGGCCAGCGTGCCATCCGTGCCGAACTGGCAGAACAGCGTCGGGAACTGATGGCCCAGCGCCGAGACTTCAGCAGCGAGTTGGCAACGCAGCGTCAGGAATTCGGGGCCGAGTTGGCGGCTCAGCGCGAGCATTTCAGCGCCGAGTTGGCGGCTCAGCGTCAGTATTTCAGCGCCGAGTTGGCGGCCCAGCGTCAGTATTTCGACGAACGCTTCTCTGCTCTGGAGCAGCAGATCACTGAACTGCGCGAACGTATGGCGCATCTCGAAGGGCTGCTGGACGGGCTGCGCGAGGCCATCGCTATTCGCCAAGGTGCGGCCTGAACCGGAAGCAGAGGCAGCGATGGAGCAGGGGAATGCGTTAGCCGTAGGCGCGCGGCTGGGGGGCTACGAGGTCCTGGCGGTGCTGGGGCGGGGTGGCTTCGGGATCACCTACCGGGCGTATGACCACTCGCTTAACAAGGTGGTGGCGATCAAGGAATATCTGCCGGGCGAGTTCGCCATGCGCACCACCGACAGCCGGGTCGGGCCGACCTCCGAAGCCGACCGGAAAGACTATGAGTGGGGTCTGGCCCGGTTTGTGGACGAAGCGCGCACCCTGGCCCGCTTTGACCACCCGCACGTCAACCGGGTGTATCGGTTCTTCGAGGCCAATGGCACGGCCTATATGGTGTTGGAGTATGTCGAAGGGGAGGTCCTGAGCGCGCGCCTGCGGCAGGCCGGGCCGCTGACCGAGGGAGAGGTGACGCGGCTGTTGGCCGACGTGCTGAGCGGGTTGGAAGCGGTGCACGAAGCGGGCTATGTCCACCGCGACCTCAAGCCGGGTAACTTGATGGTGCGCCCGGACGGGCGGGTGGTGATCCTGGACTTTGGCGCGGCCCGCCAAGCGGTCGGGCAGCGGTCCAAGAGTATCACCTCTATCTTAACGCCGGGCTATGCGCCGATTGAGCAATATGACACCAAAGCCGAGGATGTTGGGCCGTGGAGCGATATCTACGCCTTGGGCATGGTGGCCTACCGCTGTATCAGCGGGCTGGGGGACGGCGACTTACCGGACGCGGTGACGCGGAGCCGCCACCTCCGCAAAGGCACAGCCGACCTGACCCCGGCGGCTACGCTGGGCAAGGGACGTTATGACGGGCGGTTACTGGAGGGGATTGACCGGGCCATACGGGTGAACGAAGACGAGCGGCCCCAGAGCATCGCCGCGTGGCGCACGGTCTTGCCGCCTTTGGACTCTCAGGAACAGCTTCCCTTGCCCGCCAGTTCACCGCCTTCGGTCTCCAGACCAAAGCAGCCCCAACTCGCCGCCGAAAGGGCGGGGGCGTTGGCCGGTTATCGCGGGGGTTGTGGCGCTGGTCGTAGCCGTCGGAGGCGGGGCGTATTGGCTGGGCCAGCGTACATCGTCCGAGCCCGCAGGCCCGCAGAGGCCGGTGGTTGTGGATCAACAGCCGGTTGCGCCCCCAGACAAAGTAAGAGAAGCAGAACCGACCCCAGCCCTGCCGACCCCGACCACGCAACCCGCGCCCGCAGCGGATGTGGTGGAGCCGCCCCCGGCCCGTGACATCATGGCAGCGTGGCGTCAGACGCAGCAAACTAATACTCTAGCCGCCTATCGTCAGTTTCTCCAGGCTCATCCGGGCAGTCCGTTGACTCCGCTGGCGGAGGCGAGGCTGAGGGGGTTGGAGGGAGCGGAGTGATGATGTCCGAGCCGACAGACCAGAGATGCCAAACGCCTGCCAGCGGAAGGGGGTTACGCAGCGCCGCCCTGTTGGTGCTGCTCCTGCTGCCCGGTCTGACCGAAGGCCAGACCGCCCGAGAGATAGAGACCCTGTTTTGGGAGAGCGTGGAGTGTGGGAGAGCCTCGGAAGTGCAAGCCTACCTGGAACAATACCCCACTGGAGCATATGTCGCCGCCGCGCGGGCGTGTCTGGAAGGGCAGTTAGGGTTAGACCGGGCCGCGCGGGTGCTGGTGCAGCAGGGATTAGCCGCGGTGGGGCAGGAGCCTGGGCCGGCGGACGGGCTGTTTGGCGGGGAGGGGAGTCGCACGCGGGAGGCGATACGGGCGTGGCAGGCCGACAAGGAGCTGGCGGCGACAGGGTATATGACGAGAGCGCAGACAGAGACATTGATGGAGTTGGGCCGGGAGGCCGTGGCCGCCGAGGAAGAGCGGAAAGCCGAAGAGCAGCGGCGGGCCGAGGCGGAACGAAAGCAGGCTGAGGAAGCGGAACAACGGCGAAAAGCGGAGGCGGATGATGCGGCCTATGCCGAGGCGGAGCGGGTGAACACGCCCGAGGCGTATGGGGATTATCTGGCGCGGTATCCCGCCGGTCGTCATGCGGAGGAGGCGCGGCAACGACGACCCCATTTCACTTTGGGGAGACCATAAGTCCGAGTCAAGCGAACTATGACGGGGGGCGGCGTGAGTCGTACCGAGAACGGACGGTTCCAGTGGGGAGTTTCCGGCCGAATGCCTTCGGGCTCTACGATGTGCACGGGAACGTGATGGAGTTGGTACAGGACTGTTGGAACGAGAATTATGTGGGTGCCCCCAGCGACGGGCGCGTATGGGAGACGGGAGATTGTAGTTATCGGGTCGTGCGCGGCGGTTCCTGGTTCAACTTCCCGGGGTTCCTCCGTTCGGCCATTCGCTTCAGGTACTCCGCCGACTTTCGGAGCAGCGATCTCGGGTTCCGTATTGCCCGGAATTTGGATTAGGTTGTCAATCAATGCATACCATAGCTGTATATCGCAGCGCTCTTCGCCGATACCATACGTTGCCATAGATTCGGGTTTTAGAACTGGGCCTACTGCCACACCGCGTAACTACTGAATACTCATCTGGCACTGACGAATGATCGCTTCGGTTCAGCAGTCTGTACAGCCGTTTTCATAGGGGGGTGGACAATGACGAGCCTCGCATGCTTTCTCGTTGCCACCCACTGTACCGCTTCCCTCCTTTTGACGACCAATTTCGAGGGTCATGACGCCCGTGTTGTTGCCGAAGATAATGTCGTTGACCAATAAGACAAGTTCGCCGTCTCGCGGAGCCTTGAAGGACGATGCCTTCGCTGGATTGCAAGAATCCAATATCGGGAAGACAGGCTTCCCACGGTCAATACGGCCAAGAACCTGGAACCATTCCCCTTGAGGATAAGGGCGCAGCCATTCTATCCACCAAAAGCGCGGAAGTCCGAACATATCCTTGTGGAATCGAAATCCGGTTGGGCAGACATCAATATCCTTATCCCGCCATTCGTGGCCGCCTATGTGTTGTGCCGTGTACAAACCATTGGCTTCCAGCCACACGCCGGTCTCGTTATAGGCGCTGTCCGCGCGCATGGTAGCTTGGACGGTCTCGCCGGGCGCAAGACGGCAGGGGCCTCGGACATCGGTACGGTTGGGGATTTGTGAGGTGGCGATTTCGCCACAACTGTCTTGGCACGTAGCCCATACGTTCAATATCCCGACCACCATAATGATAAGCAAGACAAAGATGAACCAGCGAAATCGCGGGACGACACGACACCATCGTGTGCTGCATCTCGATACAGAAGAGGGTGTAACTTTGTGCCATCTTTGCCACGCATACTCGTGTTCAGCTTTTTTGAGGGTCAGCATCGCTCGTCGTATCCCCCAAGCCAAGATGACGAACGCAATCGTCAGACCTGGGTACCTGGAGGGAAAGGCAACGAGGTGCTGCGGGAGGCCGGGGAAAAAAGAGGCGACGAAATCGGGCAACCACGGCCAAGATGGCACTACCGCATCCATATCGAAGAAGAAGGAATAGGACACACATGTCCCGGTAGCCAGAACGAGAAGTGCGATGAGATAGCAGTATAACCTCCTCCGCGCTTCGGCCAGTTTTGCTATTTTCTGATTATCTGCCATCAGTTCCCCCGTTGTCAGGTTTCGCATATGGACCTTGGTCGGTCTATACAACGGTAAACTTGCCTGGTTTGATCGCCTTGGGCGCATAATACTGAGTGCCACGCTTGATTCTCTGGAATACGCTCCTGTGAATCCTCGGATGGAATCCTCTGCATTCATAGAGGTTACGAAGCGCAGGGCGATAGAACGCCCCCCAACCCGCACGCGAGTCATAGAGCCGTCCGTGCACATCGGCATTCTGCTGGACCTCTGCTTTGGCACCGGGGAAGAACCGTAATCCGCACCGCTGGGCCTTTCCCATCATCCAGTCGAGAGTAACAAAGGACGGAGAGTCCTTGGGATATCCACCGCCGACGTTCGAATGTGCGCCAGCAAACCAGACTTGGTCAACGGTCTGCCGTCTGGCGCCGCCCCTGTGAGCTACCCTCCTGCTAGTGGTTTCCCACATCTCCGGGTGAAACGTCTTCCGTTCGTCGTCGAGCGCCAGCGCCTGATAGGCATAGAGGACACGCCTGTGGAGCCTGTAATCACGAAAGTTCCACAAGCGTGTCCGCACAATCTTCGACCAAAGGCAACTTATTATCTGTTTGAGTTCGTCGAACGGTAGACCAACGGCGTCCACGGTGTCCCATACGCCGATGAAATGAATATCTATATGTTGAAAGTCTGAACGGTTCGCGCCTAACTCCTTCGCTTTCTTCAGGTACTTCCTTGCTTTACAACCACCTACACTCCGGTATGCCTTAAGAATGTGACGGAGTATAGCCTCTCGTTTGTGTCCTGCTTTGAGCAGCGCATCACGTGTTGGGAGGCCACATTTACAGACTAGGCCGGCGAGCGATCGTACGGTGAACGCTCCGCGGCTGAAGCCGAACAGGAAAATCTTGTCACCGGGCTTGTAATTCATGGCGAGAAAAGCATAGGCTTCCCGGATATTACGAGCGAGGCCGAGACCAACAGCGCCAGTAACAAGTCGCCACCAGCGTACACCTTCCGTTCCTACACCGTCATCGTAATACGTAATCTGTTTGGGGATTTTGCGATTGTGGTTCACGGCCTTGTAGATGCGCCAGACGTTCGTCCCGTGCGCCTTTCCTCCCCGGTTGCCTGTGCCATCGGAACAAATGATGATATTCTTACCCACGGGACTCCCTCCGTCAGGTCATGCAATGATTGGCGTCCTCTTCGTCTGTCAACACAGTAGAACAGGCTAAGCAATGCTGGAGCCAAACACAAGAAAGGCAGAATACAGATGAGGCGGGGAAAAAAGTAAGCAGCAGGCAACTCCCCCTTCAGAAGGGGGAAGTATAGAAGCGCAGGGGGAGTGCGGGTGCAGGAGGGACCTCCGCGAGGAGAGAAATTGAAAATAAGTTGCACGAATCATGCTCAATCCTCACCCGCAGTTGAATGTGGCTACGTTAGCCCTTTCCAATTAGCCTAACAAGCCATTTTTGAAACCTGTCCGTTGCTTGACTTTCCCGTATGTCCAGCATTAGATGCCGCCATGATTTGGCACTGTCAGTACCACGGAAATGGGGCGATCGCAGGATGCGAGAACCGGTTTGCAAAAATTGACCAAGACATGGCAGTGATTAAATGGATGGTCGGGTTTAATCTCGCCTTCACAAGCGTGATCCTGTGGAAGGTCCTCAGTCCCTGAACTATATATGGGGGAAATGTCTCGGCGATCATTGCCCCGGCCGGTGTCGCTACGGGATCAGCTTGACCAGGGTGACGGTGACGGCGACGATGCCCACCGCCATGGCCCAGAGATTTCGATACAGCGTCTCGAACCTGCCGGCGCTGTGCGCCGTTATACGTTGTTCGAGTGCCTGTATATCGGCTTTGGTCGCGGCGATGTCAGCTTTGAGCGCTTGTATATCGGCCTTGGTCGCAACGTTCTCTCCCATGGCGCCGCCAACTGTGGTGACTACGGCTTCGGCCTGGGCTTCCTCGAACCCGGCTTCCCTGAGCGTCTTGACCGCGGCATGGGTGTCGAATGCGAGTGTGGTCATGGGATCCATTCTGCTTTGCACGGTGCATCAAAGTCAAGGTCTGGTGTAGTTTCTAAACGATGTTTCAGAGCTATCGTAGTAGACGAGTTTTTAACCCGCGCGTGAGGAATATTGGGGCTGGCCGGATTGACCGTGACCTCGCGGCGGCCCGGGTTCACGATCAAGTCCATATCTTCCATAGGGACGGCGCCCAACAACACCTCATCGCCGAGCACCAGCGCACCAACGTAGCAAAACCGGTTGCCAAAACTCACCTTGAGCGGTCCCACATAGGGAACATTCATCTGCCGCCCGTCGGCGAGAGAGACTTCTCTGACAGATTCTGTTTCCAGGCGTAACTGAAGGGCCAAGTGTTCCGGGATGCACAGCATGAGCGCCCCTGTGTCTGCCAGGGCACTCGCGTTGATAGGAGACAATTCCGGCTGCCTGGGGTTACTTAATGCTATTGCTGCGAAGACATGGCCCATACGTTCATCTCCCCCGGTGCTATGTATTCGGATACCGATCCCCACCCGCGCTATCAACCCGGACGCTCGGTCTGCACATCCTCGGGCTTGTCGCCACCCTCAGCCCCTTCCGGCTCCGCGGTTGCGGCACGGACCTCCTCCTTATGTTCTCGCAGAAATTGCGCGACATCTTTTGAAGCGCGGAGTAGAATTTCGATATAGGCGACGTCCGCACTCGACACGCTGGCCAGCGTGTGGTGATAGGCACCCAGAGCGGCTATGAGGTCGGTCTGCCGGTCTGGAATCACTTCAAATTTTTCCGTCAGGCATTCGTTAATGCGTTCCGCCAACGCGTCGAAGGTCTCCTGCTCGACGCCTTCGGTCGTTCCTGAGATCAACTCCTGCCAGAGCATCTCCAGGGCATACCGGGCGGGGTGCTCACGCCGTAGGCCGGCGCTGAGCTGGTAGAGCTGGTTGGCCAGGGACTGCCAACGTGAGGGACGTTTGTGGGAGACTAAGGCGTTGGCCTTCAGCAGACGGGTGTGCAAGGCGCTGAGACCGTACTGTTCGGTCAAGAGTTGAATCAGCGTATCAAACTCACGTGACGTGACGTGTGCCATGGTATTCCTTTCTGAGGGTATCCGGGAGCGGTCTGGTGACTCGCATGCCAGTAATCGCGCGATCATGACAAAAACCCGTTCGGCTCGCAATGCACTCGTTTTCTTGCTCCTCGTTCAGACTTGGTCTAAAGAAGAAAAGGCGGTGGTTGGAAACTCCTGCAAGAGCGCTCACGGATGAGGGCTGTTCAAGACAAAAAAGAGGGGAACAGGATGGCCACAGACCACGAAAAAATTCTTGAAATTATCCGCCTCAAAGACAAGGCTCCGCTTGCCCTGGCGCGGGACAAAACCGCTCTGCTGGTGATTGATATGCAGCGCTATTTTGTCAGCCCCCATTATCCGCTGATGCAGACCTTTGAGAAATTGGTCCCGGGGGTGAGCGCCGCCTACTGCGAGCGGGTCAATGCGTCCGTCATTCCCAATATCAATCGTTTGCTGAGTTGCTTTCGGGCGTGGCAGATGCCGGTTATGTATACTGCAATTGGCACCTGCCTGAAGGACGGTCAGGATTTGAACCCGATGTGGAAGGCGCTCGATCAGCTCAGCCTGGACACGATTGGGGAGCGCATGTTTCCCGCGGTTGACGAGCCGAGCTGGCAGATCGACGCCAGCGTCGCGCCGCAGCCGGGTGAACTGGTCGTAAACAAAACATCGAGCGGCACCCTGAACTCGACCATGCTCGATCAGACGCTCCGGAATATGGGGATGACCTCGCTCCTGATCTGTGGGGTGACAACGGATGTATGTGTTGAAACCACGGCCCGGGACGCAGCTGACCGGGGCTTTGACGTCACCATCGTCGAGGATGCCTGCACGGCCTTTAGTTCGAACCTGCACCGGGCGGCTCTCCAGGCCTTCAGCTATGCCTTTGGCCGGGTCCGCAAAACGCACGAGCTGATTGATATCGTGAACACCGCAGAGGCCGTGTGAAGGAAAAAAATGAAAGCCCTGGTTTTTGCCAAGACAGCCCAGAAAGATACGCCTCCGGCCCCGGACTTTTTACCCGGCTTGGCCAATCTCCAGTTGTGCGACGTGCCCACTCCTGACCTGCCCAATGAGCGCTGGGTGGTGGTCAGGAGTAAAATTTCCGGCATCTGCGGCAGCGACCTGGGCTTTTTGCAGTGGAAGCCCATGCCCGCGGCCGAGCCGTATTTCGAGTTGCCTCTGATTCCCGGTCACGAACTGTTCGGAGAAGTGGCCGCGGTGGGCAAGCGCGTGCGCGGGCTGCGAGTCGGCCAACGGGTGACCATCGATCCGACGCTCGGCTGTCGGGAACGGGGCTTTCGGAAGCTATGCCCACAGTGTCGAAACGGGAACCCTGGGATTTGTGAACATATTGCCGAGGGCCAGCTGCGCCCCGGACTGTTAATCGGTATCTGTCCCGATACCGGTGGCGGCTGGGGGGAATATTTCGTTGCCCCTGCGCACCGGCTGACACTATTGCCGGATACGATTGATGATGATGAAGCCTCGCTGATTGAACCGTTTGCCGTATGTCTTCGGGCAGTGCTCAACAATCCGCCTCGACGCAAAGAACTGGTGGTTGTCATCGGCGCCGGGACGATTGGGCTGATGAATATCGCCGCGCTCAAGGCCGTGGAGCCGTCCTGCCGGGTGGCGTGTATCGCCAAGTACCCGTTTCAGGCCAGACTGGCGCGTCGTCTTGGGGCGGACCATATTATTGATGCCCAAGGCCAGGATGTCATGGCCCAGATTGGTGAGCTGGCCCAGACCAAGGTCTATCCGCTCACCAATGGCGGCGCGGTTTTGGCCGGCGGGGTACGGCTGGTCTATGATACGGTCACCAATTCGGTCACGCTCAATCAAGCTCTGCGCATGGCGCGAGGCCAAGGGGCGGTTATCGTGCTCGGTTTGGCTGCGCTGCCCGAAGGCGTTGATTGGACGCCGACCTGGATGAAAGAAATTACCATCGTTGGGAGTCTGACGTATGGGGCTGAGGTGTTTCGGGGCAAACGCCAGGATACGTTTGTGCGCGCGGTCGAACTCCTGAGACGCCGACGCGCGGACCTGCGTGCGGTCCGCCCGCGCAAATATCCGCTTGAGCAGTTCCGACAGGCCCTGACCGAAGCCGCCAGCAAGAAAACTTCGGGGGCGGTCAAGGTCTCGTTTGTTCCCTGACCACCCTCGAAAAGCGTGCGGCGTTTATTTCATGGCTTCCACCAACGGGGCGATGGTTCCGCTGTCAAAATAATCGCACCATTTGCTGATTTTGCCGTCGGTGATGGTGAAGACGCCGAGAACGGGGAGCAACACCTGAACGTCCCCCTTGACCCAGGTCTCCATACGCTCGTTGGTGACGATATTGCCCGAGGAGGCCGTATGAGGGATCTCCATCTTTTGCAGCAAATTCGCGCCGATAAAAGGATCAAGAACCTCACGCACGCCGGCATGGCCGGTTACCGGCTCCCACGGCATATTATGATAGAACACGTTCTCTGACAGATAGGACACCACCGTGTCCATATTCCCACTGCCCAAGGCGTTGCAAAACTCCGTCACGAGGGCTTCATTCTCGGTGCTCATACTTCCTCCTTCAGGTTCCTATGCTCGTGTCTCGCTAGCATAGGGGGGTAGCGGCTGCAAGCGAATCTGGACTGCTACCGGTTGTGCCGGGCTCCGGAATCCCGTCCTGTGGGACTCGCCTGTATTGCGCTGAACGGGTGGAGTGTGCAAAACATGCAGCATGGGTCGCCCTGGCAGACCCCGTAGCAACCGTTTCTTATGCGCGAGCGCGACCTTCTGGCGTTAGAGTTTGACAAAGTCCTGCAGCTTCTGGCCGACTGTGCCCTGTCGTCCGCCGGTCGAGCAGCCTGCCTGGCCCTCAAGCCCCAGGTTGCCGAGCCGTTGGTCAAAGAAGACAGCGAGCGAACGTGGCAGTGCTTTCGTCTGGTGGAAGAACGCCTGAGCTTGCCGCTCGAACCGTTCCCCGATATCCGTCCGACCTGTGAGCAAGCGGACCACGGCGGTGCCGTACTTGAGGGACAAAAGCTCCGCGACGTTCTGGCTGTGGTGACACGCGCCCGGCTCCTTGCTAGGTTTTTCCGTCGAGACGCCGCCGCGTTTGACCGTCTGAAAGGCTATGCTGACCGCCTGACAGCTCTGCCCGACTTGGAGGCCGCCCTGCAGCACTGCCTGGACGAGAACGGTGACCTCAAAGACGAGGCCAGTGCAACGCTGCGTTCACTCCGGCGTCAGGTCCACAGCCTGAGCGAGGACATTGAACGCCGCCTGCAACGCACCCTGCGCTCAAGCGAGGCCCAGGAGGTGGTCACCGACCAGTTTGTCACGATTCGGAATAACCGTTTCGTTATTCCCGTCCGGCCAAATTTTCAGGCGCGCTTGCCGGGAATCGTCCAGGATCGTTCCGGGTCGGGCGAAACCGTGTTCATCGAACCGCTGTTTGCAGTCGAACTCAACAACAGACTGCTGCTCGCCCAGAAAGAAGTCGCAGCCGAGGAACACCGGATTCTGGGCTGGCTGACGGCGCTGGTGCGGGAGAGCCTCGATCAACTCGAACGGACATTTGCAACCTTGACGGAAATCGATGTCCTCCACGCCAAGGTGGTGTTTGCGCAAAAATACGGCGCCACACAGCCGCACTTCGGCTCAGCCATCCAACTCCGTGGTGCCAGGCATCCCTTGCTGGCGGCCTCGGACGCCGCAGTTGTTCCCATCGATTTGACTCTGCCCAAAGATAAACGTGGACTGATTATTACCGGTCCGAATACAGGTGGAAAAACGGTCGCCCTCAAAACCTTGGGTCTTATCTGCCTCATGGCCCAGACCGGCTTTTTGATCCCGACGGACGAGGCCAATGAGCTGCCCATCTTTCGGAGCGTGTTTGCCGACATTGGGGATGCCCAGTCCCTGGAGCACAGCCTCTCGACCTTCTCGGCCCATATCGCCAATATCAGCGACATGCTGGCGACGCTGTCAGAGCCTGCGCTTCTCCTCCTTGACGAACCCGGCGGCGGCACGGACCCGGCCGAGGGAGGAGCCCTGGCAAACGGGCTGCTGACCGTTCTGAAAGACCGCCAGGTGTCCCTCGCGCTGGCTACGCATCTGAGTCCGGTCAAACTCTTTGCGGTGGGAGACGGGAGCTATCAGATTGCGGCGGTGGCGTTTGATCTGGAGACTCTCCAGCCGCGCTATCAGCTCCAGTACGACGTCATGGGTCAGAGCCTCGGGCTGCCCATGGCCCGGCGTCTCGGGTTACCGGAAGCAGTGTGTCGGGCGGCAGAGACGGCCCTGTCCACTGAGGCTCGTCAATTCTCTGAAGCCTTGACCCGCCTCGAGGCCGCTTCGGTCAACTTGGAGCGTGAACGGACCCAGGTACAGTCCGAGCGCGAACAGGCGACTGCTCAGCGTGCGCGTCAGGAACGACTCTTGGCCGAAACCGAGGAAAAATGTCGTCAGGTCTGGCAGGACGAGGTGCGCGAAGCCAAGCTGCTGGTCCGCCGAGTCCGCGAGGAGGGCCGCGAGGTCATCGCGCAGCTGCGCAAAAACCTGCAAACGCCACGGATCTCGACCAGCGATGTCCGACGAGACCTCTCACGCTTCCTGCATGAGCAGCACAAGGAGATCGCCGCAAAAGAGCAAACGTTCCGGACCGAGACCGTCGCCAATACACCACCGCCCCAGATTGGGGACGAGGTCGAGAT
Organism: Candidatus Binatia bacterium; assembly: GCA_022824615.1. Taxonomy (GTDB): domain Bacteria; phylum Desulfobacterota; class Binatia; order Bin18; family Bin18; genus Bin18. The sequence goes on along the minus strand of JAJDZM010000052.1, from coordinate 28,202 downwards.
TCGTGGTGGAAAAATTCGAGGCACCTTGCTGACGATCAACAGCAGTAAGGCCCGGGTGCGTTGCGGTGGGACAACGTTTGAGGTTCCCCTTGTTCAGGTTCGGAGGACGGCTGAGCAAAAACCCGTGTCGCATGTTCGGGTGGCCGTCGATCACGGGCCACCGGGTCGGCCCGAAATCAATCTGCTCGGCCTGCGGGTCCGGGAGGCGCTGCCGCGTTTGGAAGTCTTCCTGGATCAGGCCATCCTCAATCATCAATCGTCAGTGCGTATTGTGCACGGTATGGGAACCGGTGCATTGAGGCGGGCGGTCCGAGCATATTTAGTCGACTCTCCGTACTGCGAGTCCTTTAATGAGGCTCCCTGGAATGAAGGGGGCGGGGGGGCAACGGTTGTGGAGCTTTCCTCATGAAAATTGCGACCCGTGACGCATTAGCCGACCTGCTGCTTGAAGCCCTGGATGATGCAGCGAAAGCCGCCACGTTGCGTGGTCTTGCCGCTGCCGCCCGAGCAGACGCAGCCGGGCCGCCCTCGCCCACGCTTGCCGAGACGCTGCGTTGTGTGCTCCCGCCGGATTTTGAGGCAGACTGGCCGGCGGTCAGAGCCAAACTCCTTCAATACGGGGCGGTACTGGAGGGCTGGGCCGGGCAGACTGGGGCCTCGGCTCTCAATGTTGTTTTGCAAAAAAGCGTCTTGCTCTTTAACCATCATCTTTTCTTTGAAGTGCACGAAGTCCTGGAGCCACAATGGATGCAAGAGCAGGGTGAGATCAAAAAATTCCTGCAAGGGCTGATTCAGATTGCGGTCGCGTTCTACCATCTCGAACGCGGCAACCTGGCGGGCACCCGCTCGCTGCTGCACGAGGGACTGATAAAGATAGCCCCACACTCGCCCGCCTGTCTTGGCGTTGAACTCCGGGATTTTATTGCCGGACTTGAAGAATGTCGGCAGATCATCTCGGGTTTGAGCCCTGAAACGTGTAAGCAGTTTTCCCCGGACACAATTCCCCGGATGCGGCTCGTCGCCTAGTTGGTGGGGCATCGTCATGCAAGTGGATCGACTCATTATCACGGCCCGCGCGCAGACTGTCCTGAGTCCGCTTTCGAGTGAGGCCATTGTGGAACGTGTTGCGGATGGAAGCTGGAAGACCGGGGACGTTATTCTCCTGGCAACGGGTAAAGTCGGAGCCGGGGAGCAGTATATTCAGGCGGCCGAGGCGCTTCAGCAGCTCGGCATTGCCGGCATTATCGCGCCCGCCTTTGCCTGGCCGTTCTTTCGGCTCTGTCTCAACATCGGTCTGCCACCGCTGACCCTCTGGGAAGCGGGCGAAATTCGGGCGGGTGACCGGCTGCGGATCGATGTGAATAACCGCATTGTGAAATCCATGAGCGCCGGCACCCGCTATCCGATTCGGGACCTGCCTGACCTGTATATCGAGATGCTGGCCTGTGGCGGAATGGAAGGCTATGTGCGGGCGCGGCTGGCGGAACGGCAAACGGCGATCTCCTCGGACGGATAGGCGGGCAGAAACCGTGCCCGGACGACCGGCAGTCTCCTCTGCCTCCAACGTACTTGTCGCCTTTTCCGTGGGACTGAAAGAGGACACGTGTCCTGCCAATCGACAACAACGCTGGATACGTTTACTCTTTGTAAATACGGACTAGGGATATGCGACGCGTTCGAGACCTGCGAAAATATGAGCTGCCGGACACCCTGTTGGAAATCTGGGAACGCCAGCAGGGCGAGTTTCTCTTGCCCGTGCAGGAAGTTGCCGTGCAGCGCTACGGGCTGTTTGACGGTCGTAGCCTCCTTATCTCTTCTCCAACCTCATCGGGCAAAACCTTTGTGGGTGAAATGGCCGCCCTGCGCGCGGCCTTTGCCGGCCAGCGTGTGCTGTATCTCACGCCACTCCGTGCCCTGGCGGAAGAAAAATATGAAACCTTTCGTACGCGCTATGGAACCTATGGCGTCAAAGTCGCAGTAGCAACGCGTGACAGACGCGAGTTTGATCACGATATCGAACACGGCGACTTTCACCTGGCCGTCCTGGTATACGAAAAACTCGCCCAGTTGCTCGTCCGGCATCCGCACCTGCTGCGGACGGTCGCCCTAGTCGTGGTGGACGAACTTCAGATGCTGGGCGACCCGGAACGCGGGTCGGGGCTGGAACTGACATTGACCAAACTCCTCAGCGCCGTCCCGCGGCCACAGCTTTTGGGGCTCTCGGCCGTCTTGCGCGAGGCTGAGCAAGTCGCCGCCTGGCTGGATGCCGACCTCCTCTTACAGGATGAACGGCCGGTTGAACTCTACCGTGGCGTGGTCCTCGGCGACCGCTTTCGCTACCGCACGTATAACACGGGCGAAGAAGGTGAGGAGCGCCTGGCTCCCGTCGAGTCAGACGACCCGCGTGAACTCTTATACACCCACGTCACGCATCTCGCGCAGCAGGGGGAGCAAATCCTCATCTTCCTGAAAGGTAAACGGGATACGGTCCAGTGTATCTTAGAGCTAGCAGGAGCTTCCGAGTTGACGCCGGCCGCCGACGCGCTGGCAGCGCTTGAGCCCCTCGAAGAAACCTCTCTCAAGGCACAACTGTGTGATGCCCTTGCTGGGGGTGTGGCGTTTCACCACGCCGACCTGACCTCGGCGGAGCGGGCGATTGTTGAGGCCGCCTACCGTCGGGGCGAAGTGCGGGTCATTGCGTGTACCACGACGCTGGCCTTTGGGGTGAATCTGCCAGCCTCCACGGTGTTTATCGAGGCCGTCAAATGGGACACGGACAAACGGACCGGCACGGCGATTGAAGTCCCCCTCTCCTGGGCCGAATATGAAAATATCTCCGGACGAGCGGGCCGACTCGGATTCGCGTCGCCCCCCCCTTCTCCGGGGGGCCGCCCTGGTCGAGTCGAAGGGCGAGGGGGCAAAGAGGCATTTGGCCGGTCCGTTTTGATTGCCACCAATCAGTTCCAGGCCGACCTCTTGTGGCGGGGCTATGTGATGGGCGAGCAGGAGCAGTTTACTCCGGCTCCCGGCCAGACCGGACTCACGGATCGTATCCTGAACCTGATTGCCTCCAAGATCTGTCTTTCGACCGATGAGCTTCATGCTTTTTTAGACCTGACCTATCTCGGTTTTCAGCAACGAGGCAAACGCGCGCCTGCCTCAGACGAAGCAGAACAAGCGCTGAGCGTTCTGGTCACCACGCAGCTTGTCAATCGCAGTGAAGACGGACGGCTGGAAGCGTCCACGCTGGGAGAGGTCGCGGCCCGCAAGGGCATCCGCGCGGCAACCGCGGTGAAACTGGCCCGATTCTTTGAGTCCGCCCAGGGACGCGATGTGTCCGAGCTGGAACTCTTTTATGCGCTGAGCCTGACCGAAGACGGCCAAAAAATGCAGATTCCGTTGTCGTCGGCCGAACATCGCGGGCGGGGATATGAAAGCAAAGTGGGCGAGTGGATACGCGAACGCGGCTCTGAGCCGGGCAACGAACTCCAGAAACTCCTTAACGCCCGCATGCTGCCGACAACCCAGGAGGCCCGGTCGGCCAAACTCTCGCTGCTGCTGCTGGGCTGGATTAATGGGGACGAACTGTCGTCTTTGGAAAATCGCTGTCAGTGTTATGCCGGTACGATTCTCAGCCTGACGGACGAAGTCAGTTGGCTGGTGGATGCGGCGGCGGAGATTGCCGAGGTCATGGGCTGGGCGTCGGCCACACAACTGTCCGAACTGGCAGAACGGGCGCGGCTCGGGGTCGATCCGCCGAGCCTGGAGTTGGCTCGGGCTCAGTTGCCAGGGCTCAATCGTGAAGAGATCAAGACGCTGGTGTCTGCGGGGTTCGACTCGCCCTTGGCCGTACGCGAAGCGTCTCCGGAAGCCTTGGAGCCCTACCTGTCGCCGCCACAAATTGAGGCGCTACGCACGCCCTGAGACACGCCTCAGCAACCGGACATATGACCAGCCCACTCCCTGCTGACGTTTTGGAACTGGCTCTCCAGACCCTGGAAGCCGAACTGGTCGAGCCGGAGCGCTTGGCGTCCTTTCGGACCGGGTTGAATACAACCGAGCCGGTCGCCGAGGCGGGCCGTTTCCGCTGGTATACGAACGGGCAGGTTTGCCTGGAATGCTCCGCTCACGGGACGCTGACGTTCTTTCTGCCGGCCATTGCCGCGAGTTCAGCTCCCCGTCGGCTGGGGACTTTTGATCGCCACGGACGTTTACTCTCACTTTTTTTCTATGACGCCGGTGGTCTGGTGCAGCGATTTAAGGTGCGCAATATGGACGGCCACTTTCTCGGCGTCGTTCGAGGTGCAGCGTCCCATCTGGGCTGGGGTGGGTCCGACGTGATCGGAGCGTTGGCTGGCGAAGGCGGCTTTGAGATGGATCGGACGCTCACCTTCTTCCGCTCGGTCCCGTATGAAGATGTGGAGACCCTCCCGCCGTTAGACGCTCCGATGCATCTCCCGTCCGGCGGCGGGGCAACCATCTTGAACGTGCTGGCCCGCTTGGGGCAGGACCAGGAAAAACAGGCGCTCCGCTACTACGGACCGTATCCCAGCGATCAGCTCTTTTTTACTCTGCGGGAGTCCTTCATCTGCGGAGGAGAAGTTGGGGCCAATCGCGAGCGTTTCACCCAGGGGGCCGAAGAGGCCGCTCTGCATATGACGATGGTTGAGACCGCGGTTGACTGGCGGCCCGCCCCGCACGAACGGTTTTATCCGGGGGCGCATACTTGTGTGCAACTGCGCGACGGAGTCGAAAAAGTCTACGACCACGGCCATACCTATTACCGGGCCGACCTGGTGGCCGAAGCCCATCGACTCCGTGTGCTCCAGACCGAAGAGGGACAATGCCGCTATATCGCCAGCCTGACCATACTGGGACAGGCACTTGAGGATCATCTGATCCTGGATGAACACGGAGAGATTCTCGAACGTTTTCCACAGCCCGTGCAGCCTTCCCTGCGGGGCGATCCCATCCTTTCCCCAGACTGGAAGGCCGCTCTCGTTCGTCTGATTGCCGCAGAAAGCACGACGCTGCTGCACACCGCGCTGTGGCCGGTGACGGATGAGCTGACCATCCTGTGGGGCAGGGTGCATAAGGAACTGTGGGCGCTGAGTGGCACTGAACTCGTTTTGCACGCGGGAATGATTGCGGTCCATCAGGACATGCAGAGCCGGGCCAACAGTGCGGCCGAAAAAATCCTCATCGCCTCTCGCTTTCTGTCCGAATTGGCGCGGCTGGTCGGTCCAGTGATCCGCAGCCGCGCCCAAGCTCAGTTGGCCAGTCTCTCGCCGGCTGATCAGAATGTGGCGCTGCTGTTCGCCGCTTCGGATACGCCAGGGTTGTCGGATGACGAACTACGGGCGTTTCTGACGGGCTTGGCGCAGGGGGAAGAGCTGCCGCTGGTGGGGTAAAGGATTCATTGTGGAATCCCTCAGAGAGCAGATTAAGCACGAGACTGAGTTGCTACGACTGCTGTGGATAACCGCAATTGCGATAACGGGAGGAGCACTTGGGCTTTTGTTAGGAGAAGCTACTCCTGTCCGTATCCTCTTGGCAGGACTCGGCTTCCTCATTACACTGATTCTTATTGCAGTAGTCCTTCGACAAGAAACCACAGTCCGAAGGCTCTTACGCCAAATGCGAGAGAAGGAGCAGCAAGAATGAGTGTTTTAGAGTGGTTTCAGTTGGCTATTGGTGCAGGCTTATTTATCTCACTCGCTGTCTTGGCTTGGGGAGTCACCCGGCACTCTCGTCGAGATAGCGACCTGTAGTCTGTGTCGCTCTTATCGTCTGGCAATGGGCAGCCACAATCCTGTTAATATCCCGCGCGTAGCCGCCGCCTAAGGTCACCGCAAGGGGGATTCCCGCCCGCCGGGCGAAGTCGCACGTTATCCGGTCCCGCTCCCCGACCCCGGCCATCGATAGCGCCATTTTTCCAAACCGGTCGCCCTGGAGCACATCCACGCCGGCCTGATACAGAATCAGGTCCGGCCGGGCTCGTTCGAGGAGTACGGGCAGGCTCTCCTCCAGCCTACAGAGGTAGGGTTCGTCCGTCGTGCCGTCCGGCAGGGCGATATCCCACGAGCTGTGTTCTTTGTGGGCGGGGTAGTTATTGGCCGCATGCATGGAAAAGGTGAAGGTATCCGGGTCGGTCTGACACAACGTAGCCGTACCGTTCCCCTGATGCACGTCAAGATCGAGAACGAGGGCACGCCCGATACGGCCCTCTGCCCGCAGCAGCCTCAGGACAATGACCAAATCATTAAAAATACAGTAGCCTTCGCCGTGGTCGGCGAAGGCATGGTGGGTACCCCCAGCCAGATTGGCGGCAATCCCGTCCCTCAGTGCGGCCCGAGCAGCCCCCAGCGTTCCACCGATCACGACAAACGCGCGCTGGACAAGTTGCCGAGACCAGGGCAGGCCGAGGCGGAGCAATGCCTTGCGCTCCAGCGTCCCATTCAGAAAGGCGTGGACATACTCCGGCGTATGTACGCGAAGAATATCTGCAAGGGCTATCGGCTGCGGCTCAACGATTTCCTCCGGCGTGAGGATGCTCTCGGCCAGTAGCCGTTCCGGGACCAGGCGATACTTGTCCATGGGATAGGAGTGATTTCCCATGGGCGCGGTATAACGGGCGGAGGTAAAGGCTTGCATCCTCACTCCCCGAATACCGCCTTCATCAGTGTCTGAACATTGGTGACCCGGACGACCTGCCACCGACCTTCTGGGGTAGAGCGGAGCCCGATCTCAATCTCTTCACCGCTGTCGAGTGGAACGGAAAAATAGCGGATGTCTTCCCGAGTCTCCCCACCGATTACCGTTCCGATGAGGGCAACAGTCGGGATCTGCGGAAGCGTCAGGTCTGAATTATGAAAGGCTTGCTGTACGGCAAACGTCACTCCCGCCTTGGCGAGGTCCTGGACATCCCGGGTCAGACTCTTGAGTCCTCTGTGCAGGAGCCCGGCGAGGGAGTCCGGCGGCGTGTCCTGCGGTTGCGGGATATCCGGCACACTCTGCCCCAAATCCTCCAGGGCGTAACTGACCACACTGTCGATATCGACATACTGCGTAAAAGTCTCATAGTTGCGCGTCTTGAGCGCCTGCTGGATGTGATAGACCGAATAGGAGGGGGTCTGCATCCAGGCGTAGACGCCACCCAGCCCGAGGAGGAGACATAGTACGATTGTGCGGAGGCTTTTCATGCGTCCCATCATACGGCAGGAATATCAGATGCGAAATGTAGGATGCGGATGAAGCCGGACTCTGGTATGCAGGGGTGATCGCTGTTGAGCAGCTTAATGGAGAGAGACGCGATGCAAGCAATAGGCATCCTATACCCCGGCGATATGGGCCATAATGTGGGCCGCGTGCTGAAAGAAGACGGCTTTGCCGTTGTGACGACGCTGGTCGGGCGGAGCAAGCGCACGCGACAGCTTAGTACCCAGGCCGGAATAACCGAGCTCGATTCTCTGCTGGCGGTCGTCGAACAGGCGGACATCGTCCTCTCAATTATTCCCCCAACGGCCGCCCAAACAGTCTCACGCGATTTTGCCCAAGCCGTGCAGCAGGCGAACCGGAGGCCGCTATTCGTTGACGCGAATGCCGTCTCTCCCATGACTGTTAGCCAGGTCGGTGAGACCATTCGGGCCGCGGGCTGTGACTTTCTCGATGCCTGCATCATCGGTCCGGCTCGGGATGTACGGGGCCGCTGCACCGTGTATGTCAGCGGTCCGCACGTCCGGGAGTTTGAGGTGGCTCTCGGGCAATCGCTCCGCCTGCATCCCTTAGGGGACGCCATTGGCCAAGCCTCGGCCTTTAAGATGTTGTTCTCCGGGCTCAATAAGGGCCTGGTTGCCGTGCTGAGTGAACTGACGGTGGCCGCGCAGGAATATGATTTCCTGGATGATTTACTCGCCTGTTACACCGAGTTGTTTCCAGGAATCATGCAGTCGCTGGAATGGCTCGTGCCGACCTATCCCTTTCATGCCGCCCGGCGGGCTGAAGAAATGCGTGAGCTGGCCGAAACGCTGGAACACTTACGCTCTTCCGCGGTCATGGCGCGCGGGACTCAGCAGACCCTGGCAGAGCTTGGCCGGCTCAACCTGACCGACCGATTCCCGGAGTATGGAGAACACGAATGGACGCTACGTCAAGTGCTTGAGGCGCTCGGCCAATGTGGAGCGCTGAAACGGGAGTCCTGATATATGTGTTGTCCGGGCAGGTTGACATGGATGGGGGTATCAGGCTAGGAGTGAACGTGCATGTTCCAATAATGAACTATCGAGTAAATACCAGAAAAGGAGTGTCTGATGTCACAGACGCATACCGTGAAGGCCACCTCCGATGCAATTTTTACCCAACTGCTTGATGTCCAGGACCAGGACATGCGCCGCCTGTATGAGAAGGCGAAACGCGACCAGTGGAACGCTTCGACGGATATTGACTGGGACGCCGGGGGCGACCCGGACTGTGGCATTTTGCCCGATGGGTTGATTGATATTTACGGCACACAATACTGGGACAAGCTGGACGACAAGCATCGACTCGACCTGAATAGGCACTTCTCCGCCTGGCGAATCAGCCAACTCATGTATGGTGAGCAATTCGCCCTGATGGTCTGTGGTCAGATTGCCAACGTCGTTCCGGGTATCGACTCGAAGTTTTTTATGGCGACCCAGGTCGCCGATGAAGCGCGGCACTCAGAGGTGCTGGCCCGCTACCTGTACGACAAGGTCGGGGTGACATATCCGCTGACCGCCAACCTCAAGAATCTGTTCGACCACGTCCTGGCCATGCCACAGTGGTATCTCAAGACCGTGGGAACCCAACTCGTGGCGGAAACCCTGGCGGTGTCGTTGTTTCGCATGCTGGCCGACCACAGTCCGGACCCGTTAATCAGCCAAATCTGCCGCCGCATCCTTGCTGACGAATCTCGCCACATGGGTTTCGGGATGCTGAGTCTGCCCGACCAGATACAGGAATTGTCCGAGCAGGAGCTCGAAGAAGTCGAAGAGTTTGCCTGCGAAGCCGCCGCCGGACTCCTGCAGGGACAGTTTCCGCGAGAAGCCTACGAAGCCGTCGGCTTTACCCAGGCCGAGATAGAAGACATCCGCACCATGCGCCACGAAGTTGCCAAAAAGAACGAATATGTGGCGTTTCGGACGTTCTTTAAGAAAGATTTTCATGCCGCCCTGTGGAGCAACATGGAGAAAGTCGGCCTACTGAGTGAGCGGGCGATCAAGAAGCTCGGGACCATGGGCATTACCGCTCCACAGGCACAGCAACGGGAACAGGCAGCCGCGTAAGGGCGGACGTAGAGGGACAGGGTTTCAAACTTGGCCCCTCTCCCTTCAGCAGGATGCTTCGGCGTCCTGCTTTTTTGTTCTTGAATCCTCCTCAACCCTGCGGCTCTCATCCCTGGCCTGTTCCCCGGTAGGCGAGCGGTATACTCCCCCCGCTCGTATAGTATAATCAGGCGTGACGACGGACGGTCCAGATACATGGCGGGCTGATCGTTGGCGCTTCTCACACAGGTAATAAGGAGGGAAATCATGGGTGAATTTGTTGAGGTTGCAGAGGCCAGAAAACTGTCAGGACTGCGACTCGTGCTGACGCTCGGCGTACCGGGTCCGTGGAGCGAGGCTGCTAAAGGTATTTTGTACGTTAAAAAAATTCCCTATGTGCGCGTCCGTCAGGAACTCGGCGGTCCCAACACGGAACTGACCGAATGGACCGCACAGGCGACGGCCCCGGTTGCGATCTGGAACGATGAACCGCCGCGCTCAACCTGGATAGAGCAGCTCTTTCTGGCCGAGCGCCTTGAGCCGACGCCGGCTTTGATACCGGACGATATCGAGGAGCGGATGCTGATGTTCGGCTATTGCAACGAGCTGTGCGGCGAGCATGGCTATGGCTGGTCCAAACGTCTGATGCTGCTCCACACGGTCCTGACCGACTCGGGTGCGGACGAATCGGCGCGGGCCTTTGCCTCGCATATGGGGAATAAATACGGCTATAATCGTGAAGAAGCCGAGGCCGCACCGACCCGGGTAGCCAACATTGTGACAACGCTCGGCTCCCGCCTGGAACAGCAGCAGAACAAGGGCAGTCGGTTTTTTATCGGCAATCAGTTGTCCGCCCTCGACATTTATTGGGCCACGTTTGCCGCGCTCATCCAGCCGCTGCCGCACGAACTCTGCCCGATGCCGGCCTCTCTTCGGGCCATGTACATCAACACCGACCCGGTGGTACAAGCCGCGGTGAAGCCGATACTGCTCGAACACCGCGACTTCATCTATCACGGATACCTGGAGCTGCCGATTGATCTATAGGTCGGTTCCAGAAGGACAGGCAGTGCTCTGGAACGGCATGGCGCCATTTACTATCTGCACCCGACTACTCAAAGCCGACGATGCGAACGTTTTCGAGTCGAAACTCGCCGTCACGCTGGGCGTACCAGCCGGTGAGTTCAAGCGGGGTGCCGGGCTGGGCCTGGGCGATTTTTGCGAGCGTGTCACGGGGGCCGGTCACATCGAGGTCGGCCTTTCTCTTGCCGGCCCGGTGCAGGAAAATCTGCCGTGGGGTGAGCTGGGGCGAGTTGGGCGCGGTGACATTCGTGACCTCGAGTTGGAAATCGCCCCGATAGCCGGTCACTCCAAGCTGGATGACCGCCAAGGCATCGGGGGCCGGGTCGGTATTGAGAAAGCCGGTCACCACCACTTTGAAAGGAAAGCGCCGGGTCTTGGCCGAGGGCCGGTCGCCGCCCACGCCGACTCCGCCCTGTGCCCAGACCGAAGGGGTGGGCAGCAGGCTCAGGCAACAGATGAGGAAGAGTGCTGTTTTCAGTGCTTTGAGCATACGACACGACATGGAAATCTCCTCACGCGGTGCTTTTTTGAATGGACTGCGCTAACAAATCAAGAGCGGTCTGGGTGAATGTCCACATATTTGCTTCTCGATCCGGGCTGCCGGTCTCTAAGGTCAATGTGTCTTCAACCGGTCCGACGATAGCAAAGCATGCATGCCCGGCCGCATCACCGTAGCGGTTGCCGGTTGGTCCGGTTGCGCCGGTTTCACTCAGCCCCCAGGCGGTCTCAAAACGCTCCCGCACCTGACGGGCAAGACGCAGCGCATATTCCTCGGTGCTGGCTCGAACACCCTCAAGCGCTTCATCGGGCATGGCCAGCAGGGACCGCCGCGCCTCATGGGTATAGATCACCCCGCCGCCCAGAAAATACGCCGACGCCCCAGGCACGGTCAGGAGAGCCGCCGAGATCAAACCGCCGGCTGAAGACTCGGCTACCGCAATCGTGTGGCGATGCGTCTTGAGCAACTCGCCAACCGTCCGTCCCAAGAGTGTTAAATCTTTCATGCCTCTCTTTTACTGTGAGCGGCGAGGAAGAAAAAGCCCCGGAGGGAGAAGGTCTATTCAGACAGGGGTGCATCGCTCGTAGGCGTTGCCTTTCCTCCGCTTCTCGCCGCGGCTCGATCCAACCAGGCCAGGCTTGCGTCAAGAAACGGCGGCAGGTTTTTGTAGCGCCGGACGGGCTGGGGGAGGGCGCGCAGGGCCGCGGCAAGCCGGGCGGCGTGGTCTGGCTGGCTGGCGAGGTGAGCGAGTGGTCTGACGTAGACGCGGATGGTGAACAGAATATCGCGGGTATACGGCAGACGGCGGAGGGTCTGGCGTTCGATGCGCAGCCAGATACTGTCTCCGGCATTCTCCGGCGTGATGTCAGCACGTTTTCGACTGCTCCTGGTCGGCTGAAAAAGGGTCGGGTCGTCCATCAGTGCCCAGTTGAGCCGCCAGACGGGCTTCTCGACTTTCAGCCGGCCAAAAAACTTGTCCATGGTGGTGGCAAGCTGGTCTGCATAGCCGGGAATCGGCGCATGAATCGTGTTGAGTGGCTTGCCGATTTTGTCCGCTAAACGCCAGCGCGTAGGGAAGCATAGCGATGCTCCGACGAGATGGTAGACCTGGGTGTGCGCCTGCCACTGCATGAGACACAGATCTTCCTGGACAAGTCGTCCGGCCAGATCGAGTGGATGTAAAGGCGTGTTGTGAATCCCCCACTGCTGGCCAGTGGCAAGATTGTCGAACCGATCTCCGCTTTTCTTGTACAATTCTGGAAATCGGCTGGGGAGATGCTCAACCAGCAGGGCCAGGGTTTCAGCCGAACCTGAAGCCGCTTCGGGCAGGGCGGCAAAGACTTCAGCGTGCCGTTCGGTGAGGAGGCGTTCTTTCTCTTTGAGCTCAACGGCGCACTGGACATCGGGCTCGATCCAGTCTTTGAGCTCGAGCGGCATGAGCCCCATTGAGAGCCGAAACGGTTCGGCCTTGAACGGCGCGTAGTCAGGTGGAGACGGAAAGGCTGAATCTGAGGGCGACGTTGTCATCAGTCTGCGACCTGCACGGAAGCGGCTGTCCGCTCTCTCCTCTTACGCCGCGTAGCGAAAATATCAATCTCCCGCCAGCGTCCTCGGGAGAAGCGCCACCACAAACCCAAACCAAACAGAGAGACGTTAATGGTGCCGGCCAGCCACGGTCCGAGGGATTCGAGGTTGGTCAAGAGCACCGAACCCAGGCTGAGCGGCGTGAAGACACACACCAAAAGCGTAAGCGTCAGCCCGGCAATCCAGTACGTATCCCCCGCCCCGCGCAGGGCGCCGGCAAAGGTAATGCCCATGCTGTCAAAAACTTGCAGCAGGGCCGCGCAGATCAGCAAGGTACTGCCGACCTGGATGACGACCGGGTCCTGGCTGAAAAAACTCAGGAAAGAGAAACGGAACAGGACGTAGCACATGCCCATCAGTGCCATATACAACATGGCCAGAAAGAACGCTTCATACGTGCGTTGAACGGCAAGATCGAGCTTACCCTCTCCAATATAGCGTCCGACCAGCGCGGTCAGCGCCTGGCCGAGTCCCAGCGCGGGCATGAATGAGACCGTCATGTATTGAATGGCGATATTACTGGCAGCCAGTTGCTGTTTGCCAAACTGGCCAACCATCAAAATAATCAAGACGCCCCAGCCTAAGACGTCGATGGCCATCTGCGTCCCGGCGGGCAGGCCAATGTGCAGCAGCCGGCGGGCTGCCGCCAAGTTCGGCTTCCAGACCGCCCGGGTGGCAAACTGGGTCGCGTACGGCTGGGAGAGGAAGACCCGAAAGAGCACCGCGAACTGGACGACAAAGCTGAACACCATCGCCAGGGCCGCCCCCTTGAGACCCAGGGCCGGCGCGCCAAACTTGCCGAAGATCAAAGTGTAGGCGAAACAGACATTAGCGATATTGGCAATCACCGTAGCAACCAGGGGGACCTTGGGCCTGTGCATCCCGTAGAAGAAGCCACTCAGCGCGCCGATGGCAACCGAAAAACCTATCCCCCACAGCCGGATGCGGAAGTAGACAACTTCAAGCGCAATAATGTCCGGCTCATGTCCAAACGGGGAAAAGAAGTGGGGAGCGGCCGGCCACAACGCGAAGAGTGCGAGACCGACCGCCCCACTCAAATACAGACCCTGCCAGGCGACTATTGCGCCTTCGTCGAGTTTCTCCTTCCCCAGGGCCTGGGCGGCGAACGTACTGACGCACTGCGTAATGCCCAGCGGCAGGGCGGTGAGCGTATAGGCGATAATGCCGGCCGGCATAGCCGCGGCCACCTCAGCCGTGCCGACCTGGGCCACCATCCAGGTGTCGACAAAGCCGATCAGCGTGTACGAGGCCATCGACATAATAATCGGCAGGGCAAAGTACAGAATTTCGCTCAGCCCGGCTCGGGTGGGAGTAAACATAGGCGTGGTTTGCAGTGCACGTGTGTTTTGTATAGGCAGATGAAAGAGTATTTGAAGGGGTTTTGATGATATGGAACGACGCTGAGGGACGTCAGCAGGCTGATGGCGTCAGCCTCTTGAAAGAACTACACCTGTGATATGAAAGGGAATTAAGAGACAACATGAATTTTACCTTTTCAGGAATTGCTCGTGTAGTCGATGCGGATGGCCTCGTAGTAGACGGACGTAAGATTCGACTTGCGGCGGTGGACTCTCCTGAGTGGAATCAGTATGCAGAAGACAAACATGGTAGATGGTACAATGCTGGAGAGTATGTCAAGGAGTGTTTGAAAAAAAAGGTTGAAGGAAAATGGGTTGTTGTTAAAGCTGGCGATGGAAATGGAAACGTGTACAGCCACGATAGAGTATTGGGTACGGTCTTTTGTGGTGGAGAGGACATAGGCGAATGGTTAGTTGGGCAGGGTCACTCAGTCGCCTACACGCGGTACAGCAATAGATATAAATCTCAAGAACTCAAGGCCCAGCAAGCAAAGAGAGGGATGTGGGAGGGGAGGGCGTATGAGCCAGAGGCATGGCGACAGGGGCGAAAGAAACTGATCCAGCCAGATTGTGTTCAGCCTGTGAGGTCCACACCCACTCCGAAACATGCCTCTAAGCCCACCCCTAAGTTAGACACCAAACCAGTCCCTCGTGTGACTCGCGATACAGGTATCCCCCCGACAATCGATACATGGGAATCCTCTACCCCTACCTTCTCAAAAGAGCGTTCAAACGGCGGAATATGGAAGGCTATCCTTGTGTGGCTGGTCATTGGAGGGTTGCTCTGGTTTGTGTTTAGGTCTACGGACGATGAGTCAGGAGTGACACCAACCCCTAGTACCCCTCGGTTACAAACTCAAGTTGAGGTGCAGCCCGAAAGAGCTCTCCCCGGAGAACCTTTGTTTGAGGAAGACCTACGAGAGGAGACGATGGAACCAGAACGTGATCCAAGAGAACGCCCTGGTCGGAGACGGACTGCCGAGGGGTGGGAATATGTATTGAAGTGAAGGGCTTTTATGATGCGACCAACCTAAAGACTAAGTTCACTCATACCGACAAAGATGGGAGGCCTTACCGTATTGGTCCGGTAGGGGATTATTCCGAGCAGTCTACTGCTGCATTGCTCTTCTAGGCGCACGTTAGTATGACCGACCAGTTTGACCTTATCATCATTGGCGGTGGAATCCTCGGACTGGCCACCGCCCTGACCGTTACCCGCCAATACCCCAGGGTTAAACTGGGAGTCCTCGAAAAGGAGACCCGCCTGGCCGCGCATCAAACCGGTCATAACAGCGGGGTTATTCACTCGGGTATTTACTATAAACCCGGCTCGCTCAAGGCCCGGACCTGTGTGAGCGGCGGCACGCTGTTAACCGAATTTTGCGATCAACACGATATCCCCTATGAACGCTGTGGGAAAGTCGTTGTGGCAACCTCGGCGGACGAACTCCCTCGGCTTGAGGAACTCCACCGGCGCGGGACGGCCAACGGTGTTGCGGGGCTGGAAATGATCGGTCCCGAGCGGCTGCGGGAAATTGAACCGCACGCCGCAGGTCTCCGAGCCCTGTACGTCCCGGCAACAGGGATTATTGACTATGTGCGGGTGGCCGAGCAGTACGCCGCCCTGGTGCAAGAAGCCGGCGGCGAGATTCAGTGCGCGCAGCAGGTACAAAACATTGTCTCGACCGACGGCCAGTTGGCGGTAGAGACGGCCACCGCTGTTATCCGGACGCGGGCGGTCATTAACTGCGGCGGCCTTCAGTGTGACCGGATCGCACGCCTGGCCGGGGCTGAGCCGGCATTGCAGATTGTCCCGTTCCGCGGTGAGTATTATACCCTTGCCCCGGACAAACACGCCCTGGTGAATCATCTCATCTATCCGGTGCCGGATCCGGCCTTTCCTTTTTTAGGTGTCCATTTCACCCGGACTATGACCGGGGAGCGGGAAGCTGGGCCGAATGCGGTTCTGGCCTTTGCCCGAGAGGGCTATCAGTGGGCTGATCTGATTCCTCAAGACTTATGGGAAACGCTGCGTTTCTCCGGGTTTCGGACGATAGCGCGCAAATATTGGCAGACCGGCCTTGGAGAAATCTACCGTTCTCTAAGTAAAGCGGCGTTTCTGCGTGCGCTCCAGCGGCTGCTCCCCGAGTTGCAGGCAGAGGACCTACTGCCGGGCGGCAGCGGGGTGCGCGCCCAGGCGATTTCCGCCGATGGGGCTTTGGTCGACGATTTTGTCATTACCAGTTCGCCGCACGCCATCCATGTGCTGAACGCTCCCTCGCCGGGCGCAACCGCTTCGCTCGCCATCGGGCAGCAGATTGTGCAGCAAGCTGCGCAGGCGTTTTCGTGGAAGACGTAACCGGGGCAGGGGATGCAGAGTCAGGTTTTTATTGGCGTCGGGTCCAATCTCGGCAACCGCCAGGCGTATTATCAAAAGGCACTCGACCTGATGGCCGACCTCCCCCAGACGACCATTGTGGGCTGCTCCTCATTGTATGAGACTGAGCCGATTGGGGAGGCGAAGAACTGGTATGTCAACGGTGTGGTTGAGTTGGAGACCGCGTTGAGCCCACAGCAACTCCTGGGTCATCTGCAAAAAATCGAATTGGCACTCGGACGAAAACGGACAAAAAAATGGGCGTCCCGCACAATTGATCTCGACATCTTACTTTTTGACAAGCAGATTGTGCATGAAGAGCGGTTGCAGATTCCGCATCCGGAAATGCACCGACGGCGGTTCGTGCTTTTACCGCTCTCTGAACTGGCGCCCCAGTTTGTCCATCCCCTCCTCGGTGCGACTGTGGCTGAACTCCTGGCCGGCCTTGCGGACGATAAACAGGTCCTGCGTTTGCCTCTTTCAAACGGCTGACTTATTCGGAATCCAGGAGTACCTCGACTCGCGCTGCCTGGTCTCGGACTGCCTGGGTCTGGGAACGGAAATGCACAAGGCTGCCGGGCTGAACGCGGAGTCGGTCAAATTCCGTGACGAGGCTTTGATACAGATCGAGGAGCCGGTTAAAGGCGGTGAGCGAGGGCTGGTCGGCATAGCGCTGGGCCACGATGCGGGAAAAGTCCCGCGCCCGTTTGAGCGGATACAAGAACTCATTCATCATGGCTGGGGTCAGCGGGTCGTTGTCTTCCAAGAGCCGGTTCATCTTGTCGGTCATCGCACTCATGAGTTGGATATGAGTACGCATGAGTTTTTCGTACTTGAGCCAGTAGCAGCCTCCCAGACTACACGGCAGCACAAGACTCAGCAGGATAATGACTCGAACCAGGGAGTGACGGGCGGGGGGCCGGGCTTGACGATTAGGAAACCAGCGGCCTAACATAGTATGTAAACAATACCCCCGAGCATCGCTCTCCAGATGATGCCGAGCGCTCGGTGCAGAGTGAACAAGTAAGTGGTCTTCCATGTTCCAGCTTTCCTCTGTGTATTTTGAACGGCTTCTCGAAAGTTCTCTCGACATTGTCATTGCCGTCGATCATCGAGGACAAATCATCTTCTACAATGACGGGGCGAGCAAGACCCTGGGCTATACCCGAGAGGAGGTCCAAGGAAAACGGGTCATGCTCTATCCCAGCCTCGAAGAAGCCCGGCGGGTGCTCGGGGCGATGCGCAGCGAGGACATTGGGGAAAAGGGCAAGCTCAAGAATTTTGAAACCGCCTTGGTGGCAAAGAGTGGCGAGCATATCCCCATCTCGTTCTCGGGCTCGATTATTTACGACGCAGATGGGGCCGAAATCGGTTCGATCGGCTTTCACCGCGACCTGCGCGAGATCCGTTTGCCGCCGGGATATTTCGAGCGACTGCTGGAAAGTTCCCTCGATATCGTTATTGCGCTCGACCATAGGGGCCAGATTATTTTTTATAACGACGGGGCGCATCAGACGCTCGGCTATACCTCACAAGAGATTCACGGCAAGCGGGTCCAGACCTCTGTCTACCCGAACATCGATGAGGCGCGCCGCGTCATGGAGGCCATGCGGAGCGAAGAGGTCGGCGAGAAGGGCAAGGTCAAGAATTTCGAGACCACGCTCGTGACAAAGAGCGGCGAGCATATCCCCGCCGCCATTTCCGGCTCCATTATTTATGATGAGGCGGGAAACGAGGCTGGCTCAGTTGGCTTTTTGAAAGATCTGCGGGAGATTCGTCGGCGAGATCAGTTGGCGACGCTGGGTGAATTAGCCGTCGGTCTCGGACATCGGATCAATAACCCGCTCGAGGTCATCTTTAATAATCTGGATATTCTGACCAAACACATGGCGCAGAGTTTTCCGGACGAAGAATACGTTGTCCAGGAGGAACGGGTAGAATCCATCCAGCGTGAGCTGGCAAAGATCCGCGGGAGCGTCGCGCGGATTGACGATATGGCCCACGGCGAGCGCTATGACACGACCGAGTACCTGCACGGTTCTCGGATGGCAGACCTGGGGCGGGATGAAGTGGTAGCGCCACATTCCCTTGGTGCCCGGCCAGCAACCCAGGCCCTGGCTGGCCTGCGGCTCCTGGTGGTCGATGACGACCTGGGTGTGTGTTACTCGTTGCGTGACTTGCTAACCGAAGACGGCTGTAGTGTTGAGGTCGCGACTAACGGGATTGAGGCGCTGAAGATCCTTGATCAGAACTTTCTCAACCAACACCCCTTCCACATGGTGCTGAGTGACGTGGTGATGCCTGACCTGGACGGGTATGACCTCTACATGGAGGCCAAGGAGCGCTACCCGCAACTGCCCGTTGTCCTGATGACGGCCTATTTTTACGACAAAGACCACGTGATCAAACGGAGTCGTCTGGAAGGATTGGAGGACGTCTTATTCAAGAAGCCGGTCGATCCGGACCGGCTGAAAGAGATGATTCTCAAACTGTGCAAACCCGAAGAAGCGAGTCACGCCTAGCTGCCTGAGGCAATAGGCCGCTCGGTGGAAACGAACCGGCGTGTCCCCACCTGGCTCCCCTCCCTCCCAATACTGGACGGAACTACCCGAAAAGTCTATTCTTTAAGCCAGAAGCATTATTGACGCTCCACCTGGGGCTAGATATAAAGAAAACTTATCGTCTTTTGTTCTCAGTATTAGTATCCACTCTTATCCGGAGGAGACCACCCCGACTATGCCAACCCCACTCGAACAATGGGTCGAAGAAACGGCCCAGCTCACCCGCCCAAAGAATATTCACTGGTGTGACGGCTCGGAAGAAGAAAATCAACACCTGATTGAGGGCATGCTCGACGATGGGACGCTGACGGCGTTAAATCAGGAGAAATATCCGAACTGCTATTTACACCGCAGTGACCCCCGAGATGTGGCGCGCACCGAGCACCTGACCTTTGTGTGTACGCGGGAAAAAGAAGACGCCGGTCCGAATAATAACTGGATGGCCCCAGCGGAAGCCAAGGAAAAAGTCGGCGGGCTCTTTCAGGGAGCGATGAAAGACCGCACGCTGTACGTCGTGCCGTATATCATGGGGCCCGTCACGTCGCCCTACAGTCAGGTTGGCGTCGAAATCACGGATAGCCCCTACGTCGCTGCCAGTATGCGCATCATGACCCGCATGGGCAAGGTTGCGCTTGAGCGTCTGGGTTCGTCAGAGAATTATGTCCAGGGTCTCCATTCGCTTGGCGACCTCAGCCCTGACCGTCGGTTTATCATGCACTACCCTGAAGACCGCACGATCTGGTCTGTTGGTTCCGGCTACGGCGGGAACGCCCTGCTTGGGAAAAAATGCTTCGCCCTGCGCCTGGGGAGCTATATGGCGCGTGAAGAGGGCTGGCTGGCTGAGCATATGCTCATCATCGGCATCGAAGAGCCGAGCGGTCGCACCACGTATATTGCCGCCGCGTTCCCCAGCGCCTGCGGCAAAACGAATCTGGCCATGCTGATCCCACCGGAGAGCCAGAAGGGCTACAAAGTCTGGACGGTGGGAGACGATATTGCCTGGATGCATCCCGGACCGGATGGACGGCTGTGGGCGATTAATCCCGAGGCCGGGTTTTTTGGCGTTGCGCCGGGAACAAACTCTCATACCAATCCGAACGTTATGGCGACTGTTGCGCGGAACTCCATCTTTACGAATGTTGCCCTCACCCCGGACGGCACTCCCTACTGGGAAGGCCTGGACGGGGGACCGCCGGCCGAGGCGATCGACTGGCAGGGCAAGCCGTGGACGCCACAGTCCGAGGGGAAAGCCGCCCATCCCAACTCCCGTTTTACGACGCCAGCCCGCCAGTGTCCGGTCATGTCTTCAGAGTGGGAATCGCCCCAAGGGGTGCCGATCTCGGCCTTCCTCTTTGGCGGCCGGCGTGCAGGTTTGATTCCGCTTGTCTGTCAGTCTTTCAACTGGCAGCATGGGGTGTCGCTCGGTACGACGATGGCCTCCGAGACAACGGCCGCGGCGACCGGAAAAGTCGGGAAAATCCGGCGTGATCCCATGGCCATGCTGCCCTTCTGTGGCTACAACATGGGCGACTATTTCGGCCACTGGCTCAACATGGGCCAAAAGCTCGCCGACCCACCGAAAATTTTTCGGGTGAACTGGTTCCGGACAAATCAAGAGGGCAAATTCCTCTGGCCCGGCTTCGGAGAAAACCTGCGGGCGCTGCGCTGGGTCATTGCCCGGGTGCACGGTGAGGCCGAAGCTCGCGAGACCGAAATTGGTTATCTGCCGCATACCAACGACATTGATACGACCGGGATCGATGTCCCGCCGGCCGTGCTCGACGAACTCCTCAGCGTGGACCGTCCCGGCTGGGTAAAAGCCGCGGAGAGTCAGCGCGAATTCTTCCACCAGTTTGGAGACCGGCTCCCGCAGGCGCTCTGGCGAGAAAACGCGGCGCTGGATAAGCGCATCCAGGCCTGAAGAGGGATGCGATTGCCCCCGCCCTGAGATGCTCAGCCCCAAGTCATAATGGTCCGCATTACCAAGGTTTATACTCGGACGGGTGATAAGGGTTCGACCCGACTCGTTGGAGGGAAAAAGATTCCTAAGGATGCGGCCCGCATCGAGGCCTATGGGACGCTGGACGAACTCAACTCCGTTGTCGGTCTGGCCCGGGTATTCAATGACGATCTGAAGAGTAAACGTGTCCAGCCTTCGCCTGCTAGTGGAGGACACGTTCACTCTTTGAAACCACGGTTGCCGGCTGCCGAACACCTGGACGATATTCTGCGCCAACTCCAGAATGAGCTGTTCGACCTCGGGAGTGAGCTGGCCACCCCCGCAGATTTCTCCTACGAAGGCATGTTCCGGGTTAGCGAGCAGGAGGTGAAGGGTCTCGAACGCCTCATCGATTTCTGTCAGAAGGACCTGGAGCCGCTCAACTCTTTTATCCTGCCCGGTGGCGGAAAAGTGGGGGGCTTCCTGCACCAGGCCCGCACCGTCTGTCGGCGGGCCGAACGAGATATCTTGCGCCTCTCGCGTGAAGAAGACCTCAGTCCCTGGCCGCTCACCTATGTGAATCGACTCAGCGACCTGCTGTTCGTCCTCTCTCGTTGGGTGAGTCAAAAGCTGGGAGAGCCGGAATATCTCTGGGAGCGTGGCCTGCGCAGTAGTGAGCGAAAGGCTGCCCGGTCCGACAGAACGAAAAAGGCAAAATCCATCCGTGGCGCCAAAAACGCCGTGAAAAAACGCCCACGGAAGGGGACGTGATGGCCGAGTCTTCCCTGTATTTCAAGCAAGTTGAAATTGGTCCCATGCAGAATTTCACCTACCTGATTGGGGATACGGCTACGCGTGAAGCGGTCGTTATCGACGCCGCCTGGGACATTCCGGCCATCATTCAGGCCGCGGAACAGGACGGATTCACCATTACCCAGGCGCTGGTGACCCACTATCACCAAGATCACCTCGGTGGCGATTTGTTCGGTACCCACATCCAGGGTGTGGCTGAACTGCTCGAACAGGTGAAAGCCAAGGTGTATATCCACAAGGCCGAATCCGAATTCCTCGGCCGCCTGGTCGGTGTATCCGATTCCGATATCGTGCAGGTCGCGGGCGGTGATACGACCACTGTGGGCGCGCTCACCATCAAGTTCATTCATACGCCTGGACATACGCCCGGCTCACAATGTTTTCTGATTGAGAATCGTCTGGTGGCCGGCGATACGCTGTTTATTAACTCGTGCGGCCGGGTTGACCTGCCGGGCAGCAGTCCGGAAGACATGTACTCGAGCCTGCAAACGCTCTCACAACTGGCAGACGAGACCGTTCTCTATCCGGGTCATAATTATGCCTCTCAGCCCTGGGACACCCTTGGGGCACAAAAACGTCACAATATGTATCTGCATCTCAGCGCCAGGGGGCGCCAGGAATTTCTCTCGGCCTTGAGATGAACGGACACAAAGGAGTACGGGTGCATATCCGGAAGAAGCGCGGTAATTTCCTCGAAGATTTTTCAGTTGGTCAGTTGTTTCGGCATAAGGTTGGAAAAACCATAACCGAAGGCTTGTTTAATGCCTTTACCGAATTCGGCATGACAACCAATCCGCTGTCGAAAAACGCACGCTATGCCGAACAGTACGGCTTCCGCGGTCTGGTGGCTCCACCCGGTTTGGTGATGAACATCGTCTTCAGCCAGAGCGTTGAAGACATTTCTGAAAACGCACGAGCCAATCTCGAATACCGCGATATGCGCTTTGGCGCTCCGGTATATATCGGCGATACGATTGAGGTTGAGACGACCATCCTCGGCGTCAAGCCTTCCTCATGGGACCCGGACCGGGGTGTTGTCCACGTCCAGACGACCGGCCGGAACCAGCACGGTGAAATCGTACTGACCCTGCAGCGCAAGGTGCAAATCTGGAAAGACAATATGGATGCGCAGGTCGAAGACGCGGCCCTGGATGAGATTCCCCATATCCCCTGCGAGCTCGTTGTGCCGGAGTATGACAAGAGTCGGCGTTACGAAAACCTGGCCCACCTGGCCAATGACGATACCTATTTTGAGGACTTTCGCGTTGGCGACATACTCGAACATTCCCGCGGGCGGACGCTGACCACCGCTCACATGGAATGGACCGCTCTCTTGGATAACACCTCCCAGGTTCACTCCAATCAGTACCTGATAGACCAGAATCCAGAGCGCTATATTGGCGGCCAGTTGATCGTCTACGGCGGGATTCCGTTTAATCTCTGCCTGGGCCTGTCCTGTCCCGACGTTGGCGATAATGCCGTTGGGGATGTGCGCTATGCGACCGGTCGACACACCGGACCGGTTTTTGTTGGGGATACCGTCTTCGCCTCGACCGAGATAACCGGCAGCCGTGCGTATCCCGGCCGGCCCGACCTGGGCATTGTCGAGACCATCCTGCGCGGTCATAAATTCACCCCCAAAGACGGGGTGGGAGAAAAGATCGAGATTTTCTATCTCGAACGGGAACTGGCCGTAAAACGGCGCAGCCATTATACCTGACCGTCCAATCACAGAGCGGTACGCAGCGCCTGTCCCGCCTTTTACCCGGTCTCGACGGCTGATACAGCGTCAACAGCATGACCTTCCATCGGATCGTATGGCCGCTGGCGATTGCGGAAACGCTGGTCTGGGCGGCACTCTACTACTCGTTTCCCGCGCTGCTGCTTGAGTGGGAGCGCGACCTGGGCTGGTCGAAAACCGAGCTTGCCGGGGCGCTCACGCTGGCTCTGATTACTTCGGCCCTGCTCGGACCTGTGACCGGACGCCTCATAGACCGTGGTTTCGGACGGGTCGTCTTCAGCGGCAGTGCCGCCCTGGGCGGCGTCTTCCTGGCCGGCCTCGCCTGGGCTGAACATCCGTGGCAGTTCTACTGTCTCTGGTTCGGCATTGGCGTGGCCATGGCCGGCTCGCTCTACGAGGCGTGCTTCTCCATCCTGACGCATTCCCTGGGTGACAAGGCTCGCAAAGCCATCACTATCGTCACCTTAGTCGCCGGTCTTGCCGGGACTCTCGCCTTTCCGAGTATCCACCTGCTCGTCGGCTGGGTCGGCTGGAGAGGTGCCGTGGTCATTGTCGCCGGCGTCAATCTCCTGGTTGCCGTTCCCCTCATCTGGAATGCGTGTCGGCATGCGGACCAGCATCGAACCGCTCAACCCACTCCAAGCAGCGCTCACCCTGGAGCGGCCTCGCGTGTGCTCAGGACACCGGTCTTCTGGCTACTCGCTGTGGCATTCGGCATGTCCTATATGGAACATTTCAGCCTGCTGACGCATCTCCTGCCGCTGTTGTCTGAACGGGGTCTGTCAGATGAAGCGGCAGTCCTCACAGCCTCTTCGATCGGACCCATGCAGGTAGCGGGTCGTCTGGCCATGTTGGCAGTGGAGAAATACGTTTCGACGTTTTGGATCGCTCTCACCTGTTTTCTTGCTATGAGCGGGGCGGCAACCGCCCTGTTCTGCTCCCAGGCCGTTCCCCTGCTACTCCCGCTCTTCGTGGTACTCCAGGGAGCGGGGATTGGGATAAGCAGTATTCTCCGCCCGGTGATGACCGCCGAACTGCTGGGCAGAGCCCATTTCGGCATCATCTCCGGCTTTCTGGCTATCCCATCCATCCTGGCCGCGGCCCTCGCTCCCACCCTGGCCGCACTGGTGTGGAGAATGGGCGGCTATGAGCTGGTCATTGTGATGGCGATCGCTACCACCGTGGTCGGGCTGGGCTGCATCGGCAGCATTCCCCTGCTGGCATCTCGCCGGTGATAGACGCTGCCATGTCGGGTCAAGAGTAGAGAGAAAGCCGCTCGACCTACCTCCCTTCGTGTTGCTCCCCATATCCCGGTTGGCTATGATACCTCCCTCATCGGAAGTACGGATACGCCTGGCATAGGAGGGAACACCGTATGGCGCTCTTGGACCGAGCCGACTGGTATGACATCGCCCGCGACACCAATTGGACGCCAAAATACGTCACGGAAGATGCGCTTTTTCCTGAAGAGCAGAGTGGGACGCTGGGCTTACCCCTTGAGGTGTGGGAGAGCTATGACGAGCCCTATAAAGTCACCTATCGTGAATACGTGCGGACCCAGCGCGAGAAGGACGCCGGGGTATATTCGGTCAAGGCCGCGCTCCAGCGGGCCAATTTCCTGGACCAGGCTGAGCCCGGCTGGGTGAGTATTCTCAAGCTGCACTACGGTGCGTTCGCCACGCTGGAGGCTATGGCGTCGAGCGCGGAGTCGCGCATGGCCCGCTTTGGCAAGGCCGGCGGTCTGCGCAACATGGCGACCTTTGGCTCGCTGGACGAGAACCGCCACGGTCAGATTCAGCTCTATTTCCCGCACGAACACGTCCACCGCAGTCGGCAGTTTGACTGGGCGACCAAGTCGATGCACACCAACGAGTGGGCGGTTGTTGCCGCCCGGCATCTGTTTGATGACATCATGGCCGGTCGCGACGCGGTTGGGGTGGCGCTGATGCTGACCTTTGCGTTTGAGACCGGATTTTCCAATCTGCAATTTCTTGGTCTTGCGGCCGACGCCGCTCAGGCCGGTGATATTTCCTTTTCCAATCTTGCCTCGAGTATTCAAACCGATGAAGCGCGGCACGCCCAGATTGGCGGTCCGGCTGTGAAAATCCTGATTGCAAACGGGAAGAAGGCCGAAGCCCAGCGACTGGTGGATATTGCCATCTGGCGGGCCTGGACCTTGTTCGCCACCGTGACCGGTCCGTCCATGGACTATTACACCCCGCTCGACCGCCGCGAGAAATCCTTCAAAGAGTTCATGCAGGAGTGGGTCTTTGGCCAGTTTGAGCGGACCCTGCTCGATATAGGGCTGGAACGCCCCTGGTATTGGGACACCATGCTGGCCGACCTCGATACCCGCCATCACGGGATGCACGCCGGAATCTGGACCTTTCACAAATCGGTCTGGTGGGATGTCCCGCCCGGCATCAGCCGGGCCGAACGCGCCTGGCTGGAGGAGAAATATCCCGGCTGGGAAGAGACCTGGGGAGCGCATTTCTGGGACCCGATCATTGCCCGCTTCCTGAAAGACGGCCCGGTTGACACGGTTCTGCCCTCTATGGTGCAGCTCTGCAATATGGCTCAAGTGCCGATCACCGGCACGCCCGGCTGGACTCCGGGCAAGACCGGCCGGCCCTTGCAGGATTTTCCGCTTGAGCACGAGGGCCGCCTGTATCATTTCGGCTCGGAAGTGGACCGCTGGATCTTTCAGCAGGACCCGGACCGCTACAAAGATCATCTGAGCGTTGCCGACCGGATGGTGGCCGGGATGATCCAGCCGCCAACCCTCGAAGGGCTGCTCGACTATTTTTCGCTCCAAGAGGGAGAGTGGGGGGAAGACGCCCTCGGTCATAGCTGGTTGGAGGAGTACCGCCAAGAGCAGGTCCAGGCCGCCTGAGGGTTCGTATGGCACAGATTCCCATTGTCCATAATCTGCACCAGGAGTTTGTCCTGTACGTCTCCATCGTCGATACCCAGAACACGATGGACGAAGTGTGCCAGACGGCCGCCCAACTGAGTATCGGCTTCGAGAAGAACCAGCAGCCGGACGTGCCGCTGCGGGTGCGGAAAGTCGGGGCTGAAAAACCGTTTCCGCGCGATATGACGGTTGCGGAGGCCGGTATCACGCCGATGACAAGCCTCGAACTCTTTTATGAAGCGCCCGAGCCCACACCATGAGCACCGAATCCGAACCGCTCAAGCCGCTACGGACCTGGAGTCATCTCGCCGGCCGCCGCCGTCGCCCGAGCGAATATGAGATTGTCTCGACCAATCTCATGTACGACGCCAAGAATGCGGAGTCTCCGTTTGAGCTCGGGCCAAATATCCCGCTCTCAAAGTGGTTCAAAAAATACCGTCACGGCTCTCCGCTCAGCGGTCGGGATTGGGAGGAGTTCCGTGACCCCGATGAACTCACCTATCGCGCCTATAACATCCTGCAAGACGGCCAGGAGACCTATATCGAAGGGCTGTTCGACCAGCACAACGAACTCCAGTACGACGCTGGCCTCACTGCCGCCTGGGTCGCTACCCTGCCGCGCTTGTACACCCCGGCCCGCTATGCCTACCACACCGTGCAGATGGCCTCGCACTATCTCGTCCAGATTGTGCCATCGAGTACGATTCGGAACTGCGCGACCTATCAGGCCGCGGATGCCCTGCGCTGCGTATCCCATCGTGCGTATCGGACCGCCGAGTTGAAACAGATCTATCCGGACAGCGGATTCGGGACGGCTGAGCGCACTGCCTGGGAAAACGACACTGCCTGGCAAGGCTTTCGTGAACTGATGGAAAAGGTTTTGGTCGCCTATGACTGGGGCGAGAGTTTTGTCGCGCTCAATCTGGTGGCCAAGCCGGCCATGGATGAGGCCCTGCTGCGTCAACTGGCAGCCACCGGCCGGCGGCAGGGCGACAGCTTGCTCGGCCTGATTGCCGATTCCGAATATCGTGATGTCCAGCGCTCCAGAACCTGGAGTACCGCCCTGGTCCGCTTTGCGGGTGAACGGCCCGAAAACCTGGTGGTGATACGCGGCTGGGTGGAGCAGTGGCTCCCTCTGGCCGAACGGGCCATCGACGCGTACTGCCGGGCCTTGCCCGACAGCCCGCAGGCTGCGACCACGGCCACCCAGGCCGTGCACGGATTTTTACAATCTCTCGACTTGCACTGAGTTCCCCTCGACTGTACTGAGAGTATGACGTTCACCCGAGTCTGTAGCCTCGACGATATATGGGAGGGTGATATGGCCGCGTATGAGGTGGACGGGCAACCCATCGTCCTAGTCTATCCCATCGATGGTGAGGTCATCGCCATTCAGGGGATTTGTCCGCATCAACAGTTCTCCTTGGCCGAGGGCGATTTCGACGGCCACAAGGTGCTCACATGCAGCGCCCATGTGTGGCAATTCGATGTCACGACGGGCCAAGGGATCAATCCCCAAGACTGCGAACTGGCCCGCTATCCCGTTAAAATCGAGCAGGACGAAATCTATGTGGACGTCGTTGGCAGAGAGCCAAAGCGCGTCGGAGTATAGATATGGACAAACAGACAGGCAACAACAAAGTCGGCCCGGTGCTCCGCGCCGGGGATATCGCGGATGCGGCAATTGACGCGATCTACGAAGACAACCCGGATAAAGAGGTGCGGGTCGAAAACCACTATGCTTACGTTCGGGTCGAGACCGATACCGAGTGTCTCATCAGGCGCGAGACCATGGAGGCCAACCTCGGCCGGCCGTTCCACATGCAGGAACTGGAGACCGTCCTCAGTTCTTTTGCCGGACAGATCGAAACCAGCGCGCACTATATGCGCTTCTATTTGACGAAGAATTTCTAGAGGGTGTTATGCACTTATGGGGTGGTGGATTAAAGTGGGGGGATGAAGCGGAGAGCGTATCCGAGTGATGTCAGTGATGAGGAGTGGGCGTTAGTCGCGCCCTATGTGACGTTA